>JBJXHB010000285.1:0-19932 GCA_046160725.1 Aquabacterium sp.
CGGGTTGGCCTGCAGCGGCTCCAGCACGCCGCCGATGCCCACGCCACCGGACAGGTGCACGTTGCGGCCGATCTGGGCGCAGGACCCGACGGTGGCCCAGGTGTCGACCATCGTGCCCTCGTCGACATAGGCGCCGATGTTGACGTAGCTCGGCATCAGCACCACGTTGCGGCCGATGAAGCTGCCACGGCGGGCCACCGCCGGCGGCACCACGCGCACGCCGCTGGCGCGCATCTGCGCCTCGTCCAGGTGCGCGAACTTGACCGGCACCTTGTCGAAGAAGCCCAGCTCCCCGGCCTTCATCACCTGGTTGTCGTGCAGCCGGAAGTACAGCAGCACGGCCTTCTTGACCCACTGGTTGACGGTCCACTGGCCGACACCCTGGCGCTCGGCCACACGCAGGCGGCCCTTGTTGAGCTCGCCGACCACCTGCTCCACGGCGGCGGCCACCTCCGGCGCGTTGACGGCGTTGATCGTGGCGCGGCTTTCCCAGGCGACGTCGATGAGGGATTGCAGTTGGGCGGTCATGGGGTCGGCAAGGGTCAGGCTGAGGCGCTGAATGCGCGGGTGAAATCGACGATGCGGTGGGCGGCTTCCAGGCACTCGGCCGGCTCGGCCACGAGAGCCATGCGGATGCGGCCCTGGCCCGGATTGACGCCATGTGACGACCGGGCCAGCAGGCTGCCCGGCAGGACGGTCACATTGTATTGAGCCAGCAAGCCCTGCGCGAAGGCCACGTCGTCCCCTCCAGGCACCGCGGCCCAGAGGTAGAAGCCGGCATCGGGCAGGCGCACCTGCAGCACGGTGGCCAGCACTGGCGTGACGGACTCGAACTTGGCGCGGTACAGCGCGCGGTTGGTCTCGACGTGGGTCTCGTCGGCCCAGGCGGCCTGGCTGGCGCGCTGCACGGGCAGGCTCATGGCGCTGCCGTGATAAGTGCGGTACAGCAGGAAGCCTTTCAGGATGGCGGCGTCGCCCGCGACAAAGCCCGAACGCAGCCCAGGCACGTTGGAGCGCTTGGACAGCGAGGTCAGCAGCACCACGCGGCGCAGGTCATGGCGGCCCAGGGCCTGTGCCGCCTGCAGCACGCCCAGGGGTGGGGCACCCTGGAACCAGATCTCGGAGTAGCACTCGTCACTGGCGATGACAAAGCCATAGCGGTCGCTGAGGTCGAACAACAGCCGCCATTCCTCCAGCCCCGCCACTGCACCGGTGGGGTTTCCGGGCGAGCAGACATAGATCAGCCGGGTGCGGGCCCATGTGCTGTCGGGTATGGCTTGCCAATCCGGCGCAAAGTTGCGCGCCGGGTCGCTGTTGGCAAACACCGGCGTGGCGCCCGCCAGCAGCGCGGCGCCTTCGTAGATCTGATAGAACGGATTGGGACAGACCACCACTGCGTCACGGTCGTCTGGGTCGACCACGGCCTGTGCCAGCGCGAACAGCGCCTCGCGCGTGCCGTTGACCGGCAGCACCTGGGTCACGGGGTCCAGGCTGGCGCCATAGCGTCGGCGCACCCAGTCCGCGCAGGCCCTGCGCAAGGCAGGCTCCCCCGCTGTTGCCGGATAGGAAGACAGGCCGTCCAGTGCATCGATCAGCGCCTGGCGGATGAAGGCCGGCGTGGCATGGCGGGGCTCGCCGATGCCAAGGCTGATCGGCGAAAGGTGTGCCGGCGGCCGGATGCCGGCGGTGAGCTCGCGAAGCCGCTCGAAGGGGTAGGGCTGCAGCCGGTCCAGCCGGGGATTCATCATCGCGGGATTATCGGACGCGGTCTGCCGACGCGAACGCCCAGCGCGCCAAGCCAACCCGGGTTCAAAGCCAGCCGATGCAGCCCGGCACGCCACATCGACAACGCAGCGTGCCCTCGTGGTGGGTCTCGCCGTAGTTGACCGTGATTTCGGCGCCGGGCGCTATGGACCGGATGGCATAGAACTCGATGCGCCCGGCGCGGATCGACAGCCGTGCATTCGGCTGACAGCTGTGATTCGTGAAACGCATCGGATCGCTGGACGACGAGGCGTCGATGGCCTTGCGATGTGACAGCTCAACGATCATGATGCGGCGTTGGGCAGCGGCACGTCGACGCGCCTCAGCCACGCTGATGGCCTGGCCGCGGATCTCGCCGATCTTTCGCCGCTCGGGGATGGCGACCGCCGCAAAGACACCGTGGCCGTCAATGGCACTGCGGCGGACGTCGACCGCAAACTTCTGATACGTCGGTGTGCCGACGACGGGAGCGGGTGCGGCCAAGGCGGCTACTTTTTCTGCTGGGCCGACCAACCCTTGAGTGCGGCCATGACGTTGGAGACGTGGCGCAGCGGGTTCAGACTGGTGTACTGGTAGACGATGCGCCCATCGGGTGAGATCACGTAGGACGTCCGGCTGGCCCAGTCGGGCTTCAAGGTCAGCACCGCGTCATAGGACTTCATCACGGACTGGGTGACGTCGGCGCCGACCGCAAACTTGCTGCGGCATTCGGTGGTGGAGAAGCGCTTCAGCGTCTCGATGTCGTCATGGGACACACCGATCACCGTGGCCCCAAGGGCCTTGAAGTCGTCGCTGGCGTCGGCGAAGCGGTTGGCCTCGATCGTGCAGCCGGTCGAGAACGCGGCCGGAAAGAAGTACAGCACCACCGGCCCCTTCTTCAGGTACTCGGCCAAGCTGAACCGGAAGACATTGCCGCCCAGCGAGGCGTCGATGGAAAACTCCGGCGCCTTCTCGCCGACGTCCAGGGCCGCCCTGGCGGGCGGTGCCAACAGCAGGCAGGCCGACAAAAGGCCAATGGACAGCGGCATCAGGATCTTGCGCATGGCGGGGCGTCCGGTTCGGGGATGGAGCAGGCGCGGATGATACGAACAGCGTCCGCAAGCGAATGGAGCGGAACTGCCATGTCCACATGTCAGCTGTGTCATCATCGTCTGCGCCAGTCCCGGCATGGCATTCCAGCCCACCAAGACGCGTCGCAGCGGTCTGGCGCTGACCCTGACAGCGGGGCGAAACCTGGAGCGGAAATCCCGACATGATCCCGGTCGACTATCCCTACGCGCTGGCCGCGGCGCGCTGGGAAGAGCAGGAAAAGCTGGCGCTGAAGGCCGTGCCGCAGCTGGAGCGCGTCGGCCTGGCTGACGCGCTGCGGCGGCTGCGGCGCGCGCACGACGCCTGCGACCTGGATGGCTTTGACAGCCGGCAACCGGCCCAGCCCGCCGACGTGGCCACACGCCTGTCGCAGATGGAGTCGCAAGGCGTGGCCAAGGTGCGGGCTGTGGCCGACATCGCGTCCGAGGTGCGCAACCTGGCATCGCAGTTCGAAAAGATGTGCGCCAAGGAGGCCGCCGTGCCCAAACCGGCGCTGAACCTGGCGCAGACCATCCAGCGCTTTGCCGCCACATTGGGCAGCAAATGGAACGTCGAGCTGGCGGATGCCCGCTCGCGCCTGAAGCAATGGCAGAGCGCAGCGGCCCTGGAGTCGGGAGAGTTGCGGATGCTGCGGCGTCGGCTGGACGAGGGGCTGCGCCAGGTGCGGGCGCTGGCGCCCAAGCCGGGTGCCACGCCCGACCCGGACAAGCCCCCACGGCGCATTGCCTTCCTGGCGCTGGCCAGCGCCGACGACTGCAAGGTCATCATGGCCGAGAACATCACCAGCAACCATCGCAACCTGCTGGCCGGCCTGATGGGCAGCGGTGGCGCCAGCCTGCGGCCGATTCGGGGCAACTGTGTCTGGGAGAACGGCGCCTATACCTTCGTCAGCGACCGAGCCAGCAGTTCGCTGGCCAAGCGCCTGAAGCTGGCCATTTCCGAAGCCACACGGCGCAGCGTGCCGGTCAAGGCGCGCCGGCCCGGCACCAAGCCGGCTGCGTAGTCCGGTCTGCGAGCCGGCCCCGACGACTCAGTGGCCCGCGGTTGACGCGGGCAGGACGTCCAGGTCGATGCGTGCGGCCGGCTGCCAGCCCTTGCGGCGGTGCTCGACCACGATGTCGGTGTGAATGCCGCCACGCACGAACCAGCGCGCGGTGACACGCGCAAACCGCGGCGACGCCGCGGCAACCAGATCATCCAGGATGCGGTTGGTGACCGCCTCGTGGAAGGCGCCCTCGTCGCGGTAGCTCCAGAAGTACATCTTCAGGCTCTTCAGCTCGATGCAGCGATTGTCGCAGACCATGTCGATGCTGAAGTGCGCAAAGTCCGGCTGGCCCGTCAACGGGCACAGGCAGGTGAACTCAGGCACCTCGAAGCGGATGCGGTAGTCGCGTTGCGGTGCCGGGTTGTCGAAGGTATGCAGCTCGCGGCTGGGCGCACTGGGCGGGTTGGGCGGCAGCGCGCGCTCGCGCGTGGCCAGTGGCTTCTTTGGCATGGTCAATGAAGGCGTGGATGCGGGGCGGCCCGGCGGGCCTTTGGTTGCCGCCGCAGCAGGCGCGGCGCAGGGGCTCTGCCAGGGGTCGGGAGGGGGCGCGATGCTAACATCCGCCCCTGCCTCGCGATGCCGCCCGACCTGTCGTCCGGCGGCATTTTTCCAAGACAAATCAACCACTTGCGGCTGCATACCCGCGCATGCGACTCAGTCAGATCAAGCTCGCCGGATTCAAGTCCTTTGCCGACCCGACGACCTTTCAATTGCCCGGTCAAAGGGTAGGCGTCGTCGGCCCCAATGGTTGCGGCAAGTCCAACATCATCGACGCGGTGCGTTGGGTGCTGGGCGAGAGCAAGGCCAGCGAGCTGCGCGGCGAGTCGATGCAGGACGTCATCTTCAACGGCTCGACCAGCCGCAAGCCGGCCGCGCGCGCCAGCGTCGAGCTGGTCTTCGACAACAGCGCCGCCCGTGCCGGCGGGCCATGGAACCAGTACGCCGAGCTGGCCGTGCGCCGCGTGCTGACACGCGACGGCACCTCCAGCTACTTCATCAACAACCAGCCGGTTCGGCGGCGCGATGTCCAGGACGTGTTCCTCGGCACCGGGCTGGGGCCGCGCGCCTACGCCATCATCGGCCAGGGCACGATCAGCCGCATCATCGAGTCGCGACCCGAGGAACTGCGGCTGTTCCTGGAGGAGGCCGCCGGCGTCTCCAAGTACAAGGAGCGCCGCCGCGAGACCGAGAACCGCATCAAGGACACGCGCGAGAACCTGACCCGGGTCGATGACATCCTGCGCGAGCTGGGCAGCAACCTGGCGCGCCTGGAGCAGCAGGCCGAGGTGGCCCAGCAGTACCGCGCGCTGCAGGAGCGCGGTGCGCTGCGGCTGCATCAATTGTGGTTCCTCAAGCACCGCGACGCTGCCGGCGAGGCGACCCGCGTGCAGAAGGCCGTCGACGAGGCCGTCAACGCCCTGGAAGGCCGCGTCGCCGAATTGCGTCATCTGGAGGCGGCACAGGAGCAGCGCCGTCAGGGCCACTATGAGCAGGGGCAGGCGCTGCACTTCGCGCAGGGCGCCCTGGCCGAGGCGGCCCTGGAGCTGACGCGCATCGAGGACCGCATCCGCCACGTGGCCGACAGCCGCCAGCGCGTGCAGCAGCGTATCGCCGAGCTGACGGCGCAGACTCGGCAGTGGGACCAGCAGCGTGGGCAGGCCGAGACGGAGCTGGCTGAGGTGGCTGTCCGCATCGAGGCCACGCAGGAGCAGGCCGACCTGCTGGCGGCCCAGGCCGAGGAGGCCCAGGGTGGCCTGCCGGAGATCGAGGCGGCCTGGCGCAGCGCCCAGGCGCAGGCCAACGACCAGCAGCGCGCGGCCAGCGCCGTCTCGCAGCAGATCCAGCTCGGTGCGGCGGAGTCGCGCCATGTCGATGAGCAGCGACGCCAGGTGATGTCCCGGCTGGAGCGCCTGCAGGGCGAGGGCCGGCAGCTCAGCGCGCCCGACATGGTCCGCTTAGGCGATGTCGCCGAGCGCATCGGCGTGGCCGAGACGCAGCGCGACGAGGCGGATGCGCGGCTGCATGAGTTGCAGGAGCGGGCGCCGGCGCTGGAGGACGAGCGGCGCGAGCAGGCGGCCCGGGCCCAGGCGGATGCCCAACGCCTGGCCGAACTTGCCGCCCGCGGCCAGGCGCTGCGGGCGCTGCAGGAGAAGGTGCAGACCGAGGGCAAGCTCAAGCCCTGGCTGGCGCGGCACGGCCTGGAGGGCCTGCAGGGCCTGTGGACCCGGCTGCATGTGGAGGCCGGCTGGGAGCCGGCGCTGGAGGCGGCGCTGCGTGAGCGGCTGGGCGCGGTGGAGATCCAGCGCCTGGAGATGGTGCGCGCCTTCGCCACCGACGCGCCGCCGGCGCGCCTGGCCTTCTACAGCCTGCAGGACAACCCGCCGCCGGCATCGGCTGGCAACGGTCTGCCCCGTCTGGCCGACCTGGTGCGGCTGCCGGCCGAGTCCGCCGGCCTGCGCGCCCTGCTGGCCGACTGGCTGGAGGGCGCCTATACCGCCGCGAGCTTCGATGAGGCGCTGGCGCGGCGCGCCCGCCTGGCGCACGGCGAGATCATCGTCACGCGTGAGGGCCATGCGGTGTCGCGCAGTGCGGTCAGCTTCTACGCCCCGGACAGCGAGCAGGCCGGGTTGCTGGCGAGGGCGCAGGAGATCGAGAACCTGGAGCGTGCGCACCGGGCCCAAGGGCTGATCGCGGACGAGTCCCGGACCATGCTGGTGCGCCTGGAGGCGGCCTGCAGCGACATCCAGCAGCAGCTGGCTCAGGCTCGTCGGCAGGCCGCCGAGGCCCAAGGCATCGCCCATCGGCTGCAGATGGAGCATCAGCAACTGCGCCAGCAGGCCGATGCCGCCGTGGCACGCCGCCAGCAGCTGGACGCCGAGCAGGCGGACCTCCAGGGGCAACTGGAGGCGCTGGACGCCCGGCGCGACGAGGCCGAGGGGCGGCTGGCCTCGCTGGACGAAGACCTGGCCGACGCGCAGCAGCGGCATGCCGACCTGGAGGACGCCGCGATCCGTGCCGAGCGCGGCCTGGCCGATGCCCGGACCCAGCTGCGCGCGTTGGAGACCCGCGCTCAGGAGTTCCGCTTTGAGGCCCGCGCGCTGACGGCCCGCAGCGCCGAGCTGCAACGCCTGATCGACACCGCACAGGCGCAGGTTCGTGGCAATGCCGACAGTGGCGCCCAGATGGAGATGGAGCTGGGGCAACTCGACAGCGCCGCGGCGCAGTCCGGGTTGCAGGGTGCGCTGGAACTGAAGCTGACGCGTGAGACCGAGCTGGTCGCGCAGCGGGCCCACTATGACGAAGGTGCTGCCGCCATGCGCCAGGGCGATGAGCAGCGGCTCGCGCTGGAGCAGTCGCTGGAGCCGCAGCGCGCCCGCATCACCCAGTTGCAGCTGGAGCTGCAGGCGGCCCAGCTGGGCGGCGCGCAATACCTGGAGCAGTTGCAGGCGGCCCAGGTCGACCTGGAGGCCCTGGCCGCTGGCGTCGAGCAGGAGCGTGTGCGCCTGACCGGCCTGCAGGCCGAGATCGACCGCATCAATCGCGATATCAACGACCTGGGTGCGGTCAATCTGGCGGCCCTGGAGGAGCTGACGACGGCGCGGGAACGCAAGACCTTCCTGGACGCGCAGAGCGCCGACCTCAACGAGGCGATGCAGACCCTGCAGGATGCGATCCACAAGATCGACCTGGAAACCCGCGACCTACTCAAGCAGACTTTCGATCAGGTCAACGAGCATTTCGGGCGCATGTTCCCCAGCTTGTTCGGTGGCGGCACAGCCCGGCTGCAGATGACGGGTGACGAGATCCTGGACGCCGGCGTGCAGGTCCTGGCACAGCCACCGGGCAAGAAGAACTCCAGCATCCACTTGCTGTCCGGCGGCGAGAAGGCCCTGACCGCGATCGCGCTGGTGTTTGCGATCTTCATGCTCAACCCCGCGCCGTTCTGCCTGCTTGACGAGGTGGACGCACCGCTGGACGATGCCAACACCGAGCGCTACGGCCGGCTGGTCACCGAGATGTCGACCAAGGGCACCCAGTTCCTGTTCATCAGCCACAACAAGATCACCATGGAGATCTCGGAGCAGTTGATCGGCGTCACCATGCAGGAGCAGGGCGTGTCGCGCATCGTCGCGGTCGACATTGCCGAGGCGGTGCACCTGGCGGAGGCTGCCTGAAGGCAGGGCGCGACAGGCGATGACGCTGACGGTCGCGCTGATCATCGCGGCAGCGCTGGTACTGGCGGCCGTGGTGGCCCATGGAGCATGGACGGCCCGGCGGGCGCAGCCGCGCAAGGCCGCAGAGGAGCCGCCGCGCATCGAGCCGACGCTGCCGGGCATGGCCAACCAGGGCGGCGCTGCTGCCGACGACGTTGATACCGACCTGGCTCTGCGCGCGCCGCTGGTCCGCCGCATGGCGCGCATCGACGCACTGATAGATGCCATCGTGCCGCTGGCGCTGGACGAGCCGGTGGCGGCCGAACTGGTGCTGGCCCATCTGCCGGCGTTGCGCCGGGTCGGCAGCAAGGTGGTGATCTTCGAGGGCCTGGATGCCGAGACCGGTGACTGGTGCGCGGTCCAGTCAGGCCAGCGCTACAGCGAGCTGCAGGCAGCCGCACAGCTGGCCAACCGCGGCGGCCCGTTGTCACCCATCGAGTACTCCGAGTTCGTGCAGACGGTGCAGGTGTTGGCCGATGCCTTGGGTGCGGTGGCGGTGCCGCCCGACATGCCGGACGCCGTGGCGCGCGGTCGCGAGCTGGACGCCTTTGCCAGCGGGCATGACGGGCAGCTCGCGCTCAAGCTGCGTGCGCGCGGGCCGGCGTGGACGGTGGGCTACATCCAGCACACCGCGTTGCGCCACGGGTTTGTGGCTGGGGCGCTGCCGGGCCGCCTGGTGCAGCCGGCAGCCGAGGCTGGTGCGCCGCCCGTCCTGGTGCTGAACTTTGACGCCCAGGCCGCGTTGGCCGAGGACCCGCAGGCCAGCGCCGTCCACGAGCTGACCCTGGTGCTGGACCTGCCGCAGACACCGGAGGCCGCCGAGCCGTTTCCGGCCTGGCACCGTGCAGCACATGGCCTGGCCGCCGACATGTCAGCCGACATCCTTGACGAGGATGGCCGTCCCATCCCGCTGCAGGGCTTTGCGGTCATCGGTCAGGAGGTCGCCGGCCTGTACCGTGCGCTGGAAGCGCGCGACCTGGCCGCCGGGTCGCCGACCGCACGGCGCCTGTTCAGCGGATGAGCCCGGCCATCGTGTCGCTGCGGCGAGCCGGGCCGGACGACGTGCCGGCGCTGGCACAGCTGTATGCCGATTGCGCACGTCGCATGGGGCCGAAGGTCTACAGCATCGCGCAGACAGAGGCCTGGGTGCGCTTTGCGCAGGACCCGGCCTTCACCGACTACATCCTGGGTGCCGATACGCTTGTTGCCAACAGCGAAGGAGACGGCGCCGTGGTGGACGGCTTCTGTGGTGTCGATGCCGGCGGCGAGATCCGCTCGTTGTATGTGCGGGTGGAGCGCATGCGGTCGGGGCTGGGCCGAGCCTTGCTGGGCCATGCACTGGCACATGGCCAGGCGCAAGGCCTGCGGCGGTTTGGCGCCTGGGCCACGCCGTTCTCCAGGCCGATCTTCGAGGCTGTCGGCATGCCGCTGGTGCGGTGTGTGACCGAGCCGTTCCAGGGTGTGGGGTTCGAGCGCTATCGCATGGAGGGCACGCCCGATGTCGGATGAGGACCTGGCGCCGCTGCCGCAGCAGGCGCGCGCGGCGCAACTGCGCGCCGAGCTGCATCACCATGCGCATCGCTACTACGTGCTGGACGATCCAGTAGTCCCGGACGCCGAGTACGACCGCCTGTTCCAGGAATTGCAGGCGCTGGAGCGGGCGTACCCCGCGCTGTGCACGGCGGACTCGCCGACGCAGCGGGTGGGCGGCCCCATCCTGGATGCACTGGCACCCGTGCGCCATGCCGTGCCCATGCTGTCCATCCAGACCGAGACCGACACCTCGGCTGATGGCGCCGGAGCCTTCGATGCCCGGGTCCGCCGCGAGCTGGAGATGACGGGAACCGACCCGGACGTCGACTATGTCGCCGAACTCAAGTTCGACGGGCTGGCCATCAACCTGCGCTACGAGCATGGCGTGCTCACACTGGCCGCCACGCGCGGCGACGGCGAGACCGGCGAGGACGTCACGGCCAACATCCGCACCATCGGCCAAGTGCCGCTGCGGCTGCTGGGCGCGCCGCCGCCGGTGCTCGAGGTGCGCGGCGAGATCTACATGCGGCGCGACGACTTCGAGCGGCTCAATGCCCAGCAGCGCGAGCGTGGCGAGAAGACCTATGTCAACCCGCGCAACACCGCCGCCGGCGCGGTGCGGCAGCTCGACCCAACGGTTACCGCATCACGCCGTCTGAGCTTCTTTGCCTACGGCCTCGGGCAGGCACAGGGCTGGACGATGCCGGATCGCCATTCCGGTCTTCTCGATGCGCTTGCCGGTTTCGGCCTGCCGGTCAACGACCTGCGTCGTCGCGTCTGTGGCGCGGCCGGGCTGGTCGCCTTCCATCAGCAGGTGCAGGCGTTGCGCGACACGCTGCCCTTCGACATCGATGGCGTGGTCTACAAGGTCGACCGGTTGGACCTGCAGCGCCAGCTCGGCTTCAAGACCCGTGAGCCGCGCTGGGCGGTGGCCCACAAGTACCCGGCGCAGGAGCAGGCCACACGCCTGAACGGCATCGACATCCAGGTCGGCCGTACCGGCAAGCTGACGCCGGTGGCCAAGCTGGAACCGGTGTTCGTCGGCGGCACCACGGTCAGCAATGCCACGCTGCACAACCGGTTCGAGCTGCGCCGCAAGGGCGTGCGTGTCGGCGACATGGCGATCGTGCGGCGGGCCGGCGACGTGATCCCCGAGGTCGTGGGCCGCATGCCCGGCGCGCGGGCGGCCTACGTGACCAACTTCCGCATGCCGGCCGCCTGCCCGGTGTGCGGCACCGCCGTGCGGCGCGAGAAGGGCAGCCTGGAGCACCGTTGCACCGGCGGCCTGTATTGCCCGGCCCAGCGCAAGCAGGCGCTGCTGCACTTTGCCGGCCGCCGCGCCATGGACATCGAGGGCCTGGGCGACAAGCTGGTCGATCAGCTGGTCGACGGTGGAGTGATCCAGTCGCTGCCCGATTTGTATCGGCTGGGTCTGTCCGCGCTGGCTGCGTTGGACCGCATGGGCGAGCGCAGCTCGGCCAATCTGGTCCAGGCCCTGGAGCGCAGCCGTCGCACCACGTTGCAGCGCTTTCTCTTTGCACTGGGGATCCGTCAGGTCGGCGAGTCAACCGCGCGCGACCTGGCCCGGCACTTCGGCAGCCTGGACCGGCTGATCGATGCGGACGAGGCGGCGCTGCTGCAGGTGCCGGATGTCGGCCCCGTCGTCGCTGCCAGCATCCGGGACTTCTTTGCGCAACCGCACAACCTGGAGGTGGTGCGCCAGCTCCAGGCCTGTGGCGTCCAATGGGACGAGACCGCGGCGCAGGCCGATGCCCCACGCCCGCTGGCCGGCCGCACATTGGTCCTGACCGGCAGCCTGCCGACACTGTCGCGCGACGCCGCGCGCGAGCGCATCGAGGCGGCCGGCGGCAAGGTGGCCGGCACGGTGTCGAAGAAGACCGACTTCGTCGTGGCCGGCGCCGAGGCCGGCTCCAAGCTGGACCGCGCCCGCGAGCTTGGCGTCACCGTGCTCGACGAAGAAGGGTTGCTACAGCTGTTGTCCGCACTCCCCCAACCAACCGATCAAGGCACCTGATGGCGGTACGAGAGATCTTGCGCATGGGCGATGCCCGGCTGCTGCGCGTGGCGCAGCCGGTCACCCATTTCGGCTCGGCAGCGCTGCGAGCGCTGGTCGTGGACCTGTTCGACACCATGGCCGCGGCAAATGGGGCGGGCCTGGCGGCGCCGCAGATCGGCGTGGACTTGCAGGTGGTGATCTTCGGCTTTGACAGCAACGAACGCTATCCACAGGCGCCAGCGGTGCCGAGCACGGTGCTGGTCAACCCGGTCATCACGCCGCTGGATGATGCGATGGAGGAGGGCTGGGAGGGCTGCCTGTCGGTGCCCGGCCTGCGCGGCGTGGTGCCGCGCCATGCGCGCATCCGCTACCGTGGCTTTGATGCCGAAGGACAGGCTATCGACCGCGAGGCCGACGGCTTCCATGCGCGGGTGGTGCAGCATGAGTGCGACCATCTGATCGGTCGGCTGTATCCGACCCGCATGACCGACCTCACCCGGCTGGGGTTCACCAGCGTCCTGTTCCCGGAACTTGACGGGCAGCCCGACGACTGAGGTGCGTCCCGCGCCACCGAGCGTGTGGCCGACAGCGTCTCTGCTCCTACAGGCCCCCGATGTCGACTGCCCAATGGGTGCTCAGCGCGGTGCTCGCCGCAATGGTCTTCAGCGTCGCGCTGGACCTGCGCTGGCTGGACTTCCACCGCGTGCTGCAGATGCCGCGCGCCGTGGTGTGCGGCCTGGTGCCGCAGTTCGTGCTGCTGCCGGCGGCCACCTTGTTGGCCACGCTGGCGCTGGACCTGCCCCCGAACCTGGAAGTCGCGATGATCCTGGTGGCGGCCTGCCCGGGTGGGGCACTGTCCAATGTCATCACGCACCTGGGACGCGGCAACACCGCCCTGAGCGTCAGCATCTCGGCCGTGGCAGCATTGCTGGCGCTGGTGCTGACGCCCTTCAACTTTGCGTGGATGGTGGCGTCGAACCCGGCAACCGCCGGCTGGATGCGCCAGTTGCAGGTCGACCCGACCGGTATCGCCTTCAGCCTGCTGGGCCTGCTGGCCGTGCCGATGGCCGCCGGGCTGCTGTTGAACCACCATGCATCCGCCCTGACAACGCGCCTGCGCCGACCGCTGAAGCGATTTGCCTTGCTGGCCCTGCTGGCGTTCGTGCTGGTGGGCCTGGTGCGGGACCGACACCTCATCACCGCGCAGATCATCCTGCCGTTCCTGCTGGTGGTGGCCCACAACGCCTGCGGTCTGTTGCTGGGCTGGGCCGCCGCTAGAGCCTTCCGCCTCGGCCCGCGCGACCGACGTGCGGTCATCATCGAAGGCGGCATGCAGAACGCCGGGCTGGCATTGGGCATCATCGCGCTGCAGTTCGACAGCGACGTCGGTATGGTGGTCCTGGTCAGCCAGTGGGGCATGTGGCATATCGTGACCGGCCTGGCGCTGGCTCGTTGGTGGCGGGCCGCAGATGCGCGACCGGCGCCAGGGGCTGTCGCGATCTGAGCGTGTTGCAGGATGTCAGTGGCGCGCGGAAATGGCGGCTCCTGGCGCCAACGCGTCAGCCCAAGTCGGCCATCGCGCGTTAGACCGACCATGACCATCAGTCGGGAGTCAACCATGCTGCAACGCGTCATCCGGTTTGGGGTCAGCCAGACAGCGCGGTGGATTCAGGCGTTGCTGGTCCTGGCCATGGCCGCGTCGGTGCAGGCGGCAGACGACCCGCCCGGGCGTGTGGGCCGGCTGGTGGAAGTGCAGGGCACGGTCTGGATCTTCGACGTCCACCAAGGCGAGTGGACAGCCGCGCTCCACAACCGGCCGCTCACAGGCGGTGACCGCTTGTCTACCGATGCGGGCACGTTTGCCGAGTTGCGCATTGGCTCCACCACCGTCCGCCTGGACGGCGCGACCGACCTCGAGTTTCGCCGTCTGGACGATGACCGGTTGTCGATGCAATTGCACCAGGGAACGCTGGCATTGCGGGTGCGTTCACCTGAAGTGGCGCGAGAGATCGAAGTTCTGACGGCCGAAGGTCGGCTGCTGCCGCAGCGCCCGGGCCACTATCGGGTCGAGCGACGCAACGACTCAACCCGTGCTGGCGCCTGGCAGGGCGCCTTGCAGTTTGATGCGCCCGACTCGGCACTGGATGTGCCGGCCGGTCGGCATGCCGAGTTCTGGCAACAGGGCCCGCGGCGGGAGACCCACTACAACTGGGTCGGCCAGGCCGGCGATGCCTTCAGCCAGTGGGTCGCGCGGGACGACCGCGTTGACGACACGGGCACATCCACCCGCTATGTCTCCACCGAGATGACCGGCTGGGAGGACCTTGACCGCCATGGTCAGTGGTCCAGCCATGTCGAGTACGGCGCGATCTGGTATCCGCGCTCGGTGGCCAACGGCTGGGCGCCCTATCGGCATGGCCAGTGGAAGTGGATCGCGCCTTGGGGCTGGACCTGGATCGACCACGCGCCCTGGGGTTTTGCGCCGTTCCACTATGGGCGCTGGGTGCATGTGGGTGGCCGCTGGTGCTGGGCACCCGGCGCGCGCGTGCCACGGCCGGTGTATGCACCGGCGTT
Source organism: Aquabacterium sp. (assembly GCA_046160725.1). Lineage (GTDB taxonomy): Bacteria > Pseudomonadota > Gammaproteobacteria > Burkholderiales > Burkholderiaceae_C > JBJXHB01. The sequence continues at coordinate 14,237 of JBJXHB010000285.1, forward strand.
GGTGGCTTTTGTCGGCCACAGCCCAGGCGTCAGCGTGTCGGTCCAGATGGGCGGGCCGGTCGTGGGCTGGGTCCCGCTCGCGCCCTGGGAGGCCTACCGGCCCTGGTATCACAGTGGACAGCGGCATGTGACCGTCATCAACCATCCGCACTTGCCGCCGCCGGGCCATCGGCGTGGCGACGATGGTCGCGAGCGCATCCCGGCCAACCCGGGCGGGCGGTCGCACCCCTGGGCCAACCAGCATGCCCCCGGTGCGCTGACCGTCGTGTCGACCGATGTCTTCAAGGGACACCGTTCGGTGGTGCCGGTACAACCCATCGATGCCCACCGGCATGGGTTGTCCAACCAGGCCTTGACGCCCATGATGCAGGCACCTGCCGCGCCGCTGGTCGCGGCCGTGGCCGCACAGCCGCGCCCGGCGCCCGGCGTGATGCCGCAACGCGAGCGCATCCCTGTGCCGCAGGGTCGTGCCGGTCAGCCACCGGCGGTGCCGTCGGTGGTGCCGTCTGTAGTGCCGTCGCCGGTGGCCCAGCCGTCGGCCATGACGCCGGCGGCGCCGGCAACCGTGGTAGCGCCACTTCCGATGGTCCGGCCCGAGGCCCCCCGCGTCCGGGATGAGGCTGAGCCCGTTCGTCCGACACCGCCGGTGCGGGCCGTGACCACGTTGCCTGGGCCCGCTGCCATCAGCCCTGCGCCGCCCGTAGTGCTGCGGCCGCCAGCGGCGCCGCCCGCCCCACACCAGGCCGCCACACCGCAGGCCGCAACACCGCAGCCGATGGTGCCTCGGGCGTTGCCGCCAACGCCGCCCGTCCCGCCTCAGGCGGCGGCACCGCAGCCGGTGGCGCCCCGGACGTTGCCGCCGCCGGCACCCGCTGCGACGCCGCCCGCAACAGCCGCGCCGGTGCGCCCGACGCCTGCACCGCGAGACGACAAGGACGGCAAGGACCGCAAGCGCGACGACGATGGCAAGGCCCGGGCCGAGCCGCCGGCGCGTGAACGTGCCGAGCCGCCGCGGGACCGCGGCCCACGAACCCAGCAGCAGTAGGTCGCCGGCGCCGCGCAGGCGCCGGCATCAGGGCCTGGTCAGCTGCGGCCGGAGTACCGCCCAGACGTTGTCCAGGATCTTGGGGTGCGCCTGCGCCACCGGATGGATGCGGTCAGCCTGGAACCACCTCTCGGCATCCGGCACATCGGCCACACCGGCCAGCAGAAAGGGCACCAGGGCCGCCTGGTGTGCCTTGGCCACATCGGCAAACAATGCCGCAAACTGCGTGCCGTAGTCACGCCCGTAGTTGGGCGGCACCTGCATGCCCGCGACCAACACACGTGCACCGGCGTGACGAGCCTCACCGGCCATTGCGTTCAGGTTGTCGCGGGTCATGGCCAGGGGCAACCCGCGCAGGGCATCGTTGCCGCCGAGCTCGATCACCACGTGGGTCGGCCGGTGCTGTTTCAGCAGCGCCGGCAGACGGGACCGGCCGCCGGATGTGGTGTCGCCGCTGATGCTGGCGTTGACCACCCGTGCATCGATCTTCTCGGCGCGCATTCGTTGCTCCAGCAGGGCGACCCAGCCCTGGCCGCGGCCGATGCCGTACTCGGCCGACAGGCTGTCGCCCACGACCAGCACCACATGCCGCGGGGTATTGCCCTTTGCCAGCGCGGGCGCAGCGAGCCAGAGGCTACAGTGCGCCAACAGCCAGGCACGACGCCGCCAACCATCCGGCGGCATTTGCGCTGCGGACCTCTCCCTGCGAATCGTCTTCATGAGCCCATCCATCATCGAGGTCGATCATGTCACCCGCCAGGTGACCGATTCGACCGGCACGCTGACGATTCTCCACGACATCGATTTCCGCCTCGCGGCGCGCGAGTCGACGGCCATTGTTGGCGCGTCGGGATCCGGCAAGAGCACTTTGCTGGCCATCATCGCCGGCCTGGACTTGCCGACCTCCGGCACGGTACGCCTGGACGGCGTCGACCTGTTCGCGCTGGACGAGGACGCACGGGCCGCGGCACGGGCGCGTCGCGTCGGCTTTGTGTTCCAGAGCTTCCAACTGCTGCCCAACCTGAGCGCACTGGAAAACGTCATGCTGCCGCTGGAGCTGCAGGGCCGCGCCGATGCGCGCGACAAGGCTGCGGCCATGCTGCAGCGGGTCGGGCTGGCCGAGCGCCTGCGCCACTACCCGCGCACGTTGTCCGGCGGCGAGCAGCAGCGGGTGGCCCTGGCACGCGCCTTCGTGGTCGAGCCGGCCGTTCTACTGGCCGATGAGCCGACCGGCAGCCTTGACTTCGCCACGGGCGAGCGGGTGATGGACCTGATGTTCGAGATGAATCGCGACAGCGGCACGACCCTGGTCCTGGTCACCCACGACCGGGCGATCGCGCAGCGCTGCGACCGGCAGTTGCGTATCGAAGCGGGCCGTCTGGTCTGAGCGTGCCCCGGGTGGCACCAGCAAAGAGGGGCGCCGCAGGCGCCCCTATTCAATGCCAGCCCACGACGCTTTCGTGGTCGGCACCAGTTATCGTTACTGGGCGAACTTGAAGTCCGTTTTGGCCGCCTTGCGGACGTCCTCCTGGAACTTCTGCAGCTTGGTCTGTTCCAGCCGTTGGACGATCTGGGCCTTCACCGACTCGAAGTCCGGGAACTGCGCCTCGCGCGTGTCCTCCAGCTTGATGATGTGGAAGCCGAACTGGCTCTTCACCGGGGCCTCGGTCATCTCGCCCTTCTTCAGCTTCTGCATCGCCTGGGTGAACTCCGGCACATAGGCATCAGCCTTGGCATAGTCCAGGTCGCCGCCGTTCTGGCCGGAGCCCGGGTCCTTGGAGTGCTTCTTGGCCAGCTCCTCGAAGCTGCCGCCGGCCTTGATCTGGGCGATGAGCTTCTTGGCCTCGTCCTCGGCCTCGACCAGGATATGGCGGGCGCGGTATTCGGTGCCAGTGGCCTGACCCTTGAACTTGTCGTACTCGACCTTGGCCTCGGCATCGGTCACCTTGTTCTTGACCCGATAGTCCTCGAACAGCAACTGCACCAGCGTGCTTTGGCGCGCCAGTTCCATGCGTGACTTGTAGTCGGCGCTGGCCGCCAGGCCCCGCTTTTCGGCTTCCTGCGTGAAGATCTCGAACAGCACCGCTCGCTCCTTGAGCTGGGCTTCCTGCTCGGCGCTGACCTTCTGGCCGCTGCGCTCGGCCTGCTTGATCATCGGCTCGATGCGCGACTTGGGCACCGGCTTGCTGTTGACGACGGCGATGTTCTGCGCGGACACCGGCAAGGCCAGGGCAAGGACGGCAACGGCGACGGCGCGCGCGGCAAGGGTCTGGACGTTCATGGGCGTAAGAAACCTTTCAGGGAGGGGCGGGCCGACGGATGGGCCTTGGGATCTGCTACGGCTGTGGAGCCTGGCCGGACGATCCAGCCGGAGCTGCCGCGGTGGTTTCATCGGGGGCGCTGGTGTGCAAGGCCAGCGCGTGGATGCCGTTGCGCATCAGGGGGGCCAGGGCATCATACACAAGGCGATGACGGGCCACACGGCCCAGCCCGGTGAAGCGCGCGGCCACGATTCGGACCGAGAAGTGCCGGCCTTCCCGCGCGCCGGCATGGCCGGCATGCGCCGCGCTGTCGTCCTGGACGGTGATGGCATCGACGGGTGCCAAGGCCGCACGCAGGCAGTCTTCGATTTGGCGAGCCGTCACGGCCTGGGGGGCGGTCAAGGCGTCTCCTTGGGCTCGTCCTTCAGGTATCGGCCCAGGTACAGGCCCTGGCCCACCGTGAACACCAGGACGAGGCCCAGCACGCCGAAGAGCTTGAAGTTGACCCAGGTGTCGGTGGAGAAGGTATAGGCCACCCAGATGTTCAACAGGCCCATCAGCCCGAAGAATATGACCCAGGCCAGGTTCAGGCGCGCCCAAACCTCTGGCGGCAAGGCCAACTGCTCGCCCATCAGCATCTTGAGCAGGTTTCGGCCGAAGAACGCATGGCTGATCCAGAACGCCAGCCCCATCGCCCAGTACAGCGCGCTGGGCTTCCACTTGATGAAGGTCTCGCTGTGAAACCAAACGGTCAGTCCGCCCAGCACGACGACCAGGGTCAGGCTGACCCACAGCATGAAGTCGACCTTGCGCCCACGCAGTTTCAGGAAAGCAACCTGCGCCACCGTGGCGACCACGACCACCACCGTGCCCAGCAGCACCGGCGCGACCTCGCCGCTGACCTGTCCGCCCGAGGTCAGCCAGCCCAGGTGACGGGTCGCGAAGTCGGCAGCCCACTCCTTGTTCGAGTCCGCGTACTTGAACGTGACAAAGAACAGGATGATGGGCAGGAAATCCAGCAGCAGCTTCATGCGGAGCAGGGCCCTTGACAGGGCCGTCAATGACGGGCGGCGGCAGTGTAGGCGCCCGGCTTGGTCGATGGGGCGGCGTCAGCCGCGCGGCGTGAAGTCGATGGCGGCCGAGTTGATGCAGAAGCGCTCGCCGGTCGGCTCCGGCCCGTCGTCGAAGACATGGCCCAGGTGCGAGCCGCAGGCCGCACAACGCACCTCCACGCGGGTCATGCCCAGGCTGCTGTCGACCAGCCTTTCGATCCGCGCCGGGTCGATGGCCTCCCACCAGCTGGGCCAGCCGCAGCCGGCGTCGAACTTGGTGCCGGCCTCGAACAGCACCGCTTGGCAGCCCACGCAGTGGTAGCTGCCGTCGGCCCAGTGGTCCCAATACTTGCCGGTATAGGCGCGCTCGGTCGCCGCCTGGCGCGCCACGGCGTATTGCACCGTGTCCAGCTGGGCGCGCCATTCGGTGTCGGTCTTGCGGACCGGATAGCGCGGATCGTCCATCGCAGGGTGGGGGTCGTCGTGTTGATTTGGGCTCATGATGAACAGGAGACTTCCAGTTTCTGTGCCCAGTCGGGCGGGAACCCGGCGTCGGCCGAGTGCTCGGGTTGTTCGTCATAGGGGCGGCTGAGAATTTTCATCAGTCGGTCGACCTCGGTGAAGTCGCCTGCCTGGGCACGTTGGATCGCGACATCCGCCATGTGGTTGCGCAGCACGACGTTGGGGTTGGTGCGGCGCATCCGCGGGCCGCGCTCGGCATCCTGCGAGCCCTCGGCCGCCAGCCGGGTGTCGTAGCGTGAGGCCCAGGCGTCAAAAGCCTCGCGGTTCATGAACAGGTCGCGCATGGCACGGCGGTCCGGATGGTCCGTCGGCCCGCTACGCCAGCCGCAAAGCCGCCGCCAGGCGATGGTGAAGTCCACGCGGTCGGCCGCCATCCGCTTGAGCAGGTCGTCGGCCAGCGCGACGTCGTCGGGTTGTACGGCGGCCAGGCCGAGCTTGGCGCGCATCCGTTGCTGCATGGCCGAGGCGAACTCGTCCTTGTAGGTGTCCAGCGCGCCCAGCACCGCGTCCTGGTCGCCATCGACCAATGGCAGCAGCGCATGGGCCAGGGCATGCAGGTTCCAGAACGCGATCGACGGGTGCCGGAAGGAGGCGTAGCGGCCCTCCGTGTCCGTGTGGTTGCAGACATGGCCGGGATCGAAGGCATCGAGAAAGCCGTAGGGGCCATAGTCGATGGTCAGGCCCAGGATGGACATGTTGTCGGTGTTCATCACGCCGTGACAGAAGCCGACGGCCTGCCAGTCCGCCATGAGACGGGCGGTGCAGCGTGCCACGTCTTCCAGCATCGCGATGACCGGCCGAGGCGCGTCGGCGCAG
>JBJXHB010000286.1:0-3883 GCA_046160725.1 Aquabacterium sp.
CGCGCACGATGCGCGGTGGCTCGATGGCCAGCGCGTCCAGGTCGATCAGGTTCAGGTCGGCGCGCAGGCCGGGCGCGATGCGGCCGCGGTCGTGCAGGCCGTACAGCTGGGCCGGCCGCTGGGTCAGCATCTGCACCGCCGCCTCGAGCGAGAAGGCGCGCCGGCTGCGCACCCACTCGGTCAGCAGAAAGGTCGTGGCGCTGCCATCGCAGATGGTGCTGACATGCGCCCCGCCGTCGCCCAGCGCCGGCACGGTGTGCGGGTGGCGCAGCATGGCCTCGATCGCATCCCCATTGCCGTCGGCAAAGTTGGCCAGCGGCACGTACAGCAGCGCGCGGCCGTCGTCGCCGAGCAGGAAGTCGTAGACCCAGGCGTCCGGCGCCTGGCCGGCGCGCGCCGCGTGCGCGGCCACCGACTCGTCGGCACCGGGCAGGTAGCGCGGCTCGCCCAGCAGCGGGTACTGGCGGTCCCAGCGCTGGCCGAAGTTGCGGATGAAGAACGGCGGCGACTCGTCGGCCTGCGACAGGATCGTCGCCCGCAGCGCCGGGTCGGCCAGCCGGGCCAGCTTCTCGTCGCGCGGCAGGTGCTCGATGGCCTTGAAGGCCGGCCGGTGGCGGAACGGGTTGATGGTGACGTCGAAGCCCAGCATCACGCCGATCGGCCGGCCGATGACCTGGCCGGTGATGCGCAGGCCGCCGGCATTGGCGCGGGCGATGCGCTCCAGCAGCCGCTCATGCTGGCCCGGGCGCTGGTGCACCTGGGCCACCGTCAGCGTGCCGGCGCAGCCGCCGGCACGGCACACCGACTCGATCAGGTCGAACTCGGCATCCAGGTCGTCGAAGTCCGAGATCAGCTGGAACACCGCGTCGCGCTGCCCGGCCAGTGCGCTGCCGATCGCCACCAGTTCGCGGTCGGCGGCCTGGTACATCGGCACATGCTCGCCGCGGGCACTGCGGTGGGCAATGGTGCGCGAGGTGGAGAAACCCATCGCGCCGGCGGCCAGCGCGGCACGCGCGGTGGCCTGCATCTGCGCCAGGTCGGCGTCGGTGGCCGCCTCGCGGCGGGCCGCGCGCTCGCCCATGGCATGCACCCGCAGCGGCCCGTGCGGCAGCAGCGCGGCGATGTCGATGTCACGGGCCCGGCCCTCCAGCGCGCCGAGGTAGCCGTCGAAGCTCTCCCAGTCCCAGCGCAGGCCCTCGGTCAGGGCCGCGCTCGGGATGTCCTCCACGCCCTCCATCAGCTCGATCAGGCGCTCGCGGTCGGCCGGCCGGCACGGCGCAAAGCCGACGCCGCAATTGCCCATCACCGCGGTGGTGACGCCGTGCACCGAGCAGGGCCACAGCCGCGCGTCCCAGGTGGCCTGGCCGTCGAAATGCGTGTGCACGTCGACGAAACCCGGCGTCAGCGCCAGGCCGCGGCCGTCCAGGGTTTCAGCGGCGCGCACCGACAGGCCGGGCCCGACGGCGGCGATGCGGTCGCCGACCACGGCCACGTCGGCCTCGCGCGGCGGCGCGCCGGTGCCGTCGACGACGAGGGCATGGCGGATCAGCAGGTCGGCTTCGCTCATCGGGCCACTCTACGCCGGGCCCGGGCGCCCAGGCCCGGTATTGACCCGGCCGGCCCGCCCGCGACGGCCCAGAATGCCCAGGCGCCGGCACCGGTGCGGCCCATGTCCACCGACCCCATGCCCAGCCTGCACCGCCTGTACGAGGACGAGCGCCTCTACGTGGTCGACAAGCCCGCCGGCCTGCTGGTGCACCCCAGCGCGCTGGATGCGCACGAGACCGACACCGCGCTGCAGCGCGCCGAGCGACAGGCCGGCCAGCGCCTGTGGCCAGCGCACCGGCTGGACCGCGGCACCTCCGGCGTTCTGGTGCTGGCGCGCGATGTGGACGCGGCGCGCCATCTGGGCGCGGCCTTCGAGGCCGGCGCGGTGCACAAGCACTACCTGGCGCTGCTGCGCGGCTGGCCGGCGACGCCGGGCGAGGGCGGCGTGGTCGACCATCCGCTGGCCCGCGACCCGGAGCGGCCGTCCACCGGCCAGGCCACCCGGGCGGCCGTGACACGCTGGCAATGCCTGGCCCGCTACGACTGGCCCTTCGCCACCGACCCGCGCCATGCCACCAGCCGCTATGCGCTGGTGCAGGCCTGGCCCGAGACCGGCCGCCGGCACCAGATCCGCCGGCATTTCAAGCACCTGGCCCACCCCATCGTCGGCGACAGCACGCATGGCAAGGGGCCGCACAACCGCGCCGTGGCCGCGCACCTGGGCCTGGCGCGGCTGTGGCTGCATGCGCTGGAGATCCGTTTCGCCCACCCCACCGACGGCCGCGCCCTGACACTGCGCAGCGCCCCGGGCCCGGCCTGGCCCGGGGCCGGCCGCGCCGGTGTCGTCGACAGCCTGGGGGAGGCCGCGCTCAGCGCCCTGGGGCTGGCATGGCCGTAGCCGCCGGGGGCACCGCTGCGGCCTGCATGCAGCCGGCCAGCATGTGCGCCTGCCGCGCCCAGGCCTGGGCCATGGCCGGGGTCCACTGCGGGCCGAGCGCGGCGGCCAGCTCGTCGCGCAGGCTGTCCAGGAAGTCGGCATACAACGCCGGCTCATGCACGCCGAAACTGCGATGCTCGTCGGCGATCTGCCGGGCATAGCCGGCCACATAGCCCTTGCCGGCGGCCGCGTCGCGCAGCAGCTCGATGATCGACATCACCATGTTGGCGCAGCCATGGGGCGCGAAGTCCGGCGAGATCGGCGTGAACAGCGGCGCCGCCGCGGGACAGCGCGCAAAGAAGCGCGGGTAGACCTGCAGCGTCACGTCCTGCGGCGTCTGCGCGGCCAGCTCCAGCGCCCGGTCGATCAAGGCCAGGTCGGACGCATCCGTGGTGCATGGCGGCTGGGGTGTCGTCATGCGGCGGCAGTGTGGCAGAGCCTGGCCGGATCAGCCCCCGTGGCAAGGCATGATCGCGGGCCATGGCGCGTCCGCCTGATTCCGCGCAACCCGACGGCAAGGGCCCGGCTCGCCCGGCCCGCCGTCCGCGACGGCATCACCACCATGTGTACGTGGTGGAGCTGGCCGACCCGGTCTGGAACGAGCCGCGTTTCCGCCGCGCCAACCCGGACTACCAGCTGGGCAAGCCCTTCGTCTATGTCGGCATGACCGGTCTGGACCCCGACCTGCGCTTTGACAAGCACAAGGCCGGCATCCAGGCCAACCGGTATGTGCTGCGCTACGGCCTGCGCCTGCTGCCGGCGCTGTATGCGGTGTTCAACCCCATGCCCTATGAGGCGGCGCGGGAGATGGAGGTGGAGCTGGCGATCGGCCTGCGCGAGGAGGGCTATGGCGTGTGGCAGGGCTGACGGGTGTCAGAGGTAGTACAGCGCCAGGTAGCCCAGCAGCACGACCAGCGCTGACATGGCCATCGCCCGGATGGACCAGGTGCGCGCCAGCCGGGTGTCGGCGCCGGCATGGCGGTCGACGGCCGCCCAGCCCTGGGTCAGGGCGGCGGTGGTGGCCTTGACCAGGCCCTGCCAGAGGCCGCCGACAACACCCGACAGGCCGCGCCAGACCGCGGGCAGCAGGCGGCGCCACAGCCAGTCCGCATCGAGCGTGATGGTCAGCGTGCGCTTGAGGTAGGGCAGCATGACGAAGAAGGCCAGGCCGGAGAACAGCAGCAGCTGCAGCTGCGCCAGCACATGGGCCCAGGTGTAGGGCGCGTACTTCACCGCATAGGGCAGCAACGCGTACAGCGGCTCGGCCCACACGCCCAGCGCGATGCACAGGAAGGCAAAGCACAGCATCGCCCAGCGCATGCTGGCCGGCGGCTCCGCAGGCCGCAGGCCGGAGTCCTTCTGGAAGAACACGAACCACGGAAACTTGATGCCGGCGTG
>JBJXHB010000287.1:0-11306 GCA_046160725.1 Aquabacterium sp.
TCGGGGCGTTGCAGGACTGGCCGGAGTTGCCCATCACGCCGCGCACGCCGTTGGTGACGGCGCGCTTCAGGTCGGCGTCCGGCAGGATGATGTTGGGCGACTTGCCGCCCAGCTCCTGGTGCACCCGCTTGACGGTGGGCGCGGCGTTGCGCGCCACCTCGACGCCGGCGCGCGTGGAGCCGGTAAACGACACCATGTCCACCTCCGGGTGCCCGCTGATGGCCGCACCGACCGTCGGGCCGTCGCCATTGACCAGGTTGAACACGCCGGCCGGAACGCCCGCGGCATGCAGGATCTCGGTCCAGACCCGGGCCGAGAAGGGCGCGATCTCCGACGGCTTGAGCACCATGGTGCAGCCCACGGCCAGCGCCGGCGCCACCTTGCAGGCGATCTGGTTGACCGGCCAGTTCCACGGCGTGATCAGGCCGCACACGCCGATCGGCTCCTTGGCGATCAGGGTGCTGCCGCGCTGCTCCTGGAAGTGGTAGTTCTTCAGCACCGCCAGGGCCGACTGCAGGTGGCCGATGCCCATCGCGGCCTGGGCCTTCTGGGCCAGCACCACCGGCGCGCCCATCTCCAGCGTGATGGCCGCCGCCATGTCGGCATAGCGCTTCTGGTATTCGGCGATGATGCGTTCGAGCAGCGCCACGCGCTCGTCAACGCTGGTCTGCGAAAAGGACGCGAAGGCGGCACGGGCCGCCCGCACCGCGAGGTCCACGTCGGCGGCCGAGCCCAGCGAGATCTGGCCGACCACCGCCTCGGTGGCCGGGTTGATGACGTCCAGGGTCTTGGGCGTGACCGGGTCGACCCAGGCACCGTTGATGTAGAACTGCAGTTCGCTGCGCATGGTCTGATTCCAGTTGGGGATCGGGCCGGCGCTGTGCAGCGCAGGACCTGTTGACGGGGACGGAGCAATCGATTCTAGGCAGGCCGCCTTGGGCAGGGCAGCGCGGCGGACCACACAGTGGACCGGCCTATTCCACCGCGAAGGCCAGCCCGGCATGGGCCTGCAGCCGCACGATCAGCCGCTGGCCCATGGCCGAGGCCGGGGTCCAGATGCCGCCCGGGGTGTCGGCGGCGTCCTGCAGCAGGCACATGGCGGCCTCGCCAATCATCTTGGACGTGCTGCCGTAGCCGGGGTCACGGTCGCCGCGCACGCCCACGCGCAGGGCCTGCCCGTCCGCGCCGCTGCCGATGAACAGCACGTCATAGTGCCCGGCCTCACGCTCGGCCCGCGAAGGGCCCTCGCCCGGCTGGGGGCCGTCGTCGCTGCCCAGGCTCTTGTCCGCGGCCACCGCCTGCGCGATGGCCTGGCCCTTCTCGCCGGCGCCGGTGACCAGCATCTCGTCATAGACGAAGTCCGCGCCCCAGGCCCGCCCCAGCAGGTGGTTGCTGCGGTGCACGTTGCGGGTGTTGATGGCCGCCATCACGAAGGGCGCGACCCACAGGCCCAGCACCTCGTCGACCATGGGCTTGTGGCCGGGTGGCTGCGGCGGGCCCTGGAAGCCGGGCGTCAGCGCGAAAGGATTGCGCAGCAGGTCCAGCACGCCGGCTTGCGTGGCCGCCGCCGCCATGGTGGCCTTCAGGCTGGCCGCGGTGCCGCCGGAGAAGGTGCCCTTCATCTTGCGCACCCGGCCGCGCACCCGTGGCGCGGCAGCGCCGAAGCGCTGCTTCATCTCGTCCTGCAGCATCAGCACGCCCAGGTCGAACGGGATGGAGTCGAAGCCGCAGGAGAACACGATGCGGGCACCGCTGGCCCGGGCCGCGGCCTCGTGGGCGTCGATCATCTGCCGCATCCAGGCCGGCTCGCCGCACAGGTCGACATAGTCGGTGCCGCTGTCGGCGCAGGCCTGGACCAGGGCGCTGCCGTACAGCTGGTAGGGCCCGACGGTGGTCAGCACCAGCCGGGTCTGCGCCACCAGCGCGGCCAGGCTGGCCGGGTCGGCGCTGTCGGTCACCACCAGCGGCGTATCGGCCGGCGCGCCGACCTCATCGCGCACGGCGGCCAGCTTGTCGGCGCTGCGTCCGCCCATGGCCCAGCGCAGGCCGGTGTCCCCGCGGGCCAGCAGGTATTCGATGACCAGGCGGCCGGTGAAGCCGGTGGCGCCGTGCACCACGATGTCGAAGGGCTTGTCGGACATGCGAGGAACCTGCTGAGATGGGGCCGGTCGGCGGGAGGCGGATGGTCGCATGGGTCGGGACGCCACCCTGGCGCGCGGGACATCGGCCGGCTACGCTTGCCTCCCACCGACGATGGAGAACCGCATGACCGATGCCCTGTGGCGCTGGCACGCCCACCAACTGGCTGCCGCCATCCGCCATGGCGCGGTCTCGGCCGCGGAGGCCGTGGCCTCGGCGCTGGAGCGGACGCAGGCCGTCAACCCGGCGCGGACCGCGGTCGTCGACCTGCTGGCCGACGAGGCCACCGCCGCCGCACAGGCGGCCGACGCCGCGCGCCGCCGGGGCGATGCGCTCGGCCCGCTGCACGGCGTGCCGGTGACCGTGAAGGTCAACGTCGACATGCGCGGCCGCGCCACCACCAATGGCGTGGTGGCCTTCAAGGACAACATCGCCACCGAGGACAGCCCGGTGGTGGCCAACCTGCGCCGCGCCGGCGCGGTGATCATCGGCCGCACCAACACGCCGGCGTTCTCGGTGCGCTGGTTCACCGACAACGACCTGCACGGCCGCACCCACAACCCCTGGTCGCGCGGTCACACGCCGGGCGGCTCCAGCGGCGGCGCGTCGTCGGCAGTGGCCGCCGGCATGGGCGCCATCGGCCACGGCAACGACCTGGCCGGCTCGGTGCGCTACCCGGCCTACTGCACCGGCGTATGCGGCCTGCGGCCGTCCTTCGGCCGGGTGCCGGCCTTCCTGCCCAGCGCGCGCGACGAGCGGCCGCTGTCGATGGCGATGATGTCGGTGCAGGGCCCGCTGGCGCGTTGCGTGGCCGACCTGCGGCTGGCGCTGGCGGCCATGAGCGCCGGCGATGCGCGCGACCCCTGGTGGGTGCCGGCGCCGCTGGCCGGCGCTGCCTTGCCACGCCGGGTAGCGATGACGGTCAACTGCAACGGCCGGCCGGCTGACCCGGCCGTGGTGGCCGCGGTACGGCAGGCCGGCGCCTGGCTCGCCGACGCGGGCTATGTGGTCGAGGAGCTGGAGCCGCCCAGCCTGGCCGAGGCCCATGAGCTGTGGATGCACATCGCCAACGACGAGGCGCGCAAGTTCATGTGGCCGGCCGTCGAACAGCTCGGCGACGAGGGCGTGCGCCGGTCCTTCGGCTGGATGCTGGATGCCTCGCCGGTGCTGGACCATGCGACGCACCTCAAGGCCTTCGCCCGCCGCTCGACCCTGGTGCGGCAGTGGCAGCTCTTCCTGGAGCGCTATCCGCTGGTGCTGGGGCCGGTGTCCGGCGAGCCGCCCTTTGCCTGGGGCCTGGACGTGGAAAGCGAGGCCACCATGGGCCGCGTGCTGCGGGCCCAGGAGGCGCAGTTCGCGGTGCCGGTGCTGGGCCTGCCGGCGGTGTCGGTGCCCACCGGCCTGGCGGGCGGCCTGCCGATGGGCGTGCACCTGATCGGCCCGCGCTTCCGCGAGGACTGGGTGCTGGACGCGGCCGAGGTCATCGAGTCGCGTTGCCCGCCGATGACACCGATCGACCCGCGCTGAGACGCCGCCGACGGGCGCGGTCCGTTGGCACCACGATCCGTCATTGCAGGCCGCAGAATCTGGAGGCTCACCGCCGCACCGTCCCCATGACCCACACCCTACCCGGCCACAGCGCACCTGCCGTCGGCTTCGAAGTCCCGCTGGAAATGCTGGCCGCCTGCCATGGGCGTGTGCAGCAGCAGTGCGATACCCTGCTGCGCCTGCAGGACCATCTGGCACAGCAGGGCTCGGACCGGCCCGCACAGGAAGCCGCAGCTGCCGTGATGCGCTACTTCGACACCGCAGCACGCCACCACCACGACGACGAGGAGCAGGATCTCTTCCCCGCATTGCTGGAGGCCATGGCCGGCTCGGATGCGGTGTGCCTGCGCGAGATGACCGCAGCTCTGTGCCGCGATCACCGCCTGCTGGAACAACGCTGGGCCGCCTTGCGCCAGCGGCTGCTGCAAGTCGCCGAAGGCCGTGCTTCAACGCTCGAAGACGTTGATGTGTCGGGCTTTGTGCAGCTGTACGCGCTACACATCGCCCGCGAGGAAGCCGAGTTGCTGCCCATGGCGGCGCGCTTGCTGAGCGACGCCGAACGGGACCGCATCGGCCTGGCCATGCGCGCCCGGCGGGGCGTCGCCGGGCACAACCCCCATCAGGCCTGACCGGCCTGCCCGGCCGGCACGGCGTTCATACCGCCCGCCCTGCCAGGTACACCGCCGCCTGCACGCGCGAGCTGAGGTTCAGCTTGCGCAGGATGTGCTGCACGTGGATCTTCACCGTGGCCTCGGCGATGCCCAGGTCGCGCGCCACTTCCTTGTTGCTGGCGCCCTTGGCGATCAGGGCCAGGATCTCGCGCTCGCGCGGCGACAGGCTGTGGATGGGATCGGCGTCGACCACCGGCGGCGCCGGCATGGCAGCAGCCTGCCCGGCCTGGAAGGCGTGGACCAGCTTGCTGGTCATCTCCGGGCTGACGACCGACTCGCCCGCCATCGTGCGCTGGATGGCCGAGGCCAGCATCTCGCTGTCCATGGTCTTGAGCAGGTAGCCCTGGGCGCCACCGCGCAGGGCGGTCGACAGGTCTCGCTGGTCTTCGCTCACGGTCAACATCAGCACCCGTGCCTGGGGTGCCACAGCCTTGAATCCGGCCAGCGCATCGACGCCATTGACCCCGGGCATGTGGTGGTCCAGCAGGATGACATCGGGCTGGGTCGCCGCGGCCCGCTGGTGCGCCTCGTTGGCGTCGCCCGCCTCCGCGACGACCAGGAAACGGGGGTCGCCGGCAAGGAGGGATATCAACCCACGCCGGAACAAGGTGTGGTCATCGACCACCAGCACGCGGATCGGCAGCGCTGGCGTCATGCCGCCAGCCCCAGCCGCTCGGGCAGCTTCAGCACCACGCAGGTGCCCGAGCCCGGCACCGAGGCCACTTCCACCGTGGCGCCGATGTTCTGCGCGCGCTCCCGCATGATGCGCAGGCCCACATGGGTCTCGTCCGGGCCGGCGCCGTCGGGGTCGAACCCGCAGCCGTCGTCGCGCACCTCCACGCGCCAATGCGGCGCCTGTTGCACTTCCACCCACACCGCACGCGCCTGCGCATGCTTGCGCACGTTCGACAAGGCTTCCTGCACCACGTGCAGCACCTGCACCTGCACGTCGGCCGGCAACGGCATGCCGTCGCCTTCGATGTCCAGATGGGTGGCCAGGCCGGTCTGGTGCTCAAACTTTTGCAAGGTGGTCTTCAGGGCGGGGGTGATGTCCTCACCGTTGGTGCGGGTGCGGAAATGCACCAGCAACTCGCGCACGTCGCCCAGGCTCTCGTGGACACCGGCGTCGAGTTCGCCCAGGATCTGGTCGACGCGCGCGGTGTCGTCGCTCTTGAGGGTGCTGCGCAACAGGCCCAGCTGGATCTTCAGGAAGGCCAGGCTCTGGGCGATGGAGTCATGCAGTTCGCGCGCGATGAAGCTGCGCTCCTCGGCCACGGCGGTCTCGCGCTGCAGGGCAGCCGCGCGCAGGCCCTCGATGGCACCCGCCAGGTGGCTGGCGATGGTCTCCAGCAAGGCCCGGTCTTCTTCGGACAGCTGCCGGGGCTCCCGGTAGAACAGGTTGAACTCACCGACCATGCGCTCGTGCAGCCTGACGGGCACGCTGATGACCGTCTGGAAGCCCTCGCGGGCGCAGTGTCCAAGCCGAGAGGCGGGGCCGTCCGGATGGATCGGAATCACCCTGGTGATCGCGCCGTCCTGGGGCTGGCCGCAGAGGCAGTCGCCCGTGGGGATGCACAGTTCCTCATCGACCACCGACTGCGGCAGGCAGTCCGACGCCAGCAGCAGGTATTTGCGGTTGGCTTCGTCCGACCAGCGCACGGCCGAGGCGTCGGCGCGGGCCACCTGACGCACCTGCCGGGCAATGCCTCGCGCCAGCACCTCAAGCGTCTCGGCACGTGCCACGAATGCGGCCGACTCGTACAGGGCCGCCAGACGCGCGCGCTCGGCCTCCAGACGCTCGGTCTTCTCCCGCACCTTGGACTCGAGGTTCTGGTACAGGCCCTGCAGGGTCTCGGCCATGCGGTTGAAACCCGCGGCGAGTGCGCCGAACTCGTCGTTCGCGCCTGGGTGCACCCGCGCCGCCAGGTCGCCCGACTCCACACGGGCCAGCCCGGCCTGCAGCCTTGACAACGGGTTGAAGATGAACAGATAGGCCGAGTACAGCAACGTGATCGCGCTGCCGATGGTCAGCGCGACCATCGCGAACTGCACGGCGTTCAGCACCGCCGTCAGTCGGGACAGCTGGTGCTCGATCGCCGAAACAAAGGTGTCGATGCGGTCCACGAAGGCGCCGGCCTGCTGCGCCGACACGTCGGCACCTGGCCCCGGCAACGTGTTCCACTGCGACTTGAGCGTCAACCAGTCGCGCTGCACCGCCGAGAAGGCAAACAGCGACGCGCCGTCGTGCGGCACGAGGAGCGGGCGCGCTGGGTCACCGGTGCGAAGCACGCCCACGCTCTGATCGAACTGCGCCACCAGCCCCGCCAGCTCCTGCGCATCCGCACGGGCCAAGGCATGGGCCATGCGCCAGGTCTGCATGCGCATGCGGCCGGCCTCGTTGACCGCTGCGGCACCCCCTTGCAGTTGCCAGGTCACCCACAACGTCAGGCCGATCGAGGCGAACGCCATGACCAGCAAGGCGCCGCCAATGGCGCAAAGCTTGGTGGAAAGGCTCCATGACCGAGGCATCGATGCACTTTACTGGAGGATGGTCACCGAGGCGCTAAGCTTGCACCCATGGAAATCAGCCACTTCAATGACCTGCTGGCCGCCGCTCGGCAGCAACCCGAGGCGCAACGCCTCTTGCTGGTGTTTGCCGTGGCCAGCCTGCCGGCCGACTCGACGGCCGAACAACGGGCCCGCTTTGACGCAGGCGAGTCCGGCGAACTGGCGCCCCTGATGTGCGTCGACAAGGACCCCGCCGACTTGCAGGACTTCGCCGCGCTGCGGGCCGAGGCCATGTCCATGGGGCAGGACTGGGCCCTGGTCTTTGCCGCCGCGATGTCGGGCATCGGACGTCTGGCCCCGGCCTCGGCGCAGGTGGAGGCGGCACTCAACCGCATGGTGGAAGCAGTGAAGTCCGGCAACCTGGGCGGCATGATCGCGTTCGACCGCCAAGGCGAGGCCGTGCAGCTGGGCTGAGCGAGCGGCTGCCCCGTTGCCAGGCATGACGGGTCGCCTCAAGTCCCCCAGCCCCTCACCGCACGGCGGCATGGGGACCGCTCTGTTCTGGCGTGCCTACAGGCGGGTGGAGTCGTCATCAAGCCTGGCTTCGGGTGGGTGCGCCAGGTATGGCCCAGTGCCCGCGTTGTCGGCCTGCGCGGCAGGCACGAAGCCGCCACGCTCCACGTCGAAGACATGGACCTCGCCGTCCTCGATCACATAGTGCCAGCCGTGCAGGGCCAGGCTGCCGGCCTCGACACGCGCCCGCACCATCGGGTAGTCCATCAGCCGCTCCAGTTGCAGCACCACGGCGCGCTGCTCGGTGCGGCGCAGCACGTCGGGCCCGGGTTCGGCCACCGGCAACACGGCTTCGCGCCCCAGCTCCAGCCATTGCGCCAGGTGCTTGGCGTCCGCGGGAACCCCGCCATACAAGGCACGAATCGCACCGCAGTGGCTGTGGCCACAGACCACGATGCGCCGGACCGCCAGGTTGAGCACCGCAAACTCGATGGCGGCTGCCGTGCCATGGAAGCCCTGGCTCTGGTCGTGCGGCGGCACGAAGGCGCCGACGTTGCGCACCAGAAAGAGCTCGCCCGGGCCGGCGCCGGTCAACAGGTAGGGCACCAGCCGCGAATCGCTGCAGCCGATGAACAGCGTCATCGGGTGCTGGCCGTCGTCGACCAGATGGCGAAAGTGGCTGCGCTGCTGCGGGAAGGCCTCGGTGTGGAAGCGCTGCAGGCGCTGCAACAGGTCGTCGGGCATGGTCAGGCGTGCCAGGAGGGCGCTACTGCACCAAGGGAGAAGCCGCTGCCTCCAGGTCCACGCCGACCAGCGCGGCCCCACTGGCCAGCACTTGCAGATACTGCCGCAGCGCGGTGGCAAAGGCCTGTTGCCGAAGCCCTTGCGCCACGGCCGATTTCACGGCTTCGAAGGCGGGGGCCAAACCCGGTTGCCGCGCCAGCACCTCCACCACATGCAGCCCGAAGCGGCTGTGCACCAGGCGCGGCAGCACGCCGACCTCGGGCTTGCCGAAGACCTCGCGTGCGAACTCCGGCGCGCAGTCATCCGCCGTCAGCCAGCCCAGGACACCGCCATCGGTGCCGGTGGGGCAGTTGGAGGTGGACGCCGCCGCAGCGGCGAAGCGGTCCTCGCCGCCGGGCGCGGCGCAGCGGACATCGAGCAGACAGGCCTCGGCGCGTTGCCGCAGCGCGTTGACATCCACCCCTGGCGTGACCGCAAACAGCACGTGGCGCAGCTGCGCGCGCTCACCCACCGCATAGCGACCGCGCTGGGCCGCATGGTGCCGGCGCAAGGCGTCGTCCGACGGTTCGGGCAGTTGCAGCTCGCGGTCCAGCAGGGCCTCGATGGCGGTGCTGGCGGCCTCGGTCATGGCGCCCCCCTGGGGCAGCGGGTCGTCGGCCGCGAGCAGGCCGGCCCGGATCGCCGCCTGCCGCAGCAGTTCGGCACAGGCGCGCTGCCGCAGGGCCTCGGTCGTCAGCCCTTCCTGGGGACGGGCCAGTGCAACGCCATTGACCTGGGGCAGAACGGTCGTGGATGTGTTCATGGTTTCAGCCAAGTAGAGGAGGGTGGCGGCGGTCAGCCGGGTCGATGCGCGTGGTTCCGGCCCTCGGGCAGGTTCAGGCGGCGGGCCCGCACCATCTGATACGGGCGCACCAGATAGGCCAGGGTGCCGAAACCCGACCACACATGCACCAGCCGGCTGAAGGGAAACAGCAGGAAGATCGTCATGCCCAGCAGCATGTGCGCCTGGAAGTGCCATTCGACACCGGCCACCAGCGCCGCTTGGGGCTGCATCAGCACGATGCCCTGCAGGTACTCGGCCAGCTTCAGCATGGTCTGCGGATCCTTCACATGGTGCAGCGACGCCGGCAGCGTCGACAGGCCGATCACCAGCTGCACCCAGAGGATGACCAGGATCGCAATGTCGGTGCGGTGGCTGGTCAGGCGGATGCGCGGGTCGAACAGGCGGCGGTGCAGCAGCATGGTCAGGCCGATGAAGCACAGGGCTCCGGCCACACCGCCGGCCACCACCGCGATCAACTGCTTCTGCGACGCGGTGACGAAGATCTCGTACAGCCAATGTGGCGTGAGCTGCCCGAACAGGTGGCCGAAGAACAGGAACAGGATGCCGCCATGGAACAGGTTGCTGCCCCAGCGCAGCTGCGCCTTGCGCAGCAGCTGCGAGCTGTCGCTCTTCCAGGTGTACTGGTCGCGGTCGAAACGCGCCAGGCTGCCCATGAAGAACACCGCCAGGCAGATGTACGGATAGACGTTGAAGGCGAAGTTGTGAAGGGTGTTCATGCGGTCGCTCCCGGTTGGGTTGGGGCGGTGTGGCGCACAGGCGTGCGCACGATCTGGATGGGTTGTGGCTGGCCCGGTCTTGCCTGGCCCTGGGTGGAGCAGCCGTCGAAGGCCATGGGCTCGGCCCAGCTTTCATCCAGCTCGGGCTCGGGGGGCACGGCCACCGCCTGCGCCTTTTCGCCGGCCAGGTCGAGCAGCGCGGCCAGCACACAGGCATGCGCCGCCTCGCGGCGCAACAGCGCGCTGAAGATCACCTGCAAGATGTGCGCGATCTCGCCCAGGAAAGCCTTGGCCTGCGCCGGGGGCTGTGTCGATGCGTACTGCAGCACCACGGTCAGGTGGTCGGGCAGTTCGCCCGGCGCCAGAAAGAGACCCGCGGCTTCGTAGGTCTGGCACAGGTCCACCATGGCCGGGCCACGGTCGCGGCTGTCTCCGTGCACATGCTCGAACAGGTGCAGCGCGGTGCCGCGGCCGCGGTCGAAGAGTTCGACGTGGTCGGCTTCCACGTCCAGCGGGCGGCGGCGGGACAGGCGGGTGATCAGGGCGTCCAGTTCGGCCAGGCGCGCGCCGCTGAGCGCGCGCTCGTCGTGCAGCGCCGCCTTCAGTTCGGGCAGGTGCGCGCGCAACTCGGCGTCGGGATAGCTCAGCAGGTGGGCCAGCACACGCAGCGTCTTGGTGGCGGTCGTCGGTGAGGTGTTGAAGAAGCTCATCTCAAACTCCTGCCTTGATAGGGATGGTGCGCTTCTTCTCGCTGCCGAACAGGCTGGTCTCGGTGGTGCCCTCGCTGCACCCATTGCCGAAGCTGAAGCCGCAACCGCCGCGCACGTTGAAGGCGTTCTCGGCGTATTCGCGGTGCGAGGTGGGGATGACGAAGCGGTCCTCGTAGTTGGCAATCGCCATCACGCGGTACATCTCCTCGACCTCGTTCACGCTCAGCTTGACCTGGTCGATGGCCGCATGGTTGGCGGCACCATCCACATGCTTGGCCCGCTGGTAGGCCCGCATCGCGAGCATGCGCTCCAGTGCCCGGACCACCGGCATGGGGTCGCCAGCCGTCAGCATGTTGGCCAGGTACTTGACCGGGATGCGCAGCTGGTTGACATCGGGGATCTCGCCGTTGGTGCCCACATGGCCCGCATTGGCCGCGGCGGTGATGGGCGACAGCGGCGGCACGTACCACACCATTGGCAGCGTGCGGTACTCGGGGTGCAGCGGCAGCGCCACCTTCCACTCCACCGCCATCTTGTAGACCGGGCTGTTGCGCGCCGCGTCCATCCAGTTGTCCGGGATGCCGTCGAGCCGGGCCTGGGCGATGACCTTGGGGTCGTTCGGGTCGAGAAAGATGTCGAGCTGGGCCTGGTACAGGTCCCGGTCGTGCTCGACGCTGGCCGCCTGCTGGATGCGGTCGGCGTCATACAGCAGCACGCCCAGGTAGCGGATGCGGCCGACACAGGTCTCGCTGCACACCGTGGGCTGGCCGGCCTCGATGCGCGGGTAGCAGAAGATGCACTTCTCGGCCTTGCCGCTCTTCCAGTTGTAGTAGATCTTCTTGTATGGGCAGCCACTGACGCACATGCGCCAGCCGCGGCACTTGTCCTGGTCGATCAGGACGATGCCGTCCTC
>JBJXHB010000288.1:0-9550 GCA_046160725.1 Aquabacterium sp.
ATCCAGGAGGAACTGCTCCAGCGCGAGGCACTGAACGCCGGGCTGGATCGCGATCCGGTCGTGATGCAGGCCATGGCGGCGGCGCGCCGCGAGGTGCTGGCTGGCGCCTGGATGGCCCGTGCGGCCGACAGGGCGCCGGCGCCGGAAGCGACTGCGGTCCGGCAACGCTATGACGCGCAACCGGCCCTGTATGGCCAGCGCCGCGTCTACTCGCTGCAGGAGTTCGTGATCCAGGCCACACCCGAGCAGGTCGCGGCTCTGCGTGCCCGGGTCGCGCGGGCAACCCGGATCGAGGAGGTCCGGGACCATCTGCGTGCCCAGGGCCTGGCGGTCAAGGCCCATGCCAGTGTCCAGCCGGCCGAGGGCCTGCCGCCGGCGCTGCTCGACCGCCTGTCCACCATGCAGGACGGCCAGGCGCTGTTGCTGGCGGCCCCGGGTGGCGCCCGCATCGTGTGGCTGAGCGCCTCTCGTCAGGCCAGCCTGACGTTGGCGCAGGCGCAGCCCGCCATCGAGCGCGCGCTGGCCGCCGAGGCCCGGCGTGCCGCGATGCGATCGGAGCTGGACCGGCTGCGGTCCACGGCGCGCGTGCAGTACTACGGCCGCTACGCCACCGCGGCGGGGCCGGCGGCGTCCACCTCGGCGACGCCACGGGCCGTCGCCGTGCCGATGGCGTCGCCATCCGGGTCGGCGCCGGTGGTGGTCGACCCCGAGGCCCGGGCCCGGCCGTCGAATCCCGAGGACCTGCAGCGAGCGCTGCGCGGGTTGCGCTGACCACCTCCTTCATCTCCATCGGACGACGATGACCCTGTTGCAGTTCCTGACCGTGTTGCGTGCGCGCTGGATGACGGCCGCCCTGCTGTGGGGTGTCTGCGTCGCCGTGGCGACGGCGCTCTGGATGTGGCTGCCCCGGCAGTTCGTGGCCTCGGCGTCGGTGGTGCTGGACGTCAAGTCCGCCGATCCGATCGCCGGCCTGGTATCGCCGGGTGGCGTGGCCCCCGGCTACATGGCGACCCAGGTCGACATCATGACCAGTGACCGCGTTGCCCAGCGCGTGGTGCGCGCGCTCAAGCTCGACGCCAACGCCGACATGCGCACCCTGTGGCAGCGCGACAGTGGGGGCAAGGGCAATTTCGAGGTCTGGATGGGTCGCCTTCTGCAGCGCAAGCTGGATGTCCGCCCCGCCCGCGAGTCCAACGTCATCGAGGTCCGGTTCACCTCGCCGGAGGCGGGTTTCGCCGCTGTCGTGGCCAATGCCTTCGTGCAGGCCTACCTGGACACGCTGCTGGACCTGCGGGTGGACCCGGCCCGGCGCTACACGGCCTTCTTCGAGGACCGGGTCCGCCGGCTGCGCGAGGAACTGGAGCGTGCTCAGGGGCGGCTGTCCGCGCACCAGCGTCGCAAAGGCATCACCGCCAACGATGAGCGCCTGGATGTCGAGACCGCGCGCCTGAACGAGCTGTCCAGCCAGTGGGTCGCCGTGCAGGCCGTCGCGGCCGATGGCCGCAGCCGGCGCGTGGCCGCCGCGACCGCCGCCGACACCATGCAGGAGGTGCTGGGCAACCCGGTGGTGGCCGGCCTGCGGACCGAGCTGGCGCGCCTGGAGGCGCGCGAGCAGGAACTGCGCGAGCGTCTGGGCGACCGGCATCCGCAGGCCCTGGAACTGCGGGCGAACATCGACTCCGTTCGCAGCAAGCTGGAGCTGGAGTCCAAGCGCCTGGCGGCCAGCGTCGGGGTCAACAGCATCATCAGCGAGTCCCGGGAGGCACAGGTCCGCACCGCCCTGGAGGCGCAACGGACCCGGGTCCTGCAGATGAAGAACGAGCGCGACGAGCTCACCGTGCTGCAGCGCGATGTCGAGAACGCCCAGCGCGCCTACGAAGCGGTGTCGAGCCGGCTCACGCAGTCCAGCCTGGAGAGCGTGACCACCCAGACCAACGCGTCGGTCCTGATGGTGGCCACCGAGCCGTCGCTTCCGGCCTTCCCGCGGGCGTCGGTGCTGCTGCCGCTGGGCGCCCTGGGCGGGCTTCTGCTGGCTGCGGCCGGCGTGCTGGCGCGAGAGAGCGCGGACCGGCGCATCCGCACCGCCGAGGACGTGCTGCAGGACCTGGCGCTGCCGGTGCTGGCCACCCTGCTGCCGCAGCACCAGCGCGCGCCGGCCGCCGTCCAGATGATGCGCGCAGCGGCCGACGCCGGCACAGGGCCCGCATCGTGAGCGCGGCCACCTCCTTCACCGCGGGCGCCGGCGCACAGCCGACCGCCAGCGCCGATACCTTGTCCATCGGCGACCTGCTGGGCGTGGCGCGCAGCCTCGAGGCCGCGCAGGTCGAGCGCATCCTCGAGCATCAACGCCGGACGGGGCTGCGCTTCGGTGAGGCCGCGGTCGCGCTTGGCCTGGTGGGCGCCACGGATGTGGAGCAGGCGCTGGCCCGCCAGTTCCACTACGCGACGGCCACGCGGGCCGATGCCCATCTTCCGGACGAGCTGGTCGTCGCGCGCCAGCCGTACTCGGCCCAGGCGGAGGTCTTCCGCAGCGTGCGGGCGCAGCTGAAGCTGCGCCTGTCCGTCGCGCCGGCGACCGAGCGGCGCGCGTTGGCGGTGGTCAGTCCTCGCGATGGCGACGGTAAGACCTACTTCGCGGCCAACCTGGCGGTGGCCTGCAGCCAGCTGGGCGGTCGCACGCTGCTGATCGATGCCGACCTGCGCAATCCACGGGTGCACCAGCTGTTTCCGGGCAGCCGCGCCGGCGGCCTGTCGCACATGCTGTCCGGGCGCGATCCGTCGCATCACGTGGCGCCGCTGCCGGACCTGCCCAGCCTGTTCGTGCTGGCAGCCGGTGCCGTGCCGCCCAATCCGATGGAGCTCGTGGAAGGGCCGGCGCTGCTGCGGCTGCTGTCGGAGGTGGCGCAGCAGTTCGATCACGTCATCGTCGACACGCCGGCCTTTGCGCATGGCATGGACGCCCCCCTGATCGCCGCCGCCTGCGGCGCGTCGCTGGTCGTGCTGCGCCGGGGCAGGAGCGCCCTGGCGCCGACCCAGGCGCTGTTGGCCGCCGTGCGAAGCGGGGGTACCGAGGTCGTCGGTGTCGTTCTCAACGCGCAGCCGTGAGCGCTGCGACCGTTGCCGGTCAGGTTGCTGACCATGCTGCGGCCCCTTTGGACTCGCCTGCGGCCGGATCATCTGCTCATGGCCGCGCTGGTGCTGTTCGCGCTGCCGACGCTGGCCCGCGTGGCCCAGAGGGTGTGGACAGCGGACGAACAGGGCCATGGCCCGGTGCTCCTGGCGGTCGCAGGCTGGCTGGCCTGGCAGCGGCGCGGCGACGCCTTGCTGCTCATGCCCCGACCCGCACCAGCCGCAGGCTGGACCTTGCTGGTGTTGGCGGCCGCCCTGCAGGTTGTCGGCGCATCGCAAGGGGTGCTGGAGCTGGAGGCCGCCGCCCTGCCGGTGGCCGCAACCGGCGCCGTGCTGATGTGGCTCGGCCCACAGGCGCTGCGGAGCTGGGCCTTGCCCCTGGCGTTGCTGGTGCTGGTGGTGCCCTGGCCCGGCATCGTGGTGCAGACCCTGACCTTGCCGATGAAGATCGCGGTGTCCGGCACCGCCGAATGGCTGATGCACGGGCTGGGGCTGCCGGTGGCCCGCAGCGGCGTGGTGCTGGCCATCGACCGCTATCACCTGCTGGTCGCGGACGCGTGCGCCGGTCTGAACTCGCTGTTCACGCTGGAAGCGATGGGGCTGGTCTATCTGCACCTGCGCCGCACCGCGGCACCCTGGCGGCTGGCCACGCTGGCCGTGCTGCTGGTGCCCATCGCCTTCCTGGCCAACGTCGCGCGGGTGGTGGTGCTGGTGCTGGTGACGTATCGATTCGGCGATGCGGCCGGCCAGGGCTTTGCGCACATGGGCGCGGGGCTGCTGCTGTTCGCTGTCGCGATCGGCCTGATGCTGGCCGTCGATGGCCTGCTCGGGCGCCTGCGGCCGGCTGCGCCGCTTGCGCCGGGGGCGGCGACATGAGCCCGCCGGGCCGCCCCAAGGGCGAATACCGGAGTGCGCAGCACGAAGGCCGCCCAATGAGCCCGCCGGGCCGCCCCAAGGGCGAATACCGGAGTGCGCAGCACGAAGGTAGCCCAATGAGCACGCCGGCCGCGCACGTATCGCGCCGGCTGTGGCTGCGGGCCGCCGGGGTTGCGGCGCTGCTGCTGGCCGCACAGCCACTGGCCCATCGGCTGGTGCCGCGCCGAAGGGCCGGCGGACCGACGATCGACCTGCCGAGCCAGGTCCCGCTGTCATTCGGGCCGTGGCGGGTCGATCCGACCGTCCTTCCTTTGCTGCCCGACCCGGTCCTGCAGCAGGCCCTGGCCGACACCTACACGCAGGTGCTCGCGCGAGCCTATGTCGACGATCAGGGCCAGCGCGTCCTGCTCGCCATCGCCTACGGTGTGGACCAGAGTCGCGAGACCAGCGCCGTGCACCGGCCGGAGTTCTGCTACCGCGCCCAGGGCTTCGATGTACGCGCCGTCGGTGTGCAGCCGCTGCGCCTGCCGGACGGGCAACGGGACGTGATGCGGCTGGTCGCCACCAGCGGCCCGCGTCGCGAGCCCATCACGTACTGGGTGACCTTGGGCGAGGCGGCCGTCCTGCCGGGGTTGCGCCGCAAGCTGGAGCAGTTGCGGCAAGGGCTGCAGGGCCACATCGTCGACGGCATGCTGGTGCGCGTGTCATCCTTTGACCGCCACGACACGACCGCCTTCGCGCTGCACGATGCCTTTCTGGGCACGCTGCATGCCACGTTGGAACCAGGGCTGCGCAGCCGCTACTTCGGTCGCCCCGGCGCGAGTGCGACAGGCCAGGGACGGTGATGGCCGGACCGATGCCGGACTCGCGTCGCCCCATCGGCATCGGCCTGCTGATGGTGGTCGACCATGGGTTGCGGGCGTTGCTGGCGGCCCTGATGATGATCTGGATGGCGCGTGTGCTGGGGCCACAGGCCTGGGGCCTGCTGGCCACGGCATCGGCGCTGGCCGCGTTCGGTCTGGTGGTGATGTCCCTGGGCCTGGACCTGCCCTGCCTGCGCCTGCTGGTCCGCGCCGATGCGGGCGACAACGCGCAGCGGACGCTGTGGGTGGCGATGCGGCTGCGGTGCCTGGCCGCGGTCGGCTGGCTGACGCTGCTCGGCGCGGTGCTGCTGACCATGGGTGCGTCGGATCGGCCGATGTCGGTGGTCTGGATCGCCTCGCTGTCCGTGCTGGCCGCCGTGCCGTCCGTCGTCGAGCTTCGGGTGCGGGCCCGTGGCCAGGTGCTGCCGTTGCTTCAGGCGCGGCTGGCGGCTTCGGTCGTGGGTGCCTTGCTGCGTGCGGCCATCCTGCTGTCCGGCGCCGACTGGACCTTGCTGGCCTGGGCGCTGGTGATCGAGACAGCGCTGGCCTCGCTCTGGCTGCTGCGTTCAGCGCGGTCCGTCATCGGGGGGCAACCGGTCGATGACCGGCCAGATGCCGCCCGGCCAGGCCACGCCGGTGCCGGACCTGCGGTCATGGCGCCATCGGCGCTGCTGCGCTCCGGCCTGCCGCTGCTGCTGACCGCCGTCATCACCACCGTCCACCTGCGCGCGGACCTGGTGCTGCTGGAGTGGCGTGGCGCAGCGGGCGATGCCGGTGTGCTGGCCGTCCTGCAGCGACTGGCCGACCTGATGGTGCTGGCGCCGGTGCTGCTCACGGAGGCACTGTGGACGCCGCTGGCCAAAGGCACGGCGAGCGATGAAGACGCGCAGCGGCTGTTCGACGTGGCGGCCGCCTCGGCCATGTTGACAGTTGCGCTGGCGGCGCTGGTCGGCCCGGCCCTGCTGGTGGGCCTGCTGGGCCCGGCCTACGCCGACGCTGCCCGGCTGCTGCCGCTGCATGGCCTGGTGGTGCTGCCGCTGGCGCTGGAGGTGGCGCAGCAGCGATGGCTGGCCGCACAAGGCCTGCAGCACCTGGCCCTGGTGCCGGCGTCCGTGGCGGCTTTGGCCAGCGTCGCCGCCAATGCGGTCCTGGCCCCGGTGGCTGGCGCTGCTGGCGCGGTGCTGGTCGCCCTGGTGACGTGGACGACACTGGCCTGCGTACCGTGGGGCCTGCGCCGCGCGGCGCCCGGTGCCGCCACGGTGGTCGCGCGCCACCGCCGCCTGGCGCTGTGGCCCTGGGGTCGTCTGCTGGCCCAGCCGCGACGGCCCGGCCCTGGTGCCGCCCTTGGTCCGGTGGCTGAGAAATGACCGCGCCGACGACGTCCGCCGGGCGGCCTGGGGCCGATGGCACCGGGCATGTGCTGCTTCTGCATCAAGCCAGCGACCTGTACGGCAGCGACCGCATGCTGATCCAGATCGCCCTGGCCCTGCACGAGGCGGGTGCCGCGCCGATCGTCGTCTTGCCGGAGGGCGGCCTGTTGCCCGGCGTGCTGGCCGGCCTTGGCATCGAGGCCCACGAGGTCCCGGCTGCGCGGCTGCTCAAGGTCAGGCGGTCGGCCAGCGGCATGGCCGCGCTGGTCCGGCTGGCGTTGGCCATCCCCTCGGCGCTGTCCACGCTGGACGCCGTCGTCGGCATCCGCCGCATACGGCTGGTCTACAGCAACACCCTGGCCATCCTGGCCGGAGCCGTGTGGGCCGCGCGCCGGCGCCTGCCCCATGTGTGGCACCTGCACGAGATCGTCGATCGCCCGAAGCTGGCGGCCTGGGTCCTGAAGGCGGTCGCCAGGGCGCTGGCGGTGCGCTGGGTCTGCAACTCGCAGGCGACGCAGCGGTGGTTCGCAGCGGGCCGACCTCGGCTGCTGGCGGCAAGTCCGGTGGTCCTGAACGCGGCCGTCGATCAATCGGGTGGCGAGCGGTCCGTGTGGGGGCCGCATTTCCGGCCCTGCGGCGAGCGCTGGGTGGTGGGCGTGGTCGGTCGCATCGTGCCAGGAAAGGGCCATGCAGTGGCTCTGCAGGCCCTGGAGATGCTGGCTCAGCGCGGCTGCCAGGACGTTGCACTGGTGTTCATCGGCGGCCCGGCGCCAGGCGGCGGCCAACACCTTCAGGCGCTGACGCAGCGCGTGGCTCGGTCGCCGGTGGCCCGCCATGTGCGGTTCGTCGGCGAACTGGCCGACACCCGCTCGGCCTATGCCGAGATGGACATCGTGTGTGTTCCGTCATTGGTTCCGGAGTCGTTCGGCCTCGTGGCGGCGGAGGCGATGTCGGCGCAGCGCCCGGTGCTCGCGGCGCGCAGCGGCGGCCTGCCGGAGGTCGTGCAGGACGGCATCACCGGTCTCTTGCACCGTCCGGGGGACGCGCTCGGCCTGGCGGACGGCCTGCAGCGCCTGATGCAGCAGCCGGGCCTGGCAGCCCGCATGGGCCACGCCGGAAGGCAGGCCTATCTTCGGCAGTTCACGCCGGTGGCGATGCGTCGCTCCCTTGTCCAGGCCCTGGGGTCGCCGGCGTGGACACCCGCATGAACCCGGCATGGGCTGCCGGGACACCGCGAGTGCCTGACGTGGGCGCTGGGCCCACCTGGCCCATCTGGTCCGTCGCGGCCCTGGTCGTGCTGGCCGTCATGCTGCCGCCGGCCCTGGTGACGGCCATGAACCTGTGCCTGCTGCTGCTGGCGGCCAGCCACGCGATCGGGCGTCGCGAGGGGTTGCCGCCGGCACTGTGGGGCGGTGTCTGGCCGCTGGTTGCGTTGGCGGTGCTGGGGGTTGTGTCGGCGCTGCTCGCCCGCGCCCTGGACCCGCTGCACGCGGCGTCCTCGGGGTCGGACCTGTATGCCGTCCTCAAGGACGGCTGGTATGTCATCAATCCGGCCATCTGGCTTGGCGTGGGCTTCGTGCTGTCGCGCACGGCGGGCCAAACCGTACGCACCCTGCGCGCCCTCGTCCTGGCGGCGGCGGTCCTGGCGGCGCTGCACGCGCTCTGGTTCGTCCTGTTTCCGCAATTGTTGGACCTGAACGCAACGGAGATCCGCGGCGTCTCCGGTACGGGCCACTATGCGGCCGCGGTGGCGCTGCTGATCCTGGCGGCCTACCGGGGCTGCTGGGGCGCGGTCCTGCGGATGCCGGCCGCCCTGGCCTGGGCCTGTGCGCTGCTCTGCGCGGTCTCGGTGGTGGTCAGCTTCTCGCGCACGATGTGGGTGGTCGTGTTGCTGGGCATGCCGATAGCGGCCGGCTGGCTCTCGCGGCGTCCGCTGCGGCGCCTGGTGCTGGCGAGCCTGGCCATCGCGGCGACGGTTGCCGTGCTGGGCGCCGTCGTCGACACGTCCACGCCGCAGGCCCGGCAGTCGTTCCTGGGCAAGCTGGCCAGGTCGTGGGAAGAACTGCTTCCCAGCGACCGCATGTCGCTGGCCGAGATCAATGCCAACTGGCGCGGGCACGAGACCGCAAGGGCGCTGGCAACGTGGGCAGGAGGCCATGCCGGACATTGGGTGATCGGGCATGGCTTCGGCGCCGATGTCGATGTGGGCCTCTTCAAGCAATTGACACCCTACCCACGGGAGGCGGCCCGCTACATACCGGTGCTGCACAACGGCTTCGCCTATGTGCTGTTCAAGACCGGCCTGCTCGGCCTGGCCCTGTACGCCTGCTTCCTCTGGAACGTCGGCCGCCGCGGATACAGGCTGGGCCAAGGCAGCCGGCCGGAGCCCGGGCGCCTGCTGCTGGCCAGCGCGGTCGTGCTGCTGCCGACGACCTGGGTGGTGTCGGGAGCCTTCAGCAGGTCGGACCTGTCGCCCCTGCTGCTGCT
This sequence comes from Aquabacterium sp., assembly GCA_046160725.1. Taxonomy (GTDB): domain Bacteria; phylum Pseudomonadota; class Gammaproteobacteria; order Burkholderiales; family Burkholderiaceae_C; genus JBJXHB01. Next base: position 8,726 of record JBJXHB010000288.1, read on the forward strand.
CATTGGCGTGCTGCTGGCGGCCCCGCCGATACACCGCGACGACCATGCCTAGCCGCGAGGGAGCCCACAGATGGGCGCGCCGCAATGCGCTGCAGGCCCTGCTGACGCTGCCGGCCGGCGCTGCCATTGGCGCCACGCCAGCCCTGGCGGCCGGCCCGGCACGGGCCCGGGCGGCTGCGTCCGGCGCATGGGACCGACCGCGGCGCCGCGGCTTCACCACCGACCACCTCGACAAGCTGACCGAACCGGTGCTGGACGCACTGGCCGCCACCGGTGCGAACCTCGCCCGGGTCGGTGTGCGCTGCATCCCGGACGGCGCGGGCTATGCCCTTCAGGGGCTGGAGCGCCTGCCGGCGATGGCCGCGCACGGCCAGCGCCGCGGCGTGGGGCTGGTGCTCGCCGGGTTCTTCGACGAGGGTCAACCGCAGCGGCTGTGGGCCGACGGCGCATCGGCGCAGGTTTCCTTCATCGCGCAATGGCGGGCGCTGGCGCAGGTGGTGCAGCGCCACCCGGCGGTGCTCGGCCTGGACCTGCTCAACGAGCCGCTGCCACCAGACCCGGCACGGCTGGACCTGGCGCAGCGGGGCTGGACCGCATTGGTGCGGCGGGCGGCCTCCGCCATTCGCGCAGCCGGTTGCGACCGGCCGCTGGTCATTCAACCGGTGCAGGGCGGCATGCCGGGCGGGCTCGAGGGCCAGCCCGACTGGGGGCTGCCCCATGCCATCACCAGCATCCACTTCTATGTGCCGCATGTGCTCACCCACCAGGGCGTCGCACCGGCATGGCCTCGCGGCGCGGTGTACCCGAGCCGCGAGGCTCTTGCCG
>JBJXHB010000289.1:0-5267 GCA_046160725.1 Aquabacterium sp.
GAGAGCGCCGCGCTGGCCGGGCTGGGCAGCGCCGGCTTCGACCCGCGGCGCTGGCACCAGCGGCCGCTGCGCGCGCCGCACCACAGCGCCAGCGCCGTGGCCCTGGTGGGCGGCGGCAGCCCGCCGCGGCCCGGCGAGATCTCGCTGGCCCACGGCGGCGTGTTGTTCCTGGACGAGCTGCCGGAGTTTCCGCGCGCAGCACTGGAGGCCCTGCGGGAGCCGCTGGAGGCCGGTTGCATCACCATCTCGCGGGCTGGGCGGCAGGCGACCTTTCCGGCCGTCTTCCAGCTGGTGGCGGCGATGAACCCCTGCCCCTGCGGCTGGCTGGGCGCCGGTGCCGCCGCGCGCCGCAGCTGCCGCTGCACCCCGGACCAGGTGGCGCGCTACCAGGCGCGGCTGAGCGGGCCGCTGCTGGACCGCCTGGACCTGCAGGTCGAGGTACCGGCCTTGCCGCCGCAAGTACTGCTGGAGCGTGGCGCCGAGGAGCCCAGCGCCCCGATCGCGGCCCGGGTGGCCGACGCGCGCAGCCGCGCGCTGCATCGCCAGGGCATGGCCAATGCCCGGCTGGATACCGCCGGCGTCGACCGCCATGCTGCGCCCGCCGGGGCGTCGCGCGCGTTCGTCGAGCAGGCCGCCCACAAGCTCGGCTGGTCCGCCCGGGCGCTGCACCGCGTGCTGCGCGTGGCACGCAGCGTGGCCGACCTGGACAGCAGCCCGGGCGTCGAGCTGCCACACCTGGCCGAGGCCATGCAGTACCGGCGCGTCCTGCCGGGCGGCTGAACCCGCCGGGCGATCAGCCGCGCAGCAGCGCCGCCACGACCGCCGGCCCGGCACCCTCCTGTGCCCGGTGCACCGGTGCCAGCGGCAGCGAAACCGCACCCCGGTCGATGATCTCCAGCCGGCCGTCGTGGTGTTCCACCAGGGCGGTCAGGCTCTCCACCCAGTCGCCGTCGTTGCAGTACAGGATGCCGCCGATGTCGCGGATCTCGGCATGGTGGATATGGCCGCACACCACGCCGTGAACGCCGCGCTTGCGGGCCTCGCGGGCGACGGCCTCCTCGAAGTCGGCCACGTAGCTCACCGCCCGCTTGACCTTGAACTTCAGATAGCGCGACAGGCTCCAGTACGGCAACCCCAGCCTGGCCCGGGCCCGATTGAACCAGCGGTTGGCCTTGAGCGTGAACTCATAGGCGGCGTCCCCCAGCAGCGCCAGCCAGCGGGCGCACTGCACCACGGCGTCGAACAGGTCGCCGTGGGTGACCCACAGCCGGCGCCCGTCGGCGGTGACATGGATGCAGTCCTCCATCACGTCCACGCCGCCGAAGTTGTGGGCCACGTAGCGCCGCGCGAACTCGTCGTGGTTGCCGGGGATGAACACCACGCGCGTGCCCTTGCGGGCCTTGCGCAGGATCTTCTGCACCACGTCGTTGTGCGACTGGGGCCAGTACCAGGTTCGGCGCAACTGCCAGCCGTCGATGATGTCGCCCACGAGATAGAGCGTGTCGCAGCGCACGTCGCGCAGGAAGTCCAGCAGCGCGCGCGCCTGGCACCCGGTGGTCCCCAGGTGCAGGTCGGAGATCCAGACCGTGCGGACGTGGATCGCCTCCGCCGGCTCGTCCGGGCCGTCTTCCGGGACCACGCCGGGCATGCGGGGCGGCGGCATCAGCATGGGCGCGGGGTCCGATCAGGCCGCCAGCGGCAACACCGCGGGCTCGGCCGGGGATGCGGATGCGGGCGCCACGGGAGCGACGCCGCGGCCGATGCCGATGGTCTCCAGCCCGAAGTCGGCCATCAGCGATGGCTCGTAGATGTTGCGCCCGTCGATCACCAGCGGCAGGCGCAGCGCCTGCTTCAGGGCCCCGAAGTCCGGGCTGCGGAACTCCCGCCACTCGGTCATCAGCAGCAAGGCACTGGCGCCCGACGCGGCCGACATCGCGTCATCGACCAGCACGAGGCCGCCGCGGTCGCCCCACAGCGCCCGCATGCGCGGCATGGCGGCCGGGTCATAGGCCCGGACCTGCGCCCCATGCGCCACCAGGGTGTCGATCACCTGCAGGCTGGGCGCCTCGCGCAGGTCGTCGGTGTCGGGCTTGAAGGCCAGGCCCCACAGCGCGATCACATGGCCGCGCAGGTCGCTGCCGTAGCGCTGCAGCACGCGCAACGCCGGCAGGGCGCGCTGGTCGTCGTTGACCTCGCGTGCGGCGCGCACGATGCGCAAGTCCAGCCCCGCATCGCGGCCCATGCGCTCCAGCGCCCGCACGTCCTTGGGGAAGCACGAGCCGCCCCAGCCGCAGCCGGCATATAGGAACTGGGTGCCGATGCGCGCATCCGCACCGATGCCGCGGCGCACCTGCTCGATGTCGGCGCCCTGGCGCTCGGCCAGCGCCGCAAGCTCGTTCATGAAGCTGATGCGGGTGGCCAGCATGGCATTGGCGGCGTACTTGGTCAGCTCGGCGCTGCGCACGTCCATCACCAGCAGGCGGTCGCGGTTGCGCAGGAACGGCGCGTAGATGGCCCGCATCAGCAGCGACGCCTGCTCGTCGTCGCTGCCGACCACCACCCGGTCCGGCCGCATGAAGTCGGCCACCGCGGCGCCTTCCTTCAGGAACTCCGGGTTGGACACCACGGCATAGGGCAGCACGGCGCCGCGCCGTCTCAGCTCGGCCGCGATGGTTTCGCGCACGCGGTCGGCGGTGCCCACCGGCACGGTGCTCTTGTCGATCACGACCTTGTGGTCGCGCATCTGGCGCCCGACGGTGGCGGCCGCGGCCAGCACGTGGTCCAGGTCGGCGCTGCCATCCTCGGCGGGCGGCGTGCCGACCGCGATGAAGATCAGGGTGCCGTGCGCGATGGCCGCCGCGGCGTCGGTGGTGAAGCCCAGCCGCCCGGCCTGGGCGTTGCGCGCGATCAGGTCTTCCAGGCCCGGCTCGTGGATCGGCACCCGACCCTGCTGCAGGTCCGCCACGCGCTGCGCGTCGATGTCCAGGCCGATCACGCTGTTGCCCATCTCGGCCAGGCATGCCGCCGTGACCAGTCCTACATAGCCGGCACCGATGACACAGACCTTCATGGCTTGCCTCCCGCGGCCGCGGATGCGCAGCCACGGAACGCCATGCTGCGCCGACCCCGTGACCCGGCGATGACCGCAGCGTGACGCGGCCATGACGCTGCCCTCATGCCGGCAGCACCATCAGCGGCTGGCCCGCCTTGATGCGCGCGCCCGTGGCCAGCCCCGGCGCCAGCGTGAACCCTGGCGGCGCGAAGACGATGATGGTCGATCCATGCTGGAACCAGCCCAGCTCCTGGCCCTTGACCACCGGGTGGTCGCAGGGCCACTCGTTCGGCCCCGGCCAGCGCAGGTGCAGGCACACATCCAGCGCGTGCAGCCGGATGCTGGCCACCAGCACGGCCGCGACCGGAACCAGGGCGATGTCGTGTCCGGTGTCGGTCAGTCGCAGGCGCAGCACCGCGCGCTCGTTGCGGCAGAACAGGCCCTGCACGCGCTTCAACGCGATCGGATTGACGTTCCAGGCGTCGCCGGCCAGATAGCTCACGTGGTGCAGCACGGCGTCATGTGGCGCATGGAAGCGGTGGTACATGGCCGATGTGAGGCGAAGCGTGACATAGCTGCCGCCAATGAACGGGCCCGGATCCTGCGACGGACCGAACAGGTCGCCCATCGCATACGGCATGCCCTTGGCCTGGAACAGCTGGCCCTGCCGCACCGCACCGCACTCGCCGACGATGCCGTCGCACGGCGACGCCAGCACCGTGCGCCCGGCATCGAACGGCCGTGCGCCGGGCTTGAGCTCTCGTGTGAAGCAGGCCTGCAGGCTGTTGAACCGCTGAAGCCGGGCCTCGCCCAGGTCCAGGTCGCTGAACAACCGCCACACCGCGACCGACAGCCGCGTGAGCCACGGGCTCTCGATGGCGCTGAAGCGGCCCATCAGACGTGTCAGCGCCATGCGCGGTATGCGGTTGGTCAGCAGGAAGTTCAGGTCCTCCTGCAGCAGCAGCGCGTCGCGCCATCGTTGCCATGTGTTCTTCATCGCCCTGTCAATTTCATGGGTTAGATATCGCACTTCACTTCAAGGAGTGCTCGGCCATGGATGCCAGCCTGACTCTCTCTGCCCTGGCCCTGGGCGCCCTGGCGGTCGCCGCGCCGGCCGCGCACCGGCGCCTGCTGCTGTCCCGGGCCAAGCACCGGTCGCTGGCCGGGCACTCGCGCATCGCGCGCCGACTGGCCGGCTGGATGCCCGGCTTCGCCTACGACGATGCGGACTTCTTCGCCGCCGATGCCGCCCCGGCGGACGTGCAGCGCCAGCGCCGGGACGGGTTCGTTCGGCTGGCGGCCCTGCTGCGCGAGCGGCACGGCACCAGCATCGCGATGACCCAGCGTGCCCGCGCGTCGATCTCGGACCTGCAGTTCACCGCCGCCTACCGCGTGCCGTTTCCCTTCAGCGCGTACCTGCGCCAGCACATCTCGATCGGCAACTTCGTTCGTTCGGCCGACGGCGTGACGGTGACGGACCTGGACGGCCAGCGCCTGCTGGATGCCACCGGCTCCTATGGCGTCAACCTGTTCGGCGTGGACTTCTACCGGGCCTGCATCGACGAGGGTGTCGCGCTGGTGCGCGAGCTCGGCCCGGTGCTCGGCGCCTACCACCCCTGCGTGTTGTCGAACGTCGAGCGCATCAAGCGCATCAGCGGCCAGGACGAGGTGTCGTTCCACATGTCCGGCACCGAGGCCGTGATGCAGGCCGTGCGGCTGGCCCGGTACCACACCGGTCGAAGCCGCGTGGTGCGCTTCTGCGGCGCCTACCACGGCTGGTGGGACGACGTGCAGCCCGGCCCGGGCAACCCGCTGCCGCAGACCCGCACCTACACGCTCAAGGAGATGGACGAGCGCACCTTGCGCGTGCTGGCGAGCCGGCGCGACATCGCCTGCGTGCTGGTCAACCCGCTGCAGGGCCTGCATCCCAATGCCGCCGCGCCGGGGGACTCCGCCCTGGTGGACAGCGCGCGCCGCGCCAGCTTCGACCGCGCCGCCTACACCGCCTGGCTCAGCCGGCTGCGCGACGTCTGCAGCGCCCGCGGCATCGTGCTGATCCTGGACGAGGTCTTCATGGGCTTCCGGCTGGCGCCGGGCGGTGCCCAGGACTACTTCGGCATCCGTGCGGACATGGTGACCTACGGCAAGACGCTGGGCGGCGGGCTGCCGGTCGGCGTCCTCTGCGGCAAGGCGCGCTGGATGAAGCGCTTCCGGG
>JBJXHB010000290.1:0-18698 GCA_046160725.1 Aquabacterium sp.
CTCCGAAGAAGTCCATGCACAGCGCGGGCATCAGCGACACGCTGCCGCCGTAGCTGACGCCCATCCAGAGTGCAAACACCGCCAGGGCGGCATAGCCTGGCGCCCACAGCCACAGCAGCAGTGACAGCCCAAGCGAGGCCATGACACCGACCAGGGTCCAGGGTCGTCCGATGCGGTCGGCCAGCGTGCCGATGGCAAAGCGGCCGGTCAGGCTGCCGATGCCGATGAGCCCGACCAGCCCGACCGCCTGCGCATCGGCGATGCCCATGTCCCGTGCCGACGCCGACAGATGCGCGAACGGCACGAACATCGAGGGCGCGCCGAACAGGCACATCAGGTACATGCCGATGAACGGGCGGCTGCGCATGGCCTGGCCCAGCGTGTGGCCAGCCACGGCCGCGCCGGCCCGGGCGGTGGCCGCCGGTGCCCGGCGCAGCAGCAGCGTGGCGCCCAGGCCCAGCACCAGCACGCCGGCGGCCAGTGCCCAGCTGGGCTGCCGCCATTGCCACTGGGCGATGGCCGCGGACAGCAGCAGCGGCACCACCAGCGTGCCGGCGCCGATGCCGGCGCTCGCGATGCCGGCGGCCAGGCCGCGCCGCCGCGTGAACCAGGGCTGCACGCAGCCGATCGCCGGCGTGTAGACCAGGGCGATGCCCAGTCCCAGCACCACACCGTAGGCCAGCGTCACCTGGGCCATGCTGGTGGCAAAGCTGCCGGCCAGCAGTGCGCTGGCCATGCAGACCATGCCGGCGGAGGTCACGGCGCGCGGCCCGAAGCGGTCCGCCAGCATGCCGCCCAACGCGCCCGCCGTGAAGTACACCAGCCCGCACCAGCCGAACACCAGCGACACCTGGGCCCGGCTGGCGCCGAACTCACGGGCAAACGACTCGAAGAACGCCGCGAACGAATACGACGCGCCGAAGATCACCCCCAGCGCCACGAAGCAGGCGCCGACCACCACCCAGCCATACGCCGGCTCGTCGGCGAGGCCGGTGGTGCCGGTGGTGCCGGTTGTGCCGGTTGTGCCGGTTGTGCCCGGGCTGCTCATGTGGCCGGCGCCGGCGGTGCGGCCAGCGCGCCAGCGCCGTAGCCGCTGAAGCGTTGCACCACGCGTGCGATCTCGGCCTCGTCCAGCACCGGCGGCGGGCCCAGGCTCAGGGCCAGCAGGTACTGCTGCGCCAGCGCCTCCAGCTCGACCGCGCGCCACATGGCCCGAGCCAGGTTCTCGCCGGTGGCGATCATGCCGTGGTGGGCCAGCAGGCAGCAGTGGCGGCCCTGCATCGCGGCCAGCATGGCATCGCTCAGGGCCTGGGTGCCGAAGGTCGCATAGCCGGCGCAACGCACCGTCGGCCCCCCCGACAGCGCGACCATGTAGTGCACCGCCGGTATCTCGCGCCCGTGGATGGCCAGGGCCGTGCAGTGCGGCGGATGCGCATGCACCACCGCCTGCACATCGGCGCGCGACGCATACAGGTCGCGGTGCATGCGCCACTCGCTGCTCGGCCGCTGGCGCAGGTCGAACTGGCCGTCCGGGGTCATGTGCACAAGGTCCTGCGGGGCGAGCCTGTCGTAGGCCGCGCCGCTGGGCGTGATCAGGAAGCCACCGTCGCAGCGCGCGCTGACATTGCCGGAGGTGCCGGCGCTCAGGCCGGTGCTGTTGAGCGCACGCGCCTGCTCAACAAGGCCGGTGCGCAGGGCGAGGTCGTCTGCCATGGCCGTCGATGCTAGCGGCTGCGCCAGGGCCGCGCCCCCCGGGCGCACCAAGGGGTGGTGTCTCGGGTGTTTATGGGGACGGTGCCAGCCCGCCGGCTCCTACACTGACCCGCATGTCCCTGGAGCAAGTGGCCTGGCTGAGCGCCGGCGTCTTCGTCATCGCGGTGCTGTATTCGTCGGTCGGGCATGCCGGTGCGTCCGGCTACATCGCGGTGATGACGTTGCTCGGCCTGGCACCTGAGGCCATCAAGCCGGCCGCGCTGGCGCTGAACATCCTGGTCGCTGCCATTGCCGCCTGGCAGTTCCGCCGCGCCGGGCATTTCTCGTGGCCACTGTTCTGGCCGTTTGCGGTGGCGGCGGTGCCGATGGCCTTTCTGGGCGGCTGGTGGCAGTTGCCCGCCCCGTTGTTGAAGACGCTGCTGGGCCTGGTGCTGCTGTACTCGGCGGCGCGGTTCTTCTTCCATGTCAGCGACGAGCGCCCGGCGCGCGAGCCCGCGCGCATGGTGTCGCTGGCAGTCGGTGCGGCCATCGGCCTGCTGGCTGGCTTGACGGGCACTGGCGGCGGCATCTTCCTGACACCGCTGATCCTGCTGATGGGCTGGGCGCGCGCCAAGACGGCGGCCGCGGTCTCGGCCCTGTTCATCCTGGTCAATTCGGTGGCGGGGCTGGCCGGCAACCTGGCGTCGACGCAGCATCTGCCGGCCTACCTGCTGGCGCTGCTTCTGGCGGCAGGTATCGGCGGTGCCATCGGCTCGCACATGGGCAGCCGGCACTTCCCAGCGCCGATCGTGCTGCGGCTGCTGGCGGCGGTGTTGCTGGTGGCGGGGCTGAAGCTGCTGGCCACCTGACAGAGGGCTGGCCCGCTGCCACGACAATCGCACCATGCCTGACAACGCCGCGCCGCCGTCGACCCTGCAGCCCCTGGCCGGGGTGCGCGTGGTCGAGTTCTGCCAGATCGCCGCCGGCCCGTTCTGCGGCATGCTGCTGGCCGACTATGGCGCCGACGTGGTCAAGGTCGAGCCGCCGGAGGGCGACGCCATGCGCACCTGGCCGCCTGTCACCGGCGGCTACAGCGAGAACTTCGCCAGCCTGAACCGCGGCAAGCGCTCGATCGCGCTGGACCTGAAGCAGGCCGCCGACCTGGACCTGGCCCGCCGCCTGGTGCTGGAGGCCGACGTGCTGGTCGAGAACAGCCGGCCCGGTGCGATGCAGCGCCTGGGGCTGGGCTGGGACTGGTTCGGCCCGCGCAAGCCGGGCCTGGTGTACTGCTCGATCAGCGCCTTCGGCCAGGACGGCCCGCGCGGGGCAGAGGGCGGCTTCGACGTCACCATCCAGGCCGCCGCCGGCGTGATGAGCGTCACCGGCGAGCCCGGCGGCGCCCCGGTCAAGGCCGGCGTGCCGCTGGCGGACTTCGCATCTGGGCTGTATGCCGCGTTCACCATCGCCGCGCTGCTGGCGCGGGTGCGCGCCGGCGGGCCGGGTGGCTGCATCGACGTGCCGATGTTCGCCGCCACGCTGGCCATCGGGGCGCTGCAGACCAGTGAGTACTTCGGCACCGGCGTCAACCCGCGCAAGCTGGGCTCGGCACACCCGCGTAACGCGCCCTATCAGGCCTATGCCGCGGCCGACGGCTGGTTCGTCATCGCCGCCGGCAACAACCGGCTGTGGCAGGCGGTGTGCGAGGTGGTTGGCCTGCCCGGGCTCGCCGCCGACGCGCGCTTCACGTCGCCCACGCTGCGCGCGCGCCACCAGGCCGAGCTGAAGGCCTTGCTGGACGTGCCTTTCGCGCAGCGCCCTGCGTCGCACTGGCTGGCCGCGTTTGCGGCGGCCGGCGTGCCGTGTGCGCCGATCAATGGCTATGGCGACGCACTGGCCGACCCGCAGGCCGTGCACCTGCAACTGGTGCGCGAGCAGACCCTGCCGGGCGGCCGGGTCACCCGCACCGTCGGTTGCCCGGTGCGCCTGGACGGTGCCGTGGTGCCGGTGGACACCGCGCCGCCGGCGCTGGATGCCGATGCCGCCCGGCTGCGGGCGCAGGGCTGGGGAGCATAAAACCATGAGCGACACCATCGCGCCGCTGCGCGACTTCATCACCGCCATGACCGCGCTGGTCGGCCGCACCGGCGACGAGCGCACGCTGCTGGCCGAGGGCCGTGCGCTGCTGTCGGGCCTGCTGGCCGACGACGCCTGGCTGCCCGACACCTTTGCCGCGCCGCGCGCCGACCGCTATGCCCAGTACCTGCTGCATGCCGACGCGCTGGAGCGTTTCTCGGTGGTGAGTTTCGTCTGGGGCCCGGGCCAGGCCACGCCGGTGCACGACCACACGGTGTGGGGCCGGGTCGGCCAGTTGCGCGGCGCCGAGCGCTGCGAGGAATACACCTGGCGCGACGGCAGCGCGCAGGCCACCGGCCGGGTGCATGTCATGCAGCCTGGCGAGATCGAGGCCGTGTCGCCGACCGTGGGCGACTGGCACCGCGTCTGCGCCGCCGCGCCCGATGCGGTGTCGGTCAGCATCCATGTCTATGGCGCCAACATCGGCGCGGTGCGCCGCCACCGGCTGGACGGGCAGGGCCAGGTGCTGGACTTCGTCAGCGGCTACGACAGCGCGGTGCTGCCCAATGTCTGGGACCGCAGCGCTGCCGTGCGCTCGGGCATCGTCGGCGCGCCATGACCGCGCCGGTCCGGCTGGAGCAGGCCGATGGCCTGACCACGCTCACCCTGGCCCGGCCCGAGCGCGGCAATGCCCTCGGGCCGGAGACGGTCGAGGCGCTGATCGAGGCGGTGCAGTCGGTGTCGACGGCCGCGTCGGGCTCGGCTGGTGCCCACACGCTGGTGCTGCAGGCCGAAGGGCGCCACTTCTGCACCGGGCTGGACCTGTCCGGGTTGGCCGATCTGGACGACGGCGCGCTGCTGCTGCGGCTGGTGCGCATCGAGACCCTGCTCCAGCTGGTCTGGCATGCGCCGATCCGCACCGTGGCCGTGGCCCAGGGCCGGGCCTGGGGTGCCGGTGCCGACCTGTTTGCGGCCTGCGAGTGGCGCGTGGCCGCCGCGGACACCACGTTCCGCTTTCCCGGCGCCCGCTTCGGCATCGTGCTCGGCACCCGTCGGCTGGCCGAGCGCGTGGGCGCCATGGCGGCGCGCGAGGTGACCACCGGCGGCGGGCAGTGGGACTGCGCCCAGGCGCTGGCGCTGGGGCTGGCCAGCCATGCGCAGATGCCGGCCCTGACGCCGCCGCTGGTCGACGCCGCCACCGCCGCCGCGCTGCGCGATGCCAGCCGCGAAGACCGGCGCGACGCCGACCTGGCCGCGCTCGTGCGGTCGGCCGCACGGCCGGGGCTGAAGCAGCGGATCGAGGCCTATCGGGCGGCGCTGGAGCGCTGATGGCGGCGCCCTGCGGAGCCCGGCCATCTAGAGCGCAGCAGCAACGTGGCCCGTGCCGCACGCGCCGACCTCTGGCGCATGTATGACAAGCGAGGAGACCGCGATTGACGACCAGCACGGTGCTGTACGGACCTGAACGCCATGAGCCGCTGGCCGGTGACGCCTGGAGCGAGGCCGCCGCGCGCGCGGCCATCGAGCGCTGGGTAAGCCTGGCTCTGGCCGACTTCGATCCGGCTCGCGGTTGGCGGGCCCACCCGCGCGAGGACGGCGGCCCGCCCGGCGAGCCACTGAGTGAGGTCTACGGCGGTGCGGGTGGGGCGATCTGGGCGCTCGAGCACCTGGCGCAGGCCGGTGCCGTCGACAAGCGTTGGGATTTCCGGCCTCACGTGGCCGGCCTGGCGGTGCAGCAGGTCGCGGCGCTGGGCGACAGCCGGCATGGCACGGCGGGGTTCCTGATCGGCGAGTCGGGCCTGCGGCTGCTGGAGTGGAAGCTCACGCGTGATGCCGCGGTGGCGGACCGCCTCTTCGCGGTGGTGGAGGGCAACATCCACAACCCGGTGCGCGAGCAGTTGTGGGGGTCACCGGGCAGCGTGCTGGCGGCCATCGCCATGGCCGAGCACACCGGCGAGGCACGCTGGGCCGCGCTGGTCCAGCGGGCGGTGCAGGCCCTGTGGGACGAGATGGAGCCCATCGAGGCCGCCGGCGGCACCTGGGGATGGGTGCAGAACCTCTACGGCCGCATCGAGACGCTGATCGGCGCCGGGCACGGCTTTGTCGGCAACGTCTATCCGGCGGTGCGCGGCGCCGCCTACATCACGCCGGATCTTCGCGATGCGTTCGCGGCGCGCGCGCTGGCCTTTTTGCAGGCCACCGCGCTGCGCGACGGCGACGCCGTGAACTGGTGGCCGCGCGTGCCGCCGCCGTCACCGGCGGTCAAGCCGCCACTGGTCCAGGACTGCCACGGCGCCGCCGGCATCGTCTGCCGGCTGGCGCCGCTGCCGCGCAGCGTGCCCGACGCCGACGCCTGGGACCGGTTGCTGCTGCAGGCCGGCGAGCTGACCTGGCGCGCCGGCCCGGTGGCCAAGGGCGTGGCCTTCTGCCATGGCACGGCCGGCAATGCACACGCGTTCCTCCACCTGTTCGCCCGCACCGGCGACGAGCGCTGGTTAGAGCGGGCGCGGGCCTTTGCGATGCACGGCGTTGCGCAGGTGGAACAGGAGCGCCTCAAGCATGGCCAGGGCCGCCACACGTTGTGGTCGGGCGATCTGGGCATGGCCTGCGTGCTGTGGGACTGCATTGGCGGCCGGCCGGGGTTTCCGACGCTGGACTGCTTCTGACCGGCGGGCTGCCGTCGCTCAGGCTTGTGCGGGCTTTGGTGCCGGCTTGCGCTTGACAGGTGCGCCGGCCTTCTTGGCCGCCTTGGGTGCCTTGGCCGCCTTGGGCGGCAGGCTGCCGGTATGCACCACCGCGCGGGCGACCCATTGCGCCATCGCGCCGTCGGCCATCACCGTGTCGTAGTCCACGGCCGCATAGTCCTTCATGCGGCGGCCGAGCATGATGCAGGGGCGGCTGTCGCATTCGCCCGGCACCCGGGCGATCACCCGGTCCTCGTGCAGGCCGATGGCCATGTTGCCGTTCACGAAGGCGCAGGGGTAGCCGAACATCTGGCGCCGCTCGGCATGCGGCTGGTGCGCCAGCGCCGCGTCGAAGGCGCCGACCAGCTCGGCGGGTGACTTTCTCCAGGTGGCCATGGGGGTCCTTTGCGTGGTGGCGGCGGAGACGGCGCCGGTTGACGGATCGGCAGGTATTGGATGGACCGGGCGCAGAACGCTCAGGCCGCGTCGCTCGCGCCGTTGAAGTCGGCGCGCGCGCCGCGGTGGCGGGCATAGATCCCGCGCACCCAATCGGCGCCGGGATGCCCGGCATGGCGGCGGATCAGTGCCGCAAAGGGCGGCGCCATCGGCTGCGGCCGCGTCATGGCCGACTGCGGCGGGTCCACGCACATGGCCAGGTGGGCAGCGGCCGTCAGGTCGGCCAGCGTGAAGTCCGCGCCCACCAGATAGCCGGTGGCCGCGGCCCGCTGGGCCACCCAGGCCAGGCCTTCGTCGAACGCGGCTTGGCCATCGTCCACAGAGGCCGGGCCCTGGATGCCGTTGCCCCGGCGCACCAGGGGTGCGGCCAGCGGCACGGTCAGCGCATAGGCCATCTGCGCCAGCGGGCCGTGGCCGTCGCCGAACACGGCGGCAAAGTAGCGCGGCGTCTGCAGCAGGGTGGCCAGCACGGCGCGGCGGCCGCGCGGGCCGATGTCGGTGTCAAAGCGCTGCGCGATGGCGCGCGCCTCGGCAGCCTGGGCCGCATCGGCCGGCAGCAGCGGCGGCGTCGGGTAGCGCGTGTCCAGCCAGTCCAGGATACGCGCGGACTCCCACACCGCCTGCCCGTCGGCCAGCAGCACCGGCGTGGCGCTGGCCGCGCCGCCGGTGGCCCGGCGCACCCGCGGCAGGTGCGGCCCGGGCAGCAGCGGTGTACGGCGATGCGGCACGCGCTTCAGGTCCAGCGCCCAGCGCACCTTCTCGTTGAAGGGCGAGAAGCGAAACTGCAGCAGTTCGATCACATGGGGCTCCTGTCGCGCCGGTGGGCGCCAGTGGGGCTCCGCCGGGCACCGACCGACGTGGGCCCGGTATGACGCCCGGTTCTGTTTGTATGATGGTCATCATATTACGCCATGCCCAAGTCTCCCGCCCACAAGGCCGCCACCCGCCAGCGCATCCTGGACAGCGCGGGCCGGGTGTTCCGCGCCCAGGGTGTGGAGGCCACCAGCGTGGCCGCGGTGATGGCCGATGCCGACCTGACGCACGGCGGCTTCTATGCGCACTTCAGCTCCAAGCAGGACCTGCTGCGCGAGGTGCTGAGCCACGACCACGGCTTCATCCGCCTGCTGTCGCGGCGCCAGGCCGGGCCGCCGGCCCAGTGGCGCGTCCTGACCCGGCAGGTGTTTGCGGACTATCTTCACCCTGACCATCTGCAGGAGGTGGCCCAGGGATGCAGCTTCGCGGCACTGACGGGCGACGCCGCGCGGGCCGACGATGCCGTGCGCGCCGGCTATCGCCAGGCCTGGGCCCGCCTCGAGGGTGAGGTGCTGCGCGGGCCGCGCCAGGAGCCGCAGGCAGCGCTGGAGGCGGCGACGCCGCAACGACGCGACCAGGCGGCCGCGTTGGCGGGCATGGCCATCGGTGCGGTGTCGATGGCGCGCGTGCTGGCGCCGGACGCCTCGGCCGCCGCGCTGCTGCGGGGCGTGGCCGCGCAGGTCGACGCACAGCTGCTCAAACTGCTGACGCCACCGCGCCCGCGGTCGCCGACAGGTCCTGTGCCGCCTGCCGCATCGCCGCCACCACCGAGCCCTGCGGCCCCAGGTCCAGCGACGCCGAGGGGCCGATCACGGTGATGGCCAGCAGCAGCCGCCCGGCACCGTCGAAGACCGGCGCGGCCACGGCGCTGACGCCCGGCGCCGCGCCGTCGACGATGGTGGCCACGCCGTCGCGGCGCACCTGCTCCATCACGGCCCGCAGCTCGGCGTCGATGCGCGCCGGGCCGGCGCCGCTTACGCCGGTCTCGCGGCCCCAGGCGGCCTCGGCGGCCAGCGCGGCGCGCACCTCCTGCTCCGGCAGGTAGGCGGCAAACAGCCGGCCGGTGGCGGTGCGGCGGATGCTCATGACCGTGCCGTGGCGCATGTGCACATGCACCGGGGTCGGCGCCTCCTCCACCCGCACCATGGTCGGCCCGCGGCTGCCCCACACCGCCACCGCTGTGGTGTGGCCCAGCGCCTGCGCCAGCTCGGCGATGCGCGCCGATGCCAGCCGGATCGGGTCGTACTGCTGCAGGCTGATCAGCCCGAGCTGCAGCGCCAGCGGGCCCAGGCCGTAGCGGCCGCTGGCGCCCTCCTGGCCGATCAGCCCGAGCTTGCCGAAGCTGACCAGGTACGGGTGGGCCTTGGCGGCGGGCATGCCGGCGGCATGGGCCAGGTCCTTCAGGGCCATCGGCCGGCCGTGGTGGGCCAGGGCACGCAGCAAGGCGCCGCCGACTTCGATACTCTGGATGCCGCGCTGGGGGCGGCCGGGCGTGGACATGGTGATTTCGCTTATGTCGAATGATTAGACAATAGCGAATCGGCTGCGCATAATCAAGCCCTTCGTTCAAGCGACCATCCAGGCGCGGCGCCGCCGACAACCCACGACAGGAGACGACGATGAGCAAAGCCTTTGCCTCCCAGGCCGACCTGGAGGAGAAGAAGGTCAGCTTCACCCAGCTGTCCGAGCATGCCTGGGCCTACACCGCCGAGGGCGACCCCAACACCGGCATCGTCATCGGCGACGACGCGGTGATGGTCATCGACACCCAGGCCACGCCCATCATGGCCGCCGACGTGATCCGCCGCATCCGCGAGGTCACGGACAAGCCGATCCGCTATGTGGTGCTCAGCCACTACCACGCCGTGCGGGTGCTGGGCGCGTCGGCATACGGTGCCGAGCATGTGATCGCCAGCCAGGACACGCGCGACCTGATCGTCGAGCGCGGCGAGCAGGACAAGGCCAGCGAGATCGGCCGCTTTCCGCGGCTGTTCCGCGCCGTCGAGAGCGTGCCGCCGGGCCTGACCTGGCCGACCATGACCTTCACCGGCAAGATGACGCTGTGGCTGGGCAAGCTCGAGGTGCAGCTGCTGCAGCTGGGCCGCGGCCACACCAAGGGCGACACCGTGGTGTGGCTGCCCGGCGAGCGCACGCTGTTCTCCGGCGACCTGGTCGAGTACGACGCCACGCCCTATGCCGGCGACGCCTACTTCAGCGACTGGCCGGCGACGCTGGACAACGTCGCAGCACTCAAGCCCCTGGCCCTGGTGCCCGGGCGCGGCGCCGCGCTGCGCAACGAGACCGAGGTCGCCGCCGGCCTGGCCGGCACGCGGGCCTTCATCGCCGATGTGTTTGCCTCGGTCAAGGCCGGCGCCGCCGCCGGCAAGCCGCTGAAGGCGGTCTACCGCGAGACGGTGGATGCCGTGCGGCCCAAGTACGGCCACTGGGTGATCTTCGACCACTGCATGCCCTTCGACATCACGCGGGCCTACGACGAGGCGACGCAGCACCGCGACCCCCGCATCTGGACTGCCGAGCGCGACATCGAGATGTGGAAGGCGCTGGAGACCTGACCATCGGCGCAGCCGGCCCGGCCCGCCCCGCTGGCCCGGCGAGCTGCGACGAGAGAGACCCTGCGGCGGGATGGCCGCGCACCCGACTGGAGACCGCCATGAGCATCCAACGCATCCACCATGCCGCCTACCGCTGCCGCGACGCCAAGGAGACGGTGCACTGGTACCGCGACCACCTGGGCATGGACTTCGTGCTGGCCATCGCAGAGGACCACGTGCCGTCGACGCATGCGAATGACCCGTACATGCATGTCTTCCTGGATGCCGGCGGCGGCAACATCCTGGCCTTCTTCGAGCTGCCGAACTCGCCCGAGATGGGCCGCGACCCGAACACGCCCGACTGGGTGCAGCACATGGCCTTCAAGGTCGCCAGCGTCGACGAGCTGCTGCAGACCAAGGTCCGGCTGGAGGCGGCCGGCATCCAGGTGGTGGGCCCCACCGACCATGCGATCTTCAAGTCGATCTATTTCTTCGACCCCAACGGCCACCGCCTGGAGCTCGCCGCCGACACCGCCACGCCCGAGCAGCAAGCCAGGTTGGACGCAGTGAAGTGGGACATGCTGGAGGAGTGGAGCCGCACCCGCCAGGCGCCCAAGCATGCCGCCTGGCTGCACGAGAAAGAGCTGGCCGGCGTCTGACCAGGCCCGCGCCCCCGCCCGCAAGGACGCGCCGATGCAGAAGACCTACACCTACCCGCGCTACGACTGGGCGCCCACTGACGAGCAGCGCAACGGCGTGCCGCGGCGGCATGCCGTCGTCATCGTCGGGGCCGGCCCGATCGGCCTGACGGCCGCGCTCGACTGCGCCGCGCACGGCATCGACTGCCTGCTGATCGACGACAACAACACCGTCAGCATCGGCTCGCGTGCCGTCTGCTATGCCAAGCGGCCGCTGGAGATCTGGGGCCGCCTCGGCGTGGCCGGCCCCATGGTGGCGGGCGGCGTGAGCTGGAAGGTCGGCAAGGTGTTCTTCGACGAGCGCCAGGTGTACCGCTTCGACCTGCAGCCGGAGGACGCGCACCAGATGCCGGCGATGGTGAACTACCAGCAGTACCACCTGGAGGAGGGCCTGGTCGCCGCCTGCATGGCCAGCCCGCGCGTGGACCTGCGCTGGCGGCACCGCCTGGTCGGCATCGACCAGCAGGCCGACCATGCGGTGCTGCACATCGAGACGCCGGACGGCGTGTTCAGGACCGAGGCCACCTGGGTCATCGGCTGCGACGGCGCCAACAGCGACCTGCGGCGCATGGTGGGGGCCGACTTCAGCGGCCAGGTCTTCCAGGACCGGTTCCTGATCGCCGACGTGGTGATGAAGGCGAGTTTCCCGACCGAGCGCTGGTTCTGGTTCGACCCGCCGTTCCACCGCGGCCAGAGCGCGCTGCTGCACAAGCAGGCCGACGATGTCTGGCGCATCGACTTCCAGCTCGGCTGGCAGGCCGACCCGGACGAGGAGAAGAAGCCCGAGCGGGTGGTGCCGCGCATCCAGGCCATGCTCGGCGATGGCGTCGAGTTCGAGCTGGAGTGGGTGTCGGTCTACCAGTTCGCCTGCCGGCGCATCGACCGCTTTCGCCACGGCCGCGTCATCTTTGCGGGCGACGCCGCGCACCAGGTGTCGCCCTTCGGCGCGCGCGGTGCCAACACCGGCGTGCAGGACGTCGACAACCTGGCCTGGAAACTCCAGGCGGTGCTGGCCGGCGACGCGCCCGAGGCCCTGGTGGACAGCTACCACGACGAGCGCGCCCATGCCGCCGACGACAACCTGCGCGCCTCCACCCGGTCCACCGACTTCATCACGCCCAAGACGCGGGCCAGCCTGCGCCTGCGCAATGCGGTGCTGGCGCTGGCCGAGCACGAGCCCTTCGCGCGGCCGCTGGTCAACAGCGGGCGGCTGTCCACGCCCACGCCCTATGCCGGCTCGGCCCTGAACACCGCCGACGAGAGCCCTTTCGACGGCCGCATGAGTCCCGGCACCAATGCGGCCGACGCCCCGGTGCGCGGGCCCGGCGGCGCCGACGGCTGGCTGCTGCACCACTTGGGCGGCGGCTTCCGGCTGCTGTGCTTCGGCAAGGCGCCGGTGGCGTCGGTATCGGTCGGCCGGGTGCAGGCCACGGTGCTGCAGGTGGGCCGCGACATCCAGGACGTGCAGGGCCTGGTGGCCCGCCGCTACGACGGCCAGCCCGGCACGGTGTATCTCATCCGCCCGGACCAGCATGTGGCCGCACGCTGGCGGGCTTTCGATGCGGCCAAGGTCCAGGCCGCGCTGCGCCGCTGCCTGTGCCTGCCATGATGGCCACCGCAACAGGACCGGACATGCCGCTGCAACGCCAACCCCACATCGCCGACCCCGACGGCTTCTACGAGGCGCTGATCGGCGCCCAGCGCGACATGACCGACGACCAGGCCGACGCCTTCCTAGCGCAGCTGGTGCTGGTGCTGTCCAACCACATCGGCGACCGCGCGGTGCTGGACGAGGCACTGGCGCTGGCCCGCAGCACCACGCTGCGCCATGCCGTGGCCACGGCCACCGCCACGACCACCACCACGGCCTGAGGCCGGGGGAATCACCATGACACTGCAATGCCTCAGCGGCTTCGGCAACAGCTTTGCCACCGAGGCGGTGCCCGGCGCGCTGCCGCAGGGCCGCAACAGCCCGCAGCGCGTGCCCCACGGCCTGTATGCCGAGGTGCTGTCCGGCACCGCCTTCACCGCGCCGCGGGCCGACAACCGGCGCACCTGGTTCTACCGGCGCCGGCCGTCGGTGGTGGTCGGGGGCTATGCGCCCATGGCCCAGCCGCTGTGGTGCACCGGCGCGGCCGGCGGCGTGGTGATGCCGCCGGACCCGCTGCGCTGGCACCCGGTGCCGATGCCGGCCGAGAGCCTGGACTTCATCGAGGGCATGCGCACCATGGTGGCCAACGGCGGCCCGGACGCGCAGCACGGCCTGGCCGCCCACCTGTGCTTCGTCACCCGGGCCATGGGCCCCGGCCGCGCCTTCGTCAACGCCGACGGCGAGATGCTGCTGATACCGCAGGCCGGCAGCGTCACGGTGGTCACCGAATGCGGCCGCCTGCAGGCCGCGCCCGGCGAGATCGTGCTGGTGCCGCGCGGCATGGCCATGCGCGTGGACGTGGACGGGCCGGCCAGCCTGTACGTGGCCGAGAACTACGGCGCCGCCTTTCGCCTGCCGGAGCTGGGCCCCATCGGCAGCAACGGCCTGGCCAATGCCCGCGACTTCCTGGCGCCGGTGGCGGCCTTCGAGGACGCACCCGGCCGCGTCGAGATGGTCAAGAAGGTCGGCGGCGCCTTCTGGCGCGCCGAGCAGGGCCACAGCCCCTTCGACGTCGTCGCCTGGCATGGCAACCTGGCGCCGCTGAAATACGACCTGCGTCTGTTCAACACCATCGGCAGCATCAGCTACGACCACCCGGACCCGTCGATCTTCACCGTGCTGACCAGCCCGAGCGAGACACCCGGCACGGCCAACTGCGACTTCGTGATCTTTCCGCCGCGCTGGCTGGTGGCCGAGGACACCTTCCGCCCGCCCTGGTACCACCGCAACGTCATGGCGGAGTTCATGGGGCTGGTCTATGGGCAGTACGACGCCAAGCCCGAGGGCTTCCGCCCCGGTGGCGCCAGCCTGCACAACACCATGGTGCCGCACGGCCCGGACACTGACGCCTTTGCCAGGGCATCCGCCGCAGCGCTGGCACCCCACAAGCTGGACCACACCATGGCCTTCATGCTGGAGAGCCGCTGGCGCTACCACCCCACCGCCTGGGCCATGCGCCCGGGCGCGCGGGACGACCGCTATGCCGACTGCTGGGCCGGGCTGGCGGACCACTACAACGGGCCGACACCATGACGATGCAACCCGACGCCACCCACGACCCCGACCTGCGCAGCTGGGTCGAGTCTGCCAACGACGGCGCCACCGATTTCCCGATCCAGAACCTGCCCTACGGCCGCTTCCGCCGGGCCGGCACGGCGGAGCCCTGGCGCATCGGCGTGGCCATCGGCAGCCAGGTGCTGGACCTGCGGCTGGCCGCGGCGCAGCCCGGCTGGGCCGCGGATGTGCCGCCGCTGCTGGCGCCGCTGGCCGCCGGCGACCTCAATGCCTTCATGGCCATGGGCACGGCGGCCTGGTCGCGCGTGCGCACGGCGCTGTCGGCGGCGCTGGCCACGGGCTCGGCGCAGCAGGGCGCGCTGCAGGCCTGCCTGCTGGCCCAGGCCGACGCGCAGATGGCGCTGCCGTGCCACATCGCCGACTACACCGACTTCTACACCGGCATCCACCATGCCACCGCGGTGGGCAAGCTGTTCCGCCCGGACAACCCGCTGCTGCCCAACTACAAGTGGGTGCCCATCGGCTACCACGGACGGGCCTCCAGCATCGTCGTCAGCGGCACGCCGGTGCGGCGGCCCATCGGCCAGCTCAAGGCCATGACCGCGCCGGCCGACGAGCCGCCGCGCGTGGCGCCCTGCCAGCGCCTGGACTACGAGCTGGAGCTGGGCGCCTTTGTCGGCCCGGGCAATGCGCTGGGCGAGCCGGTGCCGATGGCGCAGGCGGAGGCCCACCTGTTCGGCCTGGTGCTGCTCAACGACTGGTCGGCGCGCGACATCCAGGCCTGGGAGTACCAGCCGCTGGGACCCTTCCTGGCCAAGAACTTCGGCTCCACCATCTCGCCCTGGCTGGTGACGATGCAGGCGCTGGCACCATTCCGTCGCGGCTTCAGCCGGCCGGCCGGCGACCCGCAACCCTTGCCCTATCTCGACAGCCCGGCCAACCGGGAACGCGGTGCCCTGGACATCAACATGGAGGCCTGGATGCAGACCCCGGCCATGCGGGCCGCCGGCACGGCCCCGGTGCGGCTGATGCAATCGAACTTTCGTGACTCCTACTGGACGCTGGCTCAGCTGCTCACCCACCATGCCAGCAACGGCTGCAACCTCAACCCCGGCGACCTGCTGGGCAGCGGCACCCAGAGCGGCCCCGAGCCGGGGCAGGGCGGCTCGCTGCTGGAGCTGTCCGACGGCGGCAAGCGGCCGCTGGCGCTGCCCGGTGGCGAGCAGCGGACCTTTCTGCAGGACGGCGACCTGCTGGAGCTGCGCGCCCACTGTGCCGCGCCGGGCGCGGTGCGCATCGGCTTTGGCAGCTGCGCGGGCACGGTGCGGCCGGCGCCCTGAGGGGCGGGGCGAGGGCCGGGCCCGCACCGGCCCCGGCATCAGGGCACCGCGATGAGCCGGCCCGCTTGGCTGATGCCGCTGCTGGCCATGCTGGCCTTCCAGGCCGCGCTGACGCTGCTGGGCCGCGTGGCGCCCATCCTGGCGCCGGCCTTCATCACACGCAACGGCTGGACGCCGGGCGAGGTGGGCGCGCTGTCGTCCTGGGTGTCCGTGGGGTCCACCGGCTTCCTGCTGCTGGGCATACCGGTGCTGCGCCGGCTGGGCGCGGTGCGCTGCCTGCAGGCCGGCATCGTCATCGGCGTCACCGGCCTGGCCGCGCTGCTGGGGCCGCTGCCGCTGGCCATGGCGGGCGCGCTGATGATCGGGCTGAGCTACGGCCCCAGCAACTCGGCCGGCTCCGAGGTGCTGCAGCGGCTGGCGCCGCCGCGCCACCTGAACCTGATCTTCTCCATCAAGCAGGCCGGCGTGCCGCTGGGCGGCATCGTGGCCGGGCTGCTGCTGCCCGGGCTGGCCCAGCAACTGGGCCTGCCGGCCACGCTGGCGCTGGTGGGCCTGGTCTGCCTGGCCACCATGTGGTGCCTGGAGCCACTGCGCACCGGCAGCGGCGACGCCGCGTCGCGCGACGCGCCGCAGGGCGGCTGGGCGGCCCTGCTGGGCCAGGTGCTGTCGGCGGCCAACCTGATGCGGCCTTGGCGCGCGCTGGCGCAATCACCCCGCCTGCTGCGCATGGGCCTGAGCGGCGCGGCCGTGGCCTTTGGCCAGGGCACCTGGTTCACGTTTCTGGTGGTGTACCTGAACCTGCAGCTGGGCTGGTCGCCGGTGGCCGCCGGCGCCGGCTTTGCGCTGATGCAGGCCGTGAGCGTGCTGGCCCGGCCGGTGCTGGGCTGGCTGTCGGACAGGATGGGCAGCGGTGTGCCCATCCTGCGCTGGTGCGCTGGCGGATCGGCCCTGACGACCGTCGGGCTGGCCCTGACCACCCCGGCCACGCCCGCACTGGCCGTCTGGGCGCTGTGCGCGCTGGCCGGGCTGACCGTCTCGGCCTGGAATGGCGTGCAGCTGGCCGAGGTGGCCCGCTGCGCCCAGGGCGGCCGCGTCGCCGACGTCGCCGGCGGCGCCACGCTGGTCACCTTCTGCGCCTTCGTGCTGTCGCCCCTGACCGTGAGCGCCGTGCTGGCACTGGGCGGCACCTTTGGCCACGCGTTTGCGCTGGTGGGGCTGCTGACGCTGGGGACGCTGCCGGCGTTGTGGCGGATCGAGCGGTGGCCGGTGGGGTAGGGGGCAAGACGACCTGATGGGCACCTATGCGTCTAAGGCGTATAGTCAACCCGTGCTGACAGTCGTCGAAGGCCCCATCTTCCAGAAGCTCTGGCCTCTCTACTGAAGCGAGGAAGAGCGCGCTGAGTTCGCGGCGCATATCGCGACACACCCCGAAGAAGGCGACCTCATCCGGGGCTCCGGTGGCGTCCGAAAGGTTCGGTGGTCAAGACCGGGTACCGGAAAGTCTGGTGGCGTACGAGTGGTCTACCTGCTTCGCAATGAGTTGGGCGAGGTCTACCTGCTCACTATGTTCGCCAAGGCCGTCAAAGAGAACATCCCACTGTCTGTCCTCAAGGAGATTCGCCGTGCCCTCGAAGTCTAGGAGGTTGTCTTCCGTTGAACTCGACGCGTTGGAAGCCAAGCGAAACGTTGGCGCCGAGATCCTTCAGTCGATACAGGACATGAAGGCCGGGCGAGGCAAGGTCGTGCTCTCGCCTGCTGTCGAGGCGCGCCGGGCGACCGGGTTGTCGCAGGCGCAGTTCGCCGCGCTTCTGGGAGTCTCTGTACGCACGCTTCAAGGCTGGGAGCAGGGTCGCAAGCAGCCCAGTGGTGCCGCCCGCACGCTGCTGGCCATTGCGCGCACCAACCCGCGCGCCGTGCTGGCAGTGTCGGCGGGATAGAGCCTGCGCACCATGGGAACGCCGCCCGCTGCCGCGATGACGCTGGCACCAGACGCTGCTGCGTCGTGTTTGCTGTACAAGACCTGAATGGCGGGACACTGCGGCACGCCACACCAAAGGACCGCCATGGCAGATTTCGACAAGTCGATCGACCGGGTACTCGAGACCTACAAGACGGCCGTGCATGCCAGGGACGTTGCAGCCTTCATGCGTTTGTACGACCCCAAGGTCAGGGTCTTCGATGCCTGGGGCGTCTGGTCCTACGACGGTGCGCCGTCCTGGCAGTTGGCGGTCGAGGCCTGGTTCACGTCGCTGGGCGCAGAAAGAGTGAAGGTCTCCTTCGACGACCTGCAGAAGACGGGGGATGCCGACTTCGCGCTTGTCAGCGCTGTCGTCACCTACGCCGGCGTGTCCGCCCAGGGAGACCCGCTGCGCTCGATGCAGAACCGTCTGACCTGGGTCCTGCGGACGAGCGGGCATGTCCTGAGAATCCTTCATGAGCACACGTCGGCACCGATCGGCTTCGAGGACATGAAAGCCGTCCTTCAGCGGCCGGCGGAACGCTGAAGGTCAGTCAACGCAAGGCCCGCCAGCGGCCGGTGCCTGCAGAATCGGGTCATGAGCTCCCTGTCGCCCCTATTGCCCCGGCTCACCGGCACCATCGTCGGCACCCTGCTCAACCACCGCCCCGCGCTCGCCGCGCTGGGCGACGCCGCCTCGGCGCCGCCGTCCAAGGCGCCACCCCAGGCGCCGGTGCTGTACGTCAAGCCCCACAACACACAGGTGCGCGATGGCGCATTGGTGCATTTGCCGCCGGGCGAGTCTGTTCAGGTGGCCGCCTGCCTTGGCCTGGTCATCGGCGCCACCGCCTGCCGCGTGTCGCCGGCAGCAGCGCGCAGCTGCATCGCCGGCGCGGTGGCGGTGGCCGACCTGAGCCTGCCGCATGCGTCCTTCTACCGGCCGTCGCTGCGCTTCAAGGTGCGCGATGGCTTCTGCCCGATGGGCGATGTCGTGGCCATGCCCGCCGCCGGGCCGGACGCGTTGGGCATGCGTGTGTTCATCGACGGCCAGCTGGCGCATGAAACCGATACGGGTGATCGCATCCGCGACGCCTCGCAGCTGGTGGCCGACATCAGCGGCTTCATGACCCCGCACCCGGGCGACGTGGTGCTGACGGGCGCGTCGCACGGCGCGCCGCTGGCCCGGGCGGGGCAGGCGGTGCGCATCGAGATCGACGGCCTGCCGGCGTTGGGTTTCCGCCTGGCGGCCGAGGAGGTGGTGGCATGA
>JBJXHB010000291.1:0-22114 GCA_046160725.1 Aquabacterium sp.
ACTCCGCACTTGACCCCCCTAGAACGGTGGGGGCAACCCCTGATTCATGTCTCCGCTCCAGCTCGTAGTAGCAGACACTCGCGGCCGGCAATATCGCCAATCAGGAGGGATTCAACATGCCGCTCAACAAGAGCTTGATCGCCGCGGCGTCGATGCTGGCCATCGCCAGCTCGGCTTCCGCCATGGTCGTGAACTTCACGAACGTGGAGTCGCCGGGCGTCAGCTGCTGCGGGCTGATGGCGTCCAATGCCTATGCCGCCTTCGGCCTGACGGTCAATGACGCGTACTGGTATGCGGACGGTCGCGACACCTTCGATGGACAAGGCATTTCGATCTTCACCGCTCCGACAGCGACCATCATCTTCAATGGCGGTTCCAACGGCGTCGGCTTCCAGTACGTCGTTCTGCGAGGCAGTCGTGGCCTGTTTGAGGCCTGGGATTCGAGCAGCAACTCGCTGGGCCAACTGGCGGTGGATGCCTCCAACACCGGCGACCTACTCGGCACGCATGCCTTCGCCGGCATGGTCGACCGACTGACCTACACCGGGCTCCAAGGCGTCATTGGGGTTTCTGCAGTGGAATTCACAGGAGTCGTTCCTGAGCCCTCGACGTATGCGCTGATGGCGCTGGGCCTGGCTGGCATCGGCGCGATCGCGCGCCGCCGTAAGGCCTGATGGCTTGATCCCATTGCCGCAGCCGGCCTGGCCGGGTTGTGGTTCAAAGAGGCGCACCACGGTGCGCCTTTTTCATGCTCGCTGCATAGGCGCGCTCAGCGCCCCATCACCACGCCCTCACGGCGCGGGTCGGCGCCGCCGTGCCAGCCGGTGGGCGTGCGCTGGATGGCCTGCAGGCCGCTGGTCAGGTCGATCTCGTTGACCACATGGTTGCGCGCGCGCAGCGTCTGGGCCACCTCAGGCGCAAACCGCCCCTTCTCCAGCAGCGTCGGCCCGTTGTAGCTGCCGAAATTGGGCAGGTCGATGGCGCGCTGCGCGTCCAGCCCCCAGGCCAGGCTGCCGAGCAGCGTCTTGGCGGTGAAGTGGATGATGGCCGGGCCACCGGGTGAGCCGGCGGTCATGACCAGCCGTCCGTCGCGCCGGTCGAACACCAGTGACGGGCTCATGCTGGATCGTGGCCGCTTGCCCGGCTGCACGCGGTTGGCAATCGGCTTGCCCGCCGCGTCCGCCGGCAGCATGGAGAAATCGGTCAGCTGGTTGTTCAGCATGAAGCCGCCGGCCAGGCCGGTGCCGCCATCGCTCATCAACCTTGAACCCCAGACCGCCTCGATCGTGGTCGTGATGGCCACGGCGCGGCCCTGGCCGTCGACGATGCTGATGTGGCTGGTGCCGTGCTCCGGCTGGTCAGGCTGCGGCGCAAAGGCGCTGCGCACCGCGGCCGGCTGGCCCGGCTGCGCGACCTGGACGCTGCGCTCACCGATCAGCGCGGCGCGCTGGCGCAGGTAGGCCGGGTCAACCATCGTGCGCCAGTCACCGCCGGGGGCTGGGACGAAGTCCGGGTCGGCGATGTACTGGCCTCGGTCCGCATAGGCCAGCCGCGCCGCCTCCAGATAGACGTGCAGCCAGTCGGCCGACGGCACACCCTGCTGGAGCGGGGACTTCGTGGCATCACGAGCCTCCAGCAGGCCCAGGATCTGCATCACCGTGAGATGCCCCGACGATGGCGGCGGGAATCCGCACACGCGGTACAGCGCCTGCCAGTCGGTGCAGATGGCCTCGCGGCGCCGCACCTGATAGCCCGCCAGGTCGGCCTCGGTGATCAGGCCCGGGTTGACCACGTGGCCCCGCACGCGGGCCACGATGTCGGCCGCAACCGCACCGCGGTGCAAGGCGTCCGGGCCCTCGGCCGCCAGGCGCTGCAACACCGCGGCCAGGGCCGGATTGGTCATGACATGCCCGACGGGCCAGGGCTGGCCAGCCGCGTCATACCAGTAGCCGCCCGCCGGCTGCTGGCGTCGCATGGCCTGCTCGCTGGCCAATGCCGCATGCAGGCGCGGGCTGACGGCAAAACCCCGATGCGCCAGCGTGATCGCGGGCTCCAGCAGCCGGGCCCAGGGCAGGCGGCCATGGGCACGGTGTGCCTCATGCAGGGCGCGCACCGCACCGGGCACACCGACGGCCCGGCCACCGACCACCGCCTCGCCGAACGGCATGGGCCGGCCGTCCACCCGCAGGAACAGCGCCTCCGTCGCTGCGGCCGGTGCGGTCTCTCGGCCATCGATGGCCTGCACCTGGCGCCCGTCCCAGTGCAGGATGAAGGCACCGCCACCGATGCCACTGCTTTGCGGCTCGACCAGCGTCAGCACCATCTGCACCGCCACGGCGGCATCGATGGCACTGCCACCCTCGGCCAGCATGCGATAGCCGGCCTCGGTGGCCAGCGGGTTGGCGGCGGCCACGGCCCACTGGCTGAACGACCAGCCGGGCTTGGAAGTCCAGCCGGAGGTGCCCTCCGGCACCAGCGGCGCCGCGAAACCCAGGCGCGGCGCGGCGGCCACCGCAGGCGGCGCGACGGCTGCATTGGACGCTGGCGCCGTCGTCGGCACAGTCGCCGGCGCGGTACAGCCGATCAGCCACAAGGCAGCCAGTAGGGCCGCCCGGCGCCCGGTCAAACGGCTCGGCGCGGCGGTCATGACAGCCTCAGCGCAACGGCGCGCCGGTCTTGGCCTGCACCTCGTCGCGGGTCACGCCCGGCGCGGTCTCCACCAGCCTCAGCCCCTCGGGCGTCACATCCATCACGGCCAGGTCGGTGATGATGCGGTTGACCACGCCCACACCCGTCAACGGCAGGTTGCAGGCGGGCAGGATCTTCAGGTCGGTGGTGCCGTCTTTCTTGCTGGCCACATGCTCCATCAGCACGACCACGCGGCCGACGCCTGCGACCAGATCCATCGCGCCGCCCATGCCCTTGACCATCTTGCCGGGGATCATCCAGTTGGCCAGGTCGCCGCGCTCGCTGACCTGCATCGCACCCAGGATGGCCAGGTTGATCTTGCCGCCGCGGATCATCGCGAAGCTGTCGGCGCTGGAGAAGATGCTGGAGCCGGCCAGCGTCGTCACCGTCTGCTTGCCGGCGTTGATCAGGTCGGCATCGACCTCATCCTCGGTCGGAAACGGGCCGATGCCCAGCAGGCCGTTCTCGCTCTGCAGCCACACCTCCATGCCAGCCGGCACATGGTTGGCCACCAGGGTGGGCAAGCCGATGCCCAGGTTCACGTAGAAGCCGTCCTGCAGCTCGGATGCCGCTCGCGCAGCCATTTCGTCACGGGTCCAGGCCATTCGATGTTCTCCTTGACGAAGTGGTTAGGCGGCCGAAGCTGCTTTTCGCACGGTGCGCTGCTCGATGCGCTTTTCCGGCGTGGCGTTGAGCACGATGCGCTGCACGTAGATGCCGGGCAGGTGGATCTGGTCCGGGTCCAGCGTGCCGGTGTCGACGATGCGCTCCACCTCCACCACCGTGACCTTGCCGGCCATCGCGACGTTGGGGTTGAAGTTGCGCGCCGTCTTGCGGAAGACGAGGTTGCCGCTGCGGTCGGCGGTGTGGGCCTTGACCAGCGACACGTCGGGCACCAGCGAGCGCTCCATCACATAGCGCTGGCCGTCGAACTCACGGATTTCCTTGCCGTCGGCGACGATGGTGCCGACGCCGGTCTTGGTGAAGAAGGCCGGTATGCCGGCGCCACCGGCGCGCAGCTTCTCGGCCAGCGTGCCCTGGGGCGTGAACTCCAGCTCCAGCTCGCCGCTGAGGTATTGGCGCTCGAACTCCTTGTTCTCGCCCACGTAGCTGGCGATCATCTTGCGGACCTGCCGCGTGGCCAGCAGCTTGCCCAGGCCGAAGCCGTCGACGCCGGCGTTGTTGGAGATGGCGGTCAGGCCCTTGACGCCGCTGTGCATGAGGGCATCGATCAGCGCCTCCGGTATGCCGCAAAGGCCGAAGCCGCCGACCGCGATCAACTGGCCGTCGCGCACGATGCCGGCCAGGGCCTCGGCAGCGCTGGGAAACACCTTGTTCATCTGGATCTCCTGGGGTGCGCGGCGCCGCCATCGGTGCCGCCGTCAGCCGGCCGCAAGCGTAGCGGCGGGCGCGGTGGGCGACTCTACGTCGATTCACCTAAGCCGCATCGAACAGGCTCTACGATGCCAGCCCATGACGGCGCATCGACTCAAGCTGCAGTTGCTTGGCGCGTTCAGCCTGCAGGCCGACGGTGTCGGGCTGGCGGTTCCGACACGCAAATGCCAGGCGCTGCTGGCCTTGTTGGCGCTGGACGGCCGTACCAGCCGCGGCCGGCTGGCGGCCTGGCTGTGGCCGGACAGCAGCGATGCCGACGCGCGACGCAACCTGCGCGTGGAGCTGCACCGGCTGCGGCAGGTCGGTTTGGATGCGGCACTGCACAGCGTGGACGATGCCATCGAGCTGCGCAATGTCGGCTGCGACGTGCTGGCGTTCCGCGCTGCACAGTCGCAGCGCGACAGCGCCACCATGGCCCGGTTGGCGCAAGGCGTCTTGCTGGACGGGTTGCAGCTGCGCGATGCCCCGGCCTTCGAATCCTGGCTGCACCATCAGCGAGAACGCCTGGCCCAGGCGCAGCGCGACGCGTTGTCCGCATGGGCGGCTGCGCGCGAGGCCGACGGCGATCGAGGCGCCGCGCTCGAGTCCTGGCTGCGTCTGGTCGAGATGGACCCACTGCAGGAGTCCCATTACGTCCAGGCCATGCGCTTGCAGGCCATCGGCGGCGGCCGCGAGCATGCATTGGCCCTGTTCGAGCGCTGCCGGCTGACGCTGGGCAGAGAGCTGGGCCTGCGGCCATTGCCGACGACGCTGGCGCTGGCCGAGCGCATCCGGCGTGGCGACCTGGCCGCCCCGCCCATAGAGGCGCCGCCCGCCGCGATACCACCGTCTGCGGCTGCGGCTGCGGCTGCGGCTGCGGCTGCGGCTACGTCTACGTCTACGTCTGCGTCTGCGATTGCTCGTCTGCCGTCACCCGGGCCGATCGAGCCCCTGATACCGGCTGCGGTGCCCTTGGCCGGCCGGGCGGACGCGCTGCGTCAGGGCGAGGCACGCCTGCGCCAGACCGGCCTGCTGCAGTTGACCGGGCCCGATGGCATCGGCAAGACACGTCTGGCGTCCGAGCTGGCCCGGCGGTTCACCGCCGCGGGGCCGATGCACACCACCGCCCGGCCCGGTGACATCGCCCTGCCCTACTTCAGTGCCGTGCGTCTGCTGCGCGGGCTGCCGCTGCAGCCGGCCCAGCTGGCACCGGGCCTGCGCCGCGAGCTGGCGCGCCTGTTGCCGGAGCTGGGCGATGCGCCGCCGCCCTTGACCAGCGATGCCGACCGCACGCGCTTTCTGGTCGCGGCGGCCCAGGCCGTGGTGGCATGCTGGCCGAAGGATGTCCTGGCCTGGGTGCTGGACGACTGGCACCTCGCCGACGTTGGCAGCACGGCCTTGCTGCTGCACAGCTGGCGCGGCCTGCGCGACGCCGGCCGGCCGGTCGTCCTGATCGTGTCCCGGCGCGACGAAGAGACGCCGCCGGCCCTGCAGACGCTGCTTGTCAGTGCGGCGACTGGACAGGCACCGATGGCATTAGGACCGCTGGAGCCACAGGCGGTCATCGAGTTGGTCCGCACCCTTTCAGGCGCCGACGGGCGGCTCTTTGCGCAGCGACTGCACGGTGTCACGGGCGGCAATCCGCTGTTCCTGCTGGAGACCCTGAAAGACCTGGTGGCCCAGGGGCTGCTGCTGCGTGATGCGCAGGGGCGTTGGGCCACGCCATTCGATGACGCCACAGTCGACTATGGGGAACTGCGGGTACCGGCCACCGTGGCCGAAACGGTGCAGCGCCGGGTCGCTGTCCTCGGCGACGGCGTGCGCCGGCTGCTGGAGGCGGCCAGCCTGCTGCGCGAGGACTTCAGCCTGGACGATCTGGCCGGCTGCACCGCGCTGAGCGCGTTCGAGGCGGTCCGGGCGCTGGAGCAGGCCAGCGAGGCCCATCTGCTTCGACCCAGCATCGTGGACCCACAGCGCTGGCGCTTCAGCCACGACGTGCTGCAGCAGGCCCTGGCCGACGGCTTGTCGGCTCAGCGGCGTCGCCTGCTGCATGCCCGGCTGGCCGATGCCCTGCAGCACCAGGGCGCTCCACCGGCCATCGTCGCCGGGCACCTGGAGCGGGCCGGCCGCGCGCCCGAGGCCGTGGCCCTGCGGCTCAGGGCGGGACAGGCGCTGCAGCGCGTGTTTGCACACCGCGAGGCCCTGGCCGAATTGGAACAGGCCCTGCGCCTGGGTCCGACCGTGCTGCAGGAGGCCGAGATCCGGCATGCGCGCATCGAGGCCTGGCGGCTGCTGGGCGACGTGGTGCCGCGGCTGGCCGAGATCGAGGCGCTGCGCGCCGCCGCACAGCGCCACGGCGACCGCGACCTGGAGGCGGATGCGGCGATCCAGCAGGCGCTCGCCCATGGTGACCTCGGTCAGCGGGCGCTGGCCCAACAGGCCGCCGAGGCGGCTGTCCGGTTGCAGCCGCAGGACCCGGCGGGCCGGTTGCGCGCCTGGCGCATCGCAGCCTGGGCGGCCATGGCCCATGGCGACGACGCCGGAGCGACGGCGCATCTGGACGCCGGGCTGCCGCTGGCCGAACAGATGGACCCGGCATCGGCCGTCAGCATGCTCGCCATCCGCTGCCGACTCGCATCCGACCGCGGTGACCTGACCACAGCGCTGGCCGACTTTGAGCGCGGTCGACTGCATGCGGGCTTTGCGCTGCGGCCCATGATTCAGTCGCAGCTGTGCGGCGACGGCGCCCGGGTGTTGCTAGGGCTGGGCCGCCGCACCGAAGCGCTGGCCCTGCAACGACATGCCCTGGCCGTGGCGGTGGAGCTGGGCGCGCAGCCGTCGGTGCTGGTGGCTCGGTTCAACCTGGTGGCCTACCTGCTGCATGACGATCAGGCCGAGGCGGCGGCCGCCGAATGGGCGCTGCTGCCTGAGGACGACGACGGCGCCCTGGGCGGCTACGCCCGTGTCCATGGCCGCGCCCTTCTGGCGGCCCATCGCAGCGACTGGACCGCTGCGCTGGCCGCGAACCAGGACGCGCTGCAGCGGGCCGATGCGATGCAGGACACCCTGCTGCGCCGCCAGGAGCGCGTGTTGCGCTCAAACTGGCTGCTTCAGCAGGGCAACGCGACGGCCGCGCTGGACTGGGCACGACAGGCCGCGGGCATCGAGCCCCGACCGGGTCGGCACCTGCTGTCGGGCGCGGTGGCAGCGACGCAGGCGGCGTGGCGGCTGGGCACGACCGATGCCGAAGCCGTACTCGCCCAACTCCAGATGGCCCTGGACAACCCGCTGACCGAAGAGGACTTCTGGTACGCGCGAGAACAGGCTTGGCTGGCAATGGCGCAATGCTGGCAGCAGTTGGGCGACGCCGACGCCTTGTGCGGCCTGGTCGACCGCATCCGCGGCAATGCACGGCTGCAGCGCCTCGCATCGGCCTTGGCCGTCGCTACGCCCGACCTGCTGCCCACAGCGGACATGCCCACAGCGGACAGCCCCGACTCCTAGAATCGACCGCTACCGACCTCGCCCGAGCATCACCCTGGAACGCGCACATGGACACCCGCAAGACCTCCGCTGACATGCAGATGCTGCAGGACGCCCTGGCCCATGTGTTTGCGCCCTGGGTGCGCGATCTGGACCTGCGCGTGCTGGAGGCGCGCGACGGCGAGGTGGTGCTGGCGCTGCCCGTGACGCCGCGCCATGTGCACGGCGGCGGCGTGCTGTGCGGCCAGACCATGATGGCGGCGGCCGACACCGCGATGGTGCTGGCGGTGATGACCAAGCTGGGCGGCTTCAAGCCCATGACCACCGTGCAGCTGCAGACCAGCTTCCTGCGGCCGGTGGCCGGCCTGTCCGGTGCGGCCAGGGTCGTCGCCCGGGTGCTGCGCATGGGCAAGAGTCTGGTCTTCGGCGAGGTCCAGGTGATCAACGCCGACGACCAGCTGGCGGCCCACGCCACCACCACCTACGCACTGCTGTAGCCCGGCCGATGGACCGGCAACCCATGCCCGGCCCTGCGATCACGCTGGACTATCGTGTCGCCTTTGACCACGCGCCGGTGGGCCTGGTGCTGTCCCGCGACCGCCACATCCTCGATTGCAACCAGCACCTGCTGGCCATGTTCGGCGCCTTCCGCGAGCAGCTGATCGGGCGCTCTTTCGAGGTGCTGTACCCGACCGCGGCGGAGTTCGAGCGCACCGGCGAGCGCATCGCGGCACGCCTGGACGCGCAGGGCTGGTATGCCGACGACCGGGTCATGAAGCGCGTCAACGGCGACCTGTTCTGGTGCCACGTCAGCGGCCGGGCGCTGGACCGCGACCGGCCCCATGCCGCGGGCATCTGGAGCTTCGAGGATCTGTCGTCCAAACGCGTGCTGAAGGTGTCATTCACGGCCCGCGAACGCGAGATCGCCGCGCTGCTGATCGAGGGCATGACCAGCAAGCAGGTCGGCAAGCGGCTGGGCATCAGCCCGCGGACGGTGGATGTCTACCGGGCGCGTCTGATGCGCAAGACCGGCGCCGCCACCACGGCGGACCTGGTGCACAAGCTACTCACCGGTTGAACCGGTGAGGCGCTGGCGCACGTCGTCCGGCAGCGGTACCGACTTGCGGGCCCGAAAGTCGGTCCACACCACCGCCGCGCCGCCGCTGGCATAGACCAGCCCCGGCTCGTCGGTGCGCTCCAGCGTGGTGTAGGTGTCGATGGTGCTGCGGCCCATGGCGCCGACATACAGGCGCGCCCGCACATCACCGGGGTACTCCAGCTGGCGATGGAAGGTACAGAAGGCGTTGATGATGATCGGCCCTACCGCCTGGCGGTCGGGTGCGCCGCCCAGCAGTAGGTGGAACCACTCGATGCGGATCACCTCCATGTAGCGGAAGTAGAGCGTGTTGTTGACATGCCCCATGGCATCCATGTCGCCCCAGCGGATGGGCATGACCATCTCGAGCTGCAGGGTCTTGGCATCGGGGACCGGGAACCGAAGCACCGACCCAGTGCTGGGTGCGGCCGCCACGGGCGGCGTCGTGGCCGCCAGATCGCCGGGCTCGGCCGGCCGGCCCGGACGCGGCACCTCAGCGGCCCGGTCGGTCACCCGGTCGACCGGTTCGCCACACAGGCGATGTGCCCAGCGCGCCTCCCGTGCACCCGGCGCCCGGGGCAGCAACACCACCTGTGGCTCAGGTTTGCTGGCCATCTCGTCGAGAAAACCCTCGACCGCCGACACATCCGCAAAGCGGTGCAGCCGCTCGGCATGGGCGCGTAGTTCGGCCGCCGTCTGCGGGCCGCGCAGCATCAGGGTGGCCAGCAGCGCCACCGCCGCGCCGGGCAGCTGCAGCACCCGGGCGATGTTGTGGTCGTAGCGCGTGACGCGGCTGCCACTGACCTCCACCACCAGGTGCAGCGCCTTCAGGCCGTCGATGGCGATGATCAGGTCGCCCTCGTCCAGCTGCATCAGCGGCTCGCGGGCGTTCTTCTGGTTGCAGCCGGCCTGCAGCGCGTTCAGCGACAGCGGATAGGTGTCCGGTACCGTCGCCTGCTTTTCCACCAGAACGCCGAGCACCCGCGCCTGCTGCGCGGTCAACATCGGCGCCGACATCAGACGCCGAAGCCGTCGTCGGCCGCCACCACGGCGCCGTTGACGAAGTGGCTTTCGTTGGCACACAGCATGACCAGCAAGGCGTCCAGGTCCTGCGGCTTGCCGACGCGCTTGCGTGGCGTCATCTGGATCAGCTTGGCGCCGGCATCGGTCTGCCAGTGGTGATGGTTGAGCTCGGTGTCGATGTAGCCCGGGCACAGGGCGTTGACATTGATGCCGAAACGGCCCCACTCCAGGGCCATGGCGCGGGTCATGTGGATGACCGCCGCCTTGCTCATCGCGTAGACGCCGATCTGAGGCAGCACCTTCAGGCCGGCCATCGAGGCGACATTGACGATGCGCCCGCCGGTGAAGGTGCCGGGCAGCTCGCCACGGGAGCGGGCGATCATGCGCTTGGCCACCTCCTGGGCGACGAAGAAGGCACCCCGGGTATTGGTGCCGAAGATGTAGTCGAAGTCCTCGGGCTGGACATCGACCAAGCGCTGTGTCGTGCTGACGCCGGAGTTGTTGACGAGGATGTCGATGGCACCCATCTCGGTTTCGGCATGAGCGACCGCGGCCCGGATGCTGACCGGGTCGGTGACGTCCAGGCCGACCACATGCGCATCGCCGCCCTCGGCCTCGATCTCGGCCCGCAACGCCTTCAGGCGCTCGATGCGTCGTGCCGCCAGCACCACGCCGGCCCCCGCCTTGGCCAGAGTGCGCGCGAACTGGGCCCCGAGGCCGCTGGACGCGCCGGTGACCAGGGCCACACGGCCGGATAGATCCAGGGTATAGGACATCGTGTTCTCGCTCGATTCAGGGGGTCGCGAAACGATAGCACGCACGCCTGCGGTGGCCCCACCGCGACTCCGCCCCAAGGCGCGCAGATGCGGGCGATAACATGACGGACCTGCGACCGCCGCACCGACCTGGAAGACCACGATGAAGACGCCCGCCGATCTGCTCGAACAACATGGCCCGCGCGAGGCGATGGAGGTCGATGTCGTGATCGTCGGCGCCGGTCCGGCCGGCCTGGCCACCGCCATCCGGCTCAAGCAGATCGACGCCGACCTCAACGTCGTGGTGCTGGAAAAGGGCTCGGAGCCGGGTGCCCATATCCTGTCCGGCGCGGTCATGGACCCGCGCTCCATCACCGAGCTGTTTCCAGACTGGAAGACCCGCGGCGCACCGCTGAACCAGCCCGTGACTGGAGACGAGGTGCTGTTCCTGCGCGAGGGTTCGGCACTGCGCACGCCCCATGCACTGGTGCCGCGCATCCTGCACAACGACGGCAACTATGTGATCAGCCTGGGCGCCGTCACCAAGTGGCTGGCCGAGCAGGCGGAGGCAATGGGAGTCGAGATCTTCCCGGGCTTCAGTGCGGCAGAACTGCTCTACACCGAGGACGGCCGCGTCCGCGGCGTGGCGACCGGCCACATGGGCATCGGCAAGGACGGCCAGGCCCACGGCGGCTTCCAGCTGGGCATGGAGCTGGTCGCCCGGTACACCGTGCTGGCCGAGGGTGCGCGCGGCCACCTGGGCAAGCAGGCCATCGAGCGCTACGACCTGCTGGCCGGGCGCGACGCGCAGAGCTTTTCCATCGGCATCAAGGAGCTGTGGGAGGTCCAGGCCGCTCAGGCCCGGCCCGGACTGGTGCTGCACACCGCCGGCTGGCCGGTGGACGAGCAAACGTTCGGGGGCGGATTCCTCTATCACCTGGAGGGCGGCCGCGTCACGCTGGGCCTGGTGGTCGGGCTGGACTACCAGAACCCCTGGCTCAGCCCCTTCGAGGAGATGCAGCGCTGGAAGACGCACCCGGCCATCCGCGCCCACATCGAAGGCGGCAAACGCATCGGCTACGGCGCGCGGGCCATCAACAACGGCAGCCTGCAAAGCCTGCCAAAGACCGTATTCCCGGGCGGCTTGCTGGTGGGCTGCGACGCGGGCTACATGAACGCCGCGCGCATCAAGGGCAGCCATGCCGCGATCAAGAGCGGCATGCTGGCCGCCGAGGCGCTGGCCCCGGCCCTCAAGGCCGGCCGCGCCGGCGACGAGCTGGTCGAGTATCCGGCGGCCTTCGAGGCGTCCTGGCTGTACCAGGAGCTGCATGCCACGCGCAATTTCAAGCACTGGTTCAAGCAAGGCAATCTGGTGGGCACGGTGATGACCGGCGTGGAGCAATGGCTGCTGCCCCGGCTGGGCGTGGCCAGCCCGCCCTGGACGCTGCACCGCAGCGAGCCGGACCACGGCCGCATGCATGCCGCCACTCAGGTGGACCCGATCCGCTACCCGAAGCCGGACGGGCAGCTCACCTTTGACCGCCTCAGCTCGGTGTTCATCAGCAACACCAACCACGAGGAGAACCAGCCCGCTCACCTGACGCTGAAGGACGCGTCGGTGCCGGTGGACACCAACCTGGCGCTGTATGCCGGGCCCGAGAGCCGCTACTGCCCGGCCGGCGTCTACGAGTTCGTGGGTGTCGACGAAGGCAGCCCGCGGCTGCAGATCAATGCCCAGAACTGCGTGCACTGCAAGACCTGCGACATCAAGGACCCGACGCAGAACATCGTCTGGGTCACGCCAGAGGGCGGCGGCGGGCCGAACTACGCCGGCATGTGAGTCATGGGCGCGGCCGCTGTCGGCGGCTGACGCCTCGGCGACAATCCGCACCCTGACAGCCCGACCCGTCGCCTGGCGGCCAAATCGATGCGCAAACTGATCATGGTCGCGGCCTGCGCGGCCGCCCTCTCGACCCCCGCCCTGCAGGCCCAACAGGCCGCGGCCGCACCGCCGGCTGCAGCCGCCAGCGGCCCGACCGTCAAGCCTGAGCTGGCCAAGCCGCTGCAGGCGGTCCAGGCGGCCTTGGCTGCCCGCAACTGGGCCGAGGCCCAGGCTCAGCTGACCGAGGCCGAGAAGGTGCCCGACCCTGGCGCCTATGGCCTTTACGTGATGTCGCGGTTCCGGGCCCAGGCCGCGCTGGGCCTGAACGACCTGCCGGCCGCCGCCGCCGCACTGGAGACGGCGATGGCCAGCGCCTTCATGCCCAAGGCCGATGCCGTCAACATGCAAAGCGTGCTGACGCGCATCCGCATCAACCTCAAGCAGTACCCACAGGCGGTGACGGCACTCGCCCGCTATGCCGAGATCGGCGGTACCGACGTCGAACTGCTGCGCAACCGTGCCCACCTGCAACTGCTGGCTGGAGATGCGGATGCCGCCGACCGGACGGTCAGGGCGGAGATCGATGCCGACCGCCAGGCCGGCAAGCCGCCGCGCGAGCAGGCGGTGCGGCTGCTGGCGCAGGTCGGCAACGCCCGCAAGAACGACGCGACCTATGTTCTGGCGCTGGAACTGCTGGCCGAGTTCTACCCCAAGCCCGAGTACTGGGAGGAGCTGGCGGACCGCACGATGCGCTCGCCCGGATTCTCGGACCGTCTGCTGATCGAGGTACTGCGCTTCAAGCGTGCGGCCGGCGTGTTGAACCGCAGTGACGACTACCTGGACCTGGCGCAACTGGCCCTCACGGCCGGCCAGCCCGGCGAGGCCGACAAGGTCATGACCGATGGCTATGCGGCCGGACAACTGGGCAAGGGAAATAGTGCGGCCGACCAGGCCAGGCTGCGCGACCAGGCGGCGCGTGCGGCCACGGTGGACAAGGCCTCGTTCGCCGATGGCGAGCGCAACGCGGCAACGGCGCGCGACGGCGACGTGCTGATCAACCTGGGCTATGCCATGGCCGTCGACGGCCAGTTGGCTCGCGGCGCGGCGCTGGTCGACCAAGGTCTGGCCAAGGCCTCGCTGCGACGCCCGGATGAGTCTCGACTGCGCGCCGGCACCGTACTGTGGATGGCCGGCCGCAAGGATGCCGCCCTGCAAGCCATCGCCCAGGTCAAGGCCGGCGATGGCAGCGAGGCGTTGGCGCGCCTGTGGTCGCTGTACCTGCGCAGCCCGTCGTCCGAGCGAAAGAAGCCGGCCTGATCGGCCGGGGCATGTCCGAACGCATGGGCACCTGGCAGCACGAGGTATTGACGGCAGCCGGAGGTCGTGATCGACCAAGGACGGCATGACGAATCGGGAAGACCCAGACCGCCTGCTCGGGCAGGCATCGCGCCATGCCAGTGCCGGTCGCCTGGTCGAGGCCATGGCCGACTATGCACGGGCGCTCGATCTGTCGCCAGAGCGGCCGAACAGTTGGTACAACCTGGCGCGCCTGCAACGGCGGGCCGGGCTTTTCGACGCAGCGCTGGCGTCGTACCGACAGGCGCTGCGCCATGGTGTGACCCAGCCTGAGGAGGTCCACCTCAATTGCGGTGTCATCCATGCGGATGACCTGCGGCAGGACGACGAGGCCGAGCGCGAACTCGATGCCGCACTGGCGCTCAACCCGGTCTATGTACCGGCCCTGTTGAACCTGGCCAACCTGCACGAGGATCGCGGCCGGCGCGCAGCGGCCCTGTCGACCTACGAGCGCCTGCTGGCATTGGACGCCACCTGCCACGAGGCCCTGGCGAGGTATGCCTCCTTGCGCGGTGTCGCCGACCCGGCCGATCCCCTGGCGGACCGACTGCGTGCCGCGATCACGTCGGCCGAGACACCGCTGGCCGACAAGGCCAGTCTGGGCTTCGCGCTGGGCAAGGTGCTCGACGGCTGCTGCGATTACGACGCTGCATTCAGAGCCTACCGGCAGGCCAACCTCCACAGCCGCGCCAGCGCGGTGAGCGCGGGCCCGCCGTACGACCAGCAGCGCCACGCGCGGTACGTCGACGAGTTGATTCACGCATTCCCCGGCCCTGGCCGCGCCGGCGAAACCGTGCCTGGCGGTGCTGCGCCACCGATCTTCATCTGCGGCATGTTCCGGTCCGGTTCGACCCTGGCCGAGCAGGTCCTGGCCGGTCACCCCATGGTCCGGGCCGGTGGCGAAATCGGCTTCTTGCCCCAGTTGGTGCGCGGCCGGCTGGCGCCCTATCCGTCGCGCGTGGCCACGTTGTCAACCACGGAACGCAACGACATCGCGCAGGCCTATCGGGCCCACCTGGCGCGGCTGGCCCAGGGTGCACCACGCATCACCGACAAACGGCCCGACAACTTTCTGCACGTCGGCCTGATCAAGACGCTGTTCCCGGACGCAAGGATCATCCACACCACGCGCAACCCGCTGGACAACGCGCTGTCGATCTACTTCCTGCATCTGGATGCCAGCATGGGCTATGCAACGGACCTGAGCGACATCGCGCACTATCACGGCCAGTACCGCCGCCTGATGGCGCACTGGAAGTCGGTCCATGGTGCCGACATTCTCGACTTCGACTACGACACGCTGGTGCGCGACCCCCGCCCGGCGATCCAGCGCCTGCTGGACTACTGCGGGCTGCCCTGGGACGACGGCTGCATGGCCTTCCACCGCGTGGACAACAGTGTGCGCACAGCCAGCGTCTGGCAGGTGCGGCAGCCGCTGTACGCACACGCATCCGGGCGTTGGCGACACTATGCAGCGCATCTCGACGAGCTGAGGGACCTGCTGGGCGAGGTGTGACCACGTCCATCCGTGCATCCGGGTCAGCCACCCCGGAAACGACAACGGCGCCCGGAGGTGCCGTGATCTGTGAACCTGCTGGTGGGCGGAGCAGGGTTCCTGCCGAATCACTGGTACGGTGAATGGGAGTCGGTCTGACTGGAGCCTCCCTCGCTGAGGGATGCTGGAGGACGCGGTCTGACACGCTGAGCCTCCCTCCCGAAGGGGCTCGGGTGAGCCGCGCAGACAGCCGCAGGCCCGGAGGCCGGACGGCTTCTGCCGCGCAGACTCCTGGCCACCGCCATCACGGCGCACTCAGTTGCAGGTCCCCAACTCGGCGATCCACTGGTGCAGGAGAGAAACGGCGCCCGTGTCGATGACATGGCTGCCGATCGGCGGCATCTGCACCAGCGGATCTCGCGTGTTCAGGCGCGCGAGCAGGACGGACCTGTCCGGCGCGCCAGGGGCCACGATCCTGGCGTTCGTCAGGCCGAGCGTGCCCTTGGTCGGCGTGACGTCACAGGTATTCGTCGACGCCAGTGGCGTGGTGACGAGCAGGTTCAGCGCGACGGGTGTCGCACCTCCCGGGCGATGGCACATGGAGCAGTTCACATGAAGGTAGGCACGCGCACGATCATTCACGCTCCCCGTACCCGTGGGATTCGCGAGCACCGGCAATGTCGCGGGCTTTGTGATCGGCGGCGTGAGCATGGCGATCGACAGCGCGCTCAGTGTCGTGAGCTGGTGCGCCTTGATGCCCGTCTGAGCATAGGTGTACTGCCTGTTGACCTGCTGGTTCTCAAGCCCGAGGCTGAACCCTGCGGCGGACGTGTGGCATTGCAGGCATTGACCCCGGCTCGGGTATGACCAGAGCTGCCCCGAGATGGTCTTTTCCTTGCCCGTGCTCGCCACCAGCGTCGCGTCGGTCTGCGCATCGTTCCACTCGTACGAGTAACCGGCCCAGTCGCCGTCGGACTGGCGCATCAGCAGCCGGGTCTCGATCATCTTGCCGCCGAGAAGGAAATTCTTGACGAAGACCGAGCGAAGGGGGACCGACCAGTCTCCGTCGGTGCCGTGGGCGAAGGCGGCCGTCGTCGACGGCAGCGCGAAATAGCGCTGCTTGACCGCGTTGTCGGACCAGAAGGCGGCATTGATGTCGTAACCGACCAGGCCGCTTGCAGGCAATTTCGGGTTGGCAGGGTCCACGCACCCGGTCGCCGACAGCAGGGCGGGCACGTTGGGCCCGTTGCTCCCGCCGCCTGTGGAGAAGACGAGCTTGTAGATCCTGCCGTTGACGTAGTTCAGCGCAAACAACTCACCGTCAATATCCTCTCCGAAAGAAGCCACATTGATGGAATTCGCCGAGTATGGTGCGATCAGCGTGCGCGGTGTGTAGGTCCCGCCGATGCCTGAGATCAAGGCGCCGAACATCTTGCTCGCGAAGTCGCCGTAGATGTACTGGCCGGACAGATCGGTCGTCTGCGTGCCGCGATAGACGTAGCCGCCGGTGATCGCCTGGGCGTCGCTGCGCGCCACGGCGTGCACGGGTCTGATGAGGCCGGTCTGGTTGCACCCAGGCGTCACGCAGGACGCGCCCTCCATGATCGGCCAACCGTAGTTGCCGCCGCGGGTGACGATGTTGACCTCCTCGAAGCCGCCCCAGCCGACGTCGCCGACCCACATGCGGCCGTTGAGCTTGTCAAAGCTCCAGCGCCAGGGGTTGCGCAGGCCCCGAGCCCACACCTCGGGACACGCGGCGGCACCACGACCGGTTGCGTTGCACAAGGCCTGACCCGCATTCGGATTGTCCGCAGGAATGGCATACGGCACGTTCCCGGTACTGCTGCTGGGATCGATGCGCAAGATCTTGCCGAACAGGTACTTGTCGTCCTGAGCCT
This sequence comes from Aquabacterium sp., assembly GCA_046160725.1. Lineage (GTDB taxonomy): Bacteria > Pseudomonadota > Gammaproteobacteria > Burkholderiales > Burkholderiaceae_C > JBJXHB01. The sequence goes on from JBJXHB010000291.1 coordinate 17,051, forward strand.
GCGGGTTCGGGTCGCCCCCGCCGTCGCCGAATCCGATGTAGAGATGGCCATCCGGCCCGAACGCGATGTTGCCGCCGTTGTGATTGGTCTCGAGCTTGTCCAGCGTCAGGAGCTTGACCTCCGATGCGGCGCTCGCCGAAGTCAGCGTGCCATCTGCAGTGAAGCGCGAAACGGTGGATCGCAGCCGGTATCCCGAATTCGGCGCACCGGTATAGAAGAGGTAGAAGTACTGGTTCTTGCCTGGGCCGGTGCCGAACTTCGGGTCGAATGCCATGCCCAGCAGCCCGGCTTCCTCTTCGCCCGATGTGCGGACCAATGCCGAGATGTCGATGAAAACGGATGAAGTCGATACCGAGCCGCCGTTCGCGAAGACACGCACCCTGCCGCCCTTCTCGACCACGAACCAGCGAGTGCCGTCGCTGGGCGCCTGCAGCATCGCGATGGGCGTGGCAAAGGACGGCAGCGAGGTGAATGCCGGCGCCAGCGACAGGCTCGCCGTGCTGGAGATGGGCGGATCGAAAGAGTGGCAGGTCAGGTTGTTGGGTCGCGACCCCAGGCCGATGACAGGGTCGAACGTGACGGTCACCGTCTTCGCCTCGGTCATGGAGACCGTGCAGGTCGGCCTCGTGCCGCTGCAGCCGCCGCCGCTCCATCCGGCAACCACCGAGTCGGTGACCGTCGAGGCCGTCAGCACCACATTGGTCCCTTGCGCAAAGGCCCTGCTGCACTCTCTGCCGCAATCGATTCCGACCGGCGTCGACTTGACCCTGCCGAAACCAAGGCCCGCCTTGGTCACGGTGAGGACATGATCGACCGAGGTCGGCCCTCCAACGCCGAGCACCCCGGCCCGCTGCTCTGCCGGCGGCGAATCGCCACCCCCGCAGCCGGCGACGAGCATCAACGCCATCGCAGCCGCATGCCACCACTTCCGCCCGCTGATCGTCGTCACGTTGTCTGCTCCTGACAGGCTCGGCGCTGCTGCGATCCATCGGGGACGCACCCCATGCCCCGAGGAACAGGGTGCGCTGGCACCAGCGCCAGGCACAGGCGCGGCGCCATCCCCATCTACGAACGATCATATCGGCGGGGACCCTGTTCTTGGCGGGGCCCCCCCCCCGATTCGAGGGCAGCAGTTGCCCATGATCAGCGCCCGAGTGTCGCCAACCTTCGCCGATGATCTGGAAAATGCCAACCACCGATGGGCCGCGCCACGCGCAAGCGCGGACCGTCAGGCACTTCTTCTTCAGACCTACGTCGTGCCAGAAACGAAAACAGCGCCAAGAGGCGCTGTCAGTCGTTGATTTCCTTGGTGGGCGGTGCAGGGTTCGAACCTGCGACCCCTGCCGTGTGAAGGCAGTGCTCTACCGCTGAGCTAACCGCCCAACCCTGCCCGCAGGCAGTGAGCCCGGGATTATGGCATGACGGTCCGCCATACCGTGCGGCCGTTGCTGGCCTTGTCCAGCTCGGCCAGCACGACCTCATGGGCGGCCAGTTCCTGCAGCGTCGGGTCGATCACCGGCAGCGACAGGCTGGCGAGGTTCGGGCCGTCGGCAGCGAGGGCAGCGCCGGGGGCATGGTCGTCCAGGCCGATCACCAGCGACTCCTGGCCCCGTGTCATGCGGATGTACACCTCGGCCAGCAGGCCGGCATCCAACAAGGCGCCGTGCAGCGCCCGGTTGGCGTTGTCCACCTCCAATCGGCGGCACAAGGCGTCCAGCGAGTTGGCCTTGCCTGGGTACAGCTCGCGCGCCATCATCAGCGAGTCGGTCACCGACGCGACGGCCTCGCTGACAGGACCGCGGCCAATGCGTCGCAGCTCTTCGTTGAGAAAGCCGACATCGAAGTCGGCGTTGTGGATGATCACCTCGGCACCGGCGATGAAGGCCAGCAGCTCGTCGGCCTTCTGGGCGAACAACGGCTTGTCGGCCAGGAACTCGTCGGTCAACCCGTGCACCTGCAGCGCCTCCGGGTTCATCGGACGCTGCGGGTTGAGGTAACAGTGCATGCTGCGGCCGGTCAGGCGACGCTGCACCATCTCCAGGCAGCCGATCTCGACCACGCGGTCGCCTGTGGCCGCACTCAGGCCGGTGGTCTCGGTGTCCAGGAACACCTGGCGCGGTGCTGCTGGGTCGCGCACGTCGCGGCCTTGGCCCGGCAATGTCATCGCTTTGCAGCCTCCAACTTCGGCCGCGCCGCCCACCGCCCGTCTCCTGCCGCCCGCATCATCCACAGTCCGATGCCAACCATCGGCACGCACAGCCACTGGCCCATGCTGAGGTTCAACGCCAGCAGACCAAGAAAGCTGTCCGGCTCCCGGAACCATTCAACGACGAAGCGCGCGACGCCATAGCCCACCAGGAACAGCCCGGACACCCGCCCGATGGGGTGCTCGCGCCGGCTGTACCACCACAGCAGGGCAAACAGCAGCAGCCCCTCCAGCGCCACCTGGTACAGCTGCGACGGATGGCGCGCCAGCAGCGAACCCGATTGCGGAAACACCATGCCCCAGGGCAAGGCCGGGTCCGCGGCGCGGCCCCACAGCTCGCCGTTGATGAAGTTGCCGATGCGACCCGATGCCAGGCCCGTCGGCACGCAGGGTGCGATCAGGTCCGTGACAGCCAGCCAGTGGCGGCCACGCTTGCGGGCATAGGCCGCCATGGCCACGATGACGCCGAGCAGCCCGCCATGGAAGGACATGCCGCCCTTCCAGAGCATCAAGGCCTCCAGCGGATTGGCCATGTAGTGGCCCGGCTTGTAGAACAGCACATAGCCGATTCGTCCGCCGATCACCACGCCCAGCACGCCCCAGAACAGCAGGTCCTCGACGTCCTGACGAGTCCAGCCAGCCTGGGTGTTCCAGGGCTGTCGCGCGCGCAGAGCGGCCAGCCAGAGAAACAGGCCGAAAGCGAGCAGGTAGCTCAAGCCGTACCAGTGGATGCCGACCGGACCGATCGATATCGCGACGGGATCGAACTGCGGGTGCGTGAGCATCAGGGGCGAGGACAGCGGTCGGGGAAGGCGAAGCGTGCCGTCATTGTCACCGCACCGATCGGTACGACCCGGTCATCACCTCGGGGACAATCCGGGCAGCCGCATTCATCCACCTCCCACCCAGCCGATCACCGCCATGGCCGACAACCGCCGCTCCCGCCACATCACCGAAGGCGTCGCCCGCGCCCCGAACCGCTCGATGTACTACGCAATGGGCTACACCGAGGGCGACTTCGGCAAGCCGATGATCGGCGTGGCCAACGGGCATTCCACCATCACGCCGTGCAACTCCGGCCTGCAGCGCCTGGCCGATGCCGCGGTGACGGCGTTGAAGGCCGCCGGAGCCAACCCGCAGATCTTTGGCACCCCGACCATCAGCGACGGCATGGCCATGGGCACCGAGGGCATGAAGTACTCCCTGGTGTCGCGCGAGGTCATCAGCGACTGCGTCGAGACCTGCGTCGGCGGCCAGTGGATGGATGGTGTGATCGTCATCGGCGGCTGCGACAAGAACATGCCCGGCGGGATGATGGGCATCCTGCGCGCCAACGTGCCGGCGGTGTATGTGTACGGCGGCACCATCCTGCCAGGGCGCTACAAGGACCAGGACCTCAACATCGTCAGCGTCTTCGAGGCCGTCGGCCAGTTCTCGGCCGGCCGCATGAGCGAGGAGGACTTCTGCCAGATCGAGCGCCGGGCCATCCCTGGCAGCGGCTCCTGTGGCGGCATGTACACCGCCAACACGATGAGTTCGTCATTCGAGGCCCTGGGCATGAGTCTGCCCTTTGCGTCGACCATGGCCAATGTCCACGACGAGATCGTGGCCCACGCCGCCAAGGCGGCCGAGGTGCTGGTCGCCGCCGTGAAGGCCGACCTGAAGCCGCGCGACATCGTGACAAAGAAGGCGATCGAAAACGCGGTGGCTGTGATCATGGCCACCGGCGGCTCGACCAACGCGGTGCTGCACTTCCTGGCCATCGCCCATGCGGCCGAGGTGCCCTGGACCATCGAGGACTTCGAGCGCATCCGCCGCAAGGTGCCGGTGCTGTGCGACCTCAAGCCCAGCGGCCGCTTCCTGGCCGTGGACCTGCACCGCGCTGGCGGCATCCCGCAGGTCATGAAGGTGCTGCTCGCTGCCGGGCTGCTGCACGGCGACTGCAAGACCATCACCGGCCGCACCGTGGCCGAGAACCTGGCGGACATCCCCGACCTGCCGCGTGCCGACCAGGAGGTGATCCGGCCGGTCACCAACCCGATGTATGTAGAGGGCCATCTGGCCATCCTGCGTGGCAACCTGGCCACCGAGGGTTGCGTGGCCAAGATCACCGGCCTGAAGAACCTGGTCATCACCGGCCCGGCTCGCGTCTTCGACGACGAGCAGACTGCCCTGGCGGCCATCATGGCCAGCCAGATCAAGGCCGGCGACGTCATGGTGCTGCGCTATCTGGGCCCCAAGGGCGGCCCGGGCATGCCGGAAATGCTGGCACCGACCAGTGCGCTGATCGGTCAGGGCCTGGGTGAGACCGTCGGCCTGATCACCGACGGCCGCTTCTCAGGGGGCACCTGGGGCATGGTGGTGGGCCATGTCGCGCCAGAGGCCTACGAAGGCGGTGCCATCGCGATGATCCACGAGGGTGACTCGATCACCATCGACGCCCACCGGTTGTTGCTGCAACTGAATGTCGACGACGCCGAGATCGCCCGTCGGCGTGCCGCCTGGCAGCAACCGGCGCCGCGCTACACCCGTGGCGTTCTGGCCAAGTTCGCGCGCAATGCCGCCAGCGCCAGCTTCGGCGCGGTGCTGGACCGGTTCGAGTAGGCCCCGCCCGGCCCGGCGGCCATCAGCGCTGCGGCGGCGCCGGGGGCTTGCGCCCCTTGCCCTTGCCGCGGGCGCCCGGCAGATGCGCCTGCATCCCCATGGCCTCCATGTGGGCATGTCGTCGCTGTTCCTTGCGCTCGTCATAGCGGCGCATCACCTGGCGCTGGGTGTACCCGGTGGCATCGGCAATAGCCCACCAGATCACCGCCAGCACGAAGGGCGAGACCACCCACCACCACGACCAGGCTGCGACA
>JBJXHB010000292.1:0-3495 GCA_046160725.1 Aquabacterium sp.
GGGCCAGCTGATGGTCGAGCACGGCGTCAGCCGCACCGTGGTGCGCGAGGCCCTGTCGCGCCTGCAGGCTGCCGGGCGCGTCCACACCCGCCATGGCGTGGGCACCTTCGTGCAGGAGCCGGCGCGCGAGCCGGCCTTCCGCGTCGCCGCGCGCCAGCTGACCACGCTGCAGGACGTGGTGGCCCTGCTGGAGCTGCGCATGGGCGTGGAGACCGAGGCGGCGGCGCTGGCCGCGCAGCGCCGCACGCCGGCGCACCTGGCCGAGCTGCGGGCCGCGCTCGACGAGATCGCCCAGGCGGTCGACGCCGGCCAGGACGCCGTGGCGGCGGACTTCCGCTTCCATGTCGGCATTGCCCGCGCCACCGGCAACCCGCACTTCGAGCGGCTGCTGGAGACCCTGGGTGCGCGCATCATCCCGCGCGCCCGCCTGGACACCGCGCCGCCCGATGCGTCGCACCAGGCCTACCTGCGGCGGGTGAATGCCGAGCACGAGAGCATCTTCGAGGCCATCGCCGCCGGCGACGCCGAGGCGGCGCGGGCCGCGATGCGCACCCACCTGGCCGGCAGCCGTGCGCGCCGGCAGCAGGGCCTTGTTGTACGATGACTGACAACGTTGCGGCAGTGGCCATCCGGCTTCACGGCGCACGCCACCTTCGTTTTGCGGACCAAGCCCCACCATGAACTCGCCCTTTCCCAACCGGCTGCGCCAGCGGCTGCAGCGCGGCGACACCCTTATCGGCTGCTGGGCGTCGCTGGCCAGCCCGATCACCACCGAGGTGCTGGGTCTGGCCGGCTTCGACTGGCTGCTGCTGGACGCCGAGCATTCGCCGAATGACGTGCTGTCGCTGATCCCGCAGCTGATGGCGCTCAAGGACAGCCCGAGCGTCCCGGTGGTGCGCCCGCCGGCCAACGACACCGTGCTGCTCAAGCGGCTGCTGGACGCCGGGTTCCACGACTTCCTCATCCCGATGGTGGACACCCCCGAGCAGGCCCAGGCGGCCGTGGCGGCCACGCGCTACCCGCCGCAGGGCGTCCGCGGCGTGTCGGTCTCGCAACGCAGCAACCGCTACGGCACGGTGCCCGGGTACTTCGAGCACATCAACGACGCGATCACGGTGGCGGTGCAGATCGAGACCCGCGCCGCGGTCGCGGCGGCGGCCGACATCGCGGCGGTGGACGGCGTGGACGCGGTGTTCATCGGACCGTCCGACCTGGCCGCCGGCTACGGCCACCTGGGGCAGCCCGGTCACCCCGAGGTGCAGGCCGCGATCCAGCAGGCGCATGCCGCCATCGCGGCGGCCGGCAAGCCTACGGGCATCCTGGCGCCGCTGGAGGCCGACGCCCGGCGCTACCTGGCGATGGGCATGCGCTTCGTCGCGGTGGGCAGCGACCTGGGCGTGCTGCGCGCCGGCAGCCTGGCGCTGGCCGATCGCTATCGCGCGCCAGCGCGGGAGTAGGGACGAGGGCCACGGCCGGCCCGGGCCGCGTGTCGTGTCCCGGTTCTTCTATGCCGACCTGGCGCAGCGGCTGTGGCTGCAGTCAAGAGCATGGCTCACTCGCTGCAGACGATCTAGGGTTCGCCCACGGCCAGCGCGGCGGCCGCTTCGTCGCCGAGTGCTGCACCTTCGGCGGCCAGTGCCGCAGCGGCGTCGTCCCCGAGCGCGGCGCGCACCGCGGCCGATACCTCTTCCAGCGACTCCCGCTCGCCCAGGTCGGCGGAGTCCTGGCTGCGCGCTCGAACTTGCTGCACGTGGCCGAGCAGCAGAGCGGCCGTGTTCAGCCGGCCCTGTGCCGCTGCCAGGCGCAGGACCCAGGTCCAGGCCATGCTGGTGCCGAAGCGGCGTTCCGCGGCGAGCAGCCGCGGCACCAACGCGTGGGCCTCTTCGAGCGCGCCGAAGGCCAGCAAGGCCTCGCCCAGCATGTACAACGCCCAGGCCAGGTTCGCGTTGTTCTCGTCGCCGGTTTCGTCCAGGCGCTGCAGGAGCGCGCGTGCACGCTCGGCGGCTTCACGGTGGCGGCCGAGGTCGATCAACGCCGCGCAGATGTTGGTCTCGGCGGCCTGCGCCATCTGCGCCCAGCCCAGCTCGCGTGCGAGCCGCAGCTCCTGTTCGCGGCAGGCCAGCAGCTCGGCGTTGTCGCCACGCACACGGGCGGCCTCGGCCAGTGCCCCATGCATGCGCAGCTCTGCTCGCGGTGACTCGACCCCGGCGGCGGCGGATCGGCGAAGCTCGGCGCAGGCGGCGTCGAGGTCGGGCCCTGGCTCGGTGAGCGCGCGCACCAGGTTGCCCAGCGCCGCCTGCAGCTCGGAGGGCTTGTCCAGCTGACGCCACAGCGCCACCGCCCGCGTCGCCGCCAGGCGGCTGGACGGGTCGCGGCGCACCAGCAGCACGTAGGACAGCATGCTCCACCAGCTGGCCTGCAGGACTGGCGGCAACGCCTGGCCCGGCGCCTGCTCCATCGCCGGCTGCAGCGACAGCATCCAGTCCGTGACCTCCTGGCGCCAGACGGTGAAGCCGATCACGCGGGCGACGCCCATGCTGATCTGCGCGGCTGCAGCCAGGTCGTGCCCGCAGGCCCAGTGGAAGGCCTCGCGTGCATTGGCCATCTCGGCCAGGCACTCGTCGATGGCGTCGTTGCCGCGGGCGAACAGGGCGATGACCACCGCCGCATGGCGTCGGCGCAGCGACGGGCCTTCGTCGTCGCGTGGTCTGCTGCCGGGCGGCACGAGCCGCGACAGCGCATAGGCCCGCATCGACTCCAGCAGGTGGTAGCGCGGTGGGTCGTCGCCGCTGACGCTCACGAGCGAGCGTTCGACCAGTGTTGCCAGGCCATCGACGACATCCCAGCGCCCGATGTGCTCGTCGGCGTTCAGCGACACCGCCAGCTCGAGCGTGAAGCCGCCAGCGAAGATGCCCAGCGCCCGGAACAGGCGTTGCTCGGGCGGTGCCAGCAGCCCGTAGCTCCAGCTCAATGCGTCCTGCAAGGTGCGGTGCCGCGCGGGCGAATCCCGGCGGCCGCGCGACAGCAGCGCAAAGCGCTCGGCCAGCGCATCGTGCACGGCCCGCACGCCCATCAGCGGTATACGTGCCGCGGCCATCTCCAGCGCCAGCGGCAGCCCGTCGAGCTGGCGGCACAGCGCGCGCAGCAGGGGCAGCGTTTCGGGCATGACCCGAAAGCGGCTGTCCGCCGCGCCGATGCGATCGATCAACAAGGCCAGCGCATCGTCGCTGCCGACCCCATCCCCGTCGGCCACGGCCAGCGGCTCGATGCGCAGCACCTCCTCGCCGCCGACCGCCAGCGCGAGCTGGCTCGTCACCAGCAGGCGCGCCGATGTCTGCAGTCGAGCCGCCCATTCGGCGCAGGGCTCGATCAGGTGCTCGGCGTTGTCGAGCACCAGCAGCAGCGGCCTGGTCTCGCCGCCGATCAGCCGGGCCACCTGCGCGATGGCATTGCCGCCTTCGAGCTGCATGTCCAAGGCCCGCGCGATCGCCCCCG
>JBJXHB010000293.1:0-2589 GCA_046160725.1 Aquabacterium sp.
ATCACCATTGGCGTCTGGTACGAAGGTGCCGTCGGCTTTGACCAGCAGCTGCGGCCGGTGGCCCGCGGCCAGAGCCTGACCTGGGCCGACGTGGCCATCGACACCACCACCCGCGCGTATGCGTTGCGTCGCGAGCTGGAGGCGCTGGTGCCCGCGCCGGCCCAGGCCGCCTGAGGTTCCGTCAGACGCGGATGTAGATCCGCCTGCGGTCCAGCCACACCGCCAGCGCCGCATAGACGGCCAGGTGGGCCAGGGCATAGGCCAGCGACCCGACGCGGCGGTCGTCGGCCAGGTCCGCGAACAGCGTCCGGTACAGCCATTGCAGTGGCGTGATCCAGCGCGGCAGGCCGTCGGCGACAAGCCCGTCCGGCCAGTGCACCAGGCTCAGCAGGCGCGGCACCAGGCCGCTGAGTACGAACACGAACAGCGCATTGCGGCCGAACGCCTTGACCACCGGCGTCAGCCATCCCAGCACCGGCCACGGTGCGGTGCGGCCCGCGTCGGGCGGCTTGTCGTGCAGGGCGGACAGCAGGGCCAGCATCAGCAGCGCCAGCCCCGACGTCACCAGCACGAAGCTGCTGGTCCAGAGCTTTTTGTTCACCGGCATCAGGTCGGCCCAGATGCCGCCGAGGGCCAGCAGGGCCAGGCCCGCGATGACCAGCCCCGGCACGGTGGCCAGGGCACGGCTGGACGTTAATGGCGCGTCGCGCATCCACAGGCCGGCCCAGGCGCCGATCAGCACCTGCGCGACCGCCGGCACGGTGCTGGCCAGGCCCTCCGGGTCGAAGGGCACGCCCTCGCCGCCGTACAGGTGGCGCGGCCCCAGCAGCATGCGGTCCAGCGCGGTGCCGAAGAAACCCTCCAGGCTGTACGGGTCCGACCCCTGCGCGAAGGCCACGCAGACGCCGTGGTACAGCAGCAGCAGCACGGCCGCCGCGATCAGCACGCGCCGTCGTCGGACCGGTGCATCGGTGGCGGCCAGGCAGGGCAGCAGGATCAGCGCCGCCGCACCCCAGGCCAGCGCAATGCGCTGCAGCACGCCCATGATGCGCAGGCCACCCCAGTCGCGCAGGGCCAGGTCGCCCGATGCCGCCCAGACCCAGCCGGGTGCGGCGTTCAGCAGCAGCCCGAGCGCGAAGATCAGGCCGACGCGCCACAGCCACTTGCGCGCCAGGGCCGCGCCGCCACAGGCCCGCAAGGCCGGCAGCGTCAGCGCCAGGGCGTTGCCGACGGCGAACAGGAAGAACGGGAACACCAGGTCCGTCGGCGTCAGGCCGTGCCAGGGCGCATGGGCCAGCGGCGGATAGAGATGGGCCCAGGAGCCCGGGTTGTTGACGCCGATCATCAACGCCACCGCGCTGCCGCGCAGCAGGTCCAGCGAGGGCAGGCGCATAGAACTTGTCCGCAAATAGGAGAGCCCTGCGTTGAGGCCAGGACAGGCGAAGGCTAGGCGCAGCCCGCGGCCCGCAGCTTGGCATTGGTGGCGCGCAGGTCGACCATCAGGTTGCCGTAGACCTTGTGCAGCCGCACCATCAACGCCGTCGACAGGGTGTTGAGCGCGATCTTCTGCGCCGTGCCGGCCTTCAGGCGGGTGCTGCCGGAGACCAGCTCGGGGCCGGTGTCCAGGCACACCGCATGGTCGGCCTGCACCAGCAGCGGCGTGCCGGGGTTGTTGGCGATGCCGATGGTCAAGGCGCCGGCCGTGCGCGCCGCGGCCAGGGCGCCCAGCGCATACGGCGTGCGGCCGCTCGCGGCGATGGCGATCAGCACGTCCTGCGCCGTTGGTTGCAGGGCCTGCAGGTCGGCGGCGCCGCGGCCGGCATCGTCCTCCGCGCCCTCGACGGCCTGGAACACGGCATCCGGCCCGCCGGCCAGCAGCGCGCGCGCCCGGTGGGGTGGCCAGGAGAAGGTGGGATGCAGTTCGACGCTGTCCAGCAGGCCCAGCCGCCCGCTGGTGCCGGCACCGGCATACAGCAGCCGCCCGCCGGCCTGCAGCCGCGGCAGCGCCGCGTCCACGGCCGCGGCCAGGGCGCCGGCCGCGGCCCGCACCGCATCCACCGCCTGCTGCTGGTCGTCGGCCAGCGCGCGCACAAGGGTGAGGCTGTCATAGCGGTCCAGGCCCGGATGCGCGGCCGCGGCCTGCTCGGTGGCCAGGGCCGTAGGGCTCACGGCGCGTACGGGTTCGGTTTCGTCAGGCATGGCGCCTATGCTGCCAGCACCGCTGCCAGAGCCAGGCCGAGACGCGGCCCCTCCTGGCCGTAGCGGTCGACCGCGCTGACCACCACCGCATCCGGCGCTACGCCCAAGGGGTCGGCGGCCAGCGCGACCACCTGCTGCGTGCCGGGCTGCGTGCTGAACTGCCAGCGCCCGTCGTGCCGCCGCCAGACGGCCCAGCGCAGCGGCGTTGCCGCGTCTGGCAGTGACAGCTGCAGCCGAGGCACGGCGCCGGCCGCATCCAGCCGCCACTGCGGCGCCGCCAAGGGCGCCGGCGCGGCCAGCCAGGGTGTGGCGGGCACCAGCGCGGCCTGGGCATAGGTCTCGCGCCGCAGCCGGCCGCCGACGCCGTCGCGGTCCTGCTGCAGTGCGACC
>JBJXHB010000294.1:0-4643 GCA_046160725.1 Aquabacterium sp.
GCTCAAGCAGCTGGACCCGTCGCTGGACGAGGCATCGACCATGCTGCGCGCCGGCACCGCCACCACGCTGCGCCGGGTGCTGCTGCCGCTGCTGAAGCCGGCGCTGGCGGCAGCGCTGGTCTATGCCTTCGTGCGCAGCATGACCACGGTTTCGGCGGTGATCTTCCTGGTGACCGCCGAGTACGAGCTCGCCACGACCTACATCATCGGCCGCGTCGGCAACGGCGACTATGGCGTCGCCCTGGCCTATTGCACCGTGCTGATCGTGCTGATGTCGGCCGCCACGGCTCTGATCCAGCGTCTGGTCGGCCAGCGTGCGCTGGGCCGCCGCGGCGCCGCACCACCGGAGAACCCCGCATGAGCCCGCCAGGCCGCCTCAAGGGCGAATACCAAAGTACGCAGCACGGAGGTGCTCCCGTCAGCGAAGCACCGGGCATCGAGTTTCGACAGGTGCGCAAGCGCTACGGCGGCGAGGGCTCGCCCTGGGCTGTCGATGGCATCGACCTGGTCGTCCCGCGCGGCACGCTGACCACCATCCTGGGCCCGTCCGGGTGCGGCAAGACCACCACCTTGCGCATGATCGCCGGGCTGGAGGCACCGACCGCCGGCACCATCCTGATCGACGGCCAGGACGTCACCGCGCTGGGCGCGGCCGAGCGCAACGTCAGCATGGTGTTCCAGAGCTATGCGCTGTTCCCGCACCTGGATGTGCTGGCCAATGTGGGCTACGGCCTTTCGGTACAGGGGCTGCCCAAGACCGATGTGCGCCAGCGCGCGCTGGCCGCCCTGGAGTCCGTCGGCCTGGCCGGCTACGACGCGCGCCAGCCGTCCGAGCTGTCCGGCGGCCAGCAACAGCGCGTGGCCGTGGCAAGGGCGCTGGTGCTGGAGCCTTCGGTGATGCTGTTCGACGAGCCGTTGTCCAACCTGGACGCACGCCTGCGGCGCTCAATGCGCGAAGAGATCCGCGCGCTGCAGCAGCGGCTGAAGCTCACCGTCGCCTATGTCACCCATGACCAGGGCGAGGCCTTGGCGGTCAGCGACCAGATCATCGTGATGAATAGCGGCCGCATCGCCCAGGCCGGTGCGCCGCGCGAGCTGTACGCCATGCCGCGTGACGAGTTCGTTGCCGGCTTCATGGGGGAAGCGTCGATGTTCGACGGCCGATCCGACGGCGCAGGCCTGGTGCACCTGGGGCCGCTGGTGGTGCGGCCGGCGCACAGCGGCCCGGCCGGGCCGGTGCGGCTGGCCGTCCGCCCCGAGGCCTGGACCCTGGGCGAGTCCGGCGCGCCGGGCCTGGCGGCGACGGTGCTGCGCTGCACTTACCTGGGTGCCTGGCTGGAGCTGACGCTGGCCACCGAGTTGGGCGAGATCTTCATCATCAGCCCGAGTGCCGAGGCCGCATGGCAGGCGGGCCACCGGCTGAGCCTGTCGCTGGCCGGCACGGGCGTGGCGGTGGTGGGCAGCTGAGTCGCGGCGCCTGTGCCGCGGTGCAGGTCGGCTCAGGCCGCGTCCGCGGGCTCCGTCAGCAGGCAGCCCAGCTGATAGCCCAGGGCCAGGTCGTGCACCTGGCCGAACTCATGCATCCGCAGCCGCCCGCGGCGGTCGAAGAGCAGCAGCGACGGCGTGCCGCGCAGGCCGTAGGCGCGCATGGTCAGCGGCAGCGGGTCGCCATCCTCGCCCGGCTGGTCGATGCCGACGGGGTAGGTGATGCGGTACTCGTGCATGAAGACCTGCAGTGCATCCGCGCCCATCACGGCATGGTGTTCGAACACCGTGTGCAGCCCGATCAGCGCCAGGTCGGTGCGGGCAAAGGCGCGCTGCAGCTGGGCCATCTGCGGGATCGCGTGCGACACGCAGCCGGGGCACAGCATCTGGAACGAATGCAGCACCACCACCCGGCCGCGCAGGCCGTCCAGTGTGGGTGGTGCGTTGGCATCGGTGTTGAACCAGCGTTGCACCTGCCAGGGCGGCGGCGCACCATCGTCGAGCAGTGGCATGGCGGACCCTTCATTCAAGGTCGCCCATGTTGGCATGGCCGACATGCCGTGACGGACTTCTGGTCGCCGCGGCCGATAATTCAACAACGGCCGCTCCGGCCGTACGGAAGCGTCCCCGCATGAATCCGCTAGCCCAGCTCAAGCAGCACACCATCGTCGTTGCCGACACCGGCAATTTTCTGCAGCTGGCGCAGTTCGCGCCGCGCGACGCCACCACCAACCCGACACTGATCCTGAAGGCCGTGCAGCAGGCGCCCTATGCCCCACTGCTGACCGAGACCGTGGCCGCGCATCGGGCGGCGGCGCTGGATGAGCAGGTGGACCGGGTGCTGGTGCGCTTTGGTCAGGAGATCCTGCGCATCATCCCCGGCCGTGTCAGCACCGAGGTCGATGCCCGCCTGTCCTTCGACCGTGCGGCCACGGTGACGCGGGCGCGGCGCCTGATCGGCCTGTACGAGGCGGCCGGCATCGATCGGCAGCGGGTGTTGATCAAGATCGCAGCCACCTGGGAGGGCATTCAGGCCGCGGCCGAGTTGGAGCGCGACGGCATCCACTGCAACCTGACGCTGCTGTTCGCCTTCTGCCAGGCGGTCGCCTGCGGTGACGCCGGTGTGCAGCTGATCTCGCCCTTCGTCGGCCGCATCTACGACTGGCACAAGAAGGCCGCAGGCACGTCCTGGGACGAGGCTGCCCGTGCCGGCGTCCAGGATCCGGGCGTGCAGTCGGTGACCGCGATCTACCAGCACTTCAAGCGCCATGGCGTGGCCACCGAGGTCATGGGCGCCAGCTTCCGCAACATCGGCCAGGTGCTGGCCCTGGCCGGCTGCGACCTGCTGACCATCAGCCCCGACCTGCTGGGCCAGTTGCAGGACGGAGCTATGGACGTGCCACGCCGGCTCGATGCCGCAGCGGCCGCCGCGATGGACCTGCCGGCGCTGCACTACCGCGCCGGTGACGAGGCGGCCTTCCGGTATGCGCTGAACGACGATGCCATGGCCACCGAGAAGCTGGCCGAGGGCATCCGCGCCTTTGCCGCCGACGCGGGCAAGCTCGACGCGCTGATCCGCGCCTCATGACCGTCGACAGCGCTGCCGCGTCGCCAGTGGCCCGCTGGCCGCGCGGCGACGAGACGCCGGCATGGGCTCAGCTCAAGGGACACTTTGAAGCCCATGGCCGTGCACTGGACCTGCGCGAGGCGTTTGCGCGCGATGCCGGTCGCTTCGACGCCCTGTCCTTCGATGCGCCGCAGGTCTTTGCCGACCTGTCGAAGGGCATGTGGGACGCGCCGACCCAGCGCTGGCTGACCGAGCTGGCGCAGTCCTGCGGCCTGCCGGCGCGGCGCGACGCCATGCTGCGTGGCGAGCCTGCCAACCTCACGGAAGGCCGGGCGGTGCTGCATACCGCGCTGCGGGCGCCGCGCGGGTTGGCGCCCTTCTCCGACGACGTCCACGCGGTGCTCGACGCCATGCTGGCCTACGCGGAGCAGCTGCGTACCGGCGCCGGCACCGACGATGGTTTCACCGACATCGTCAACATCGGCATCGGCGGCAGCGACCTGGGCCCGCAGATGGCGGTGCGCGCGCTGGCGGCGCAGGCCCATCCGGCACTGCGGCTGCACTTCGTGAGCAACGTCGACGGCCATGACATCACGCCCGTGCTGCAGCGCCTGCAGGCCCGGCGCACGTTGTTCATCATCGCCTCCAAGACCTTCACCACCCAGGAGACCATGGCCAATGCCCAGGTGGCGCGCCAGTGGTTCATCCAGCAAGGCGGACGCGACGTGGCGCGCCACTTCGTCGGCGTGACCACCAACGGGCCAGCCGCTGCGGCCTTCGGCGTGTCCCGCACCTTCGGCTTCTGGGACTGGGTGGGT
The DNA here is from genome assembly GCA_046160725.1 of Aquabacterium sp. GTDB lineage: Bacteria > Pseudomonadota > Gammaproteobacteria > Burkholderiales > Burkholderiaceae_C > JBJXHB01. Next base: position 3,871 of record JBJXHB010000294.1, read on the forward strand.
GGCCGCTATTCACTGTGGGGCGCGATCGGCCTGCCGCTGGCCCTGGCCATCGGCGCGGCGGGGTTCCGTGAGCTGCTGGCCGGTGCGCACGAGATGGACCGCCACTTTGCGCAGACGCCATTGGCGCGCAACCTGCCGGTGCAACTCGGACTGCTGGATATCTGGTATCGCAATTTTCATGGCTTCGGCAGCCGGTCGGTGGCGCCGTACCACCAGGGCCTGGCCCGATTGCCAGCCTATCTGCAGCAGCTTGAGATGGAGTCCAACGGCAAGAGCGTGGACCTGCAGGGCCGCAGCCTGCCCTATGCCACCAGCCCCGTGGTCTGGGGCGAGCCGGGCACCAATGGGCAACATGCCTACTTCCAGATGCTGCATCAGGGCACGGATGTGGTGCCGGTGGAGTTCATCCTGGTGCGCGAGGCCTCGCATCCACATGCGGATCTGCATGCCAAGGCCTTGGCCAACGGGCTGGCGCAGGGGCGGGCGCTGATGCTGGGCAAGACCGAGGCCCAGGCCATCGCCGAGCCGGCACCCACAGCAGCGGCAGGGCTGGACCCGGCGGTGCTGGCCCGGCACCGGCGCTTTGCCGGCAACCGGCCCAGTGCCACCTTGCTGCTGCCTCGGCTCGATGCCCGAGCGCTCGGCGCCCTGCTGGCGATGTATGAGCACCGGGTCTTCACCAGTGGCGTCGTCTGGGGCATCAACAGCTTCGATCAATGGGGCGTGGAGCTGGGCAAGGCCATGGCCGGCGACCTGCTGCCGCGCATTGCCAG
>JBJXHB010000295.1:0-2616 GCA_046160725.1 Aquabacterium sp.
TCTTCTTCCTCGTCGGCCTGGAGATCAAGCGCGAGTTCACCGAGGGCGAGCTGGCCGACCGCCGCCAGGCCGCATTGCCCGCGGTGGCCGCGCTCGGCGGCATGGCCGTGCCGGCAGCGATCTACGCCATCGTCAATGCCGGCGATGCGGTGGCCCTGCGTGGCTGGGCGATCCCGTCGGCCACCGACATCGCCTTCGCCATCGGCGTGCTGATGCTGCTCGGCTCGCGCGTGCCGGCGTCGTTGAAGGTGTTCCTGACGGCGGTGGCGATCATCGACGACCTGGGCGCCATCGTCATCATCGCGCTTTTCTACACCGACCAGCTCTCGCTGGCCATGCTGGGCGCGGCGCTGGTCTGTGTGGCGATGCTCGTGGCCCTGAACCGGCTCGGCGTGCAGCGCGTGGATGTCTATGCGGTGGTGGGCCTGGTGATGTGGCTGTGCGTGTTGAAGTCGGGCGTGCACGCCACCTTGGCCGGCGTGGCCACGGCCCTGGCGGTGCCCATGCGGCGCGCCGACGGCGGCTCGCCGGTGATCGACACCGAGCACGCGCTGCATCCCTGGGTCACCTTCCTGATCCTGCCCACGTTCGCGTTCGCGAACGCGGGGGTGTCGTTTGCCGGGATGACTCCGCGCTCGCTGCTCGAGCCGGTGACGCTGGGCATTGCGCTCGGCCTCGTGCTGGGCAAGGCGGTGGGCGTATTCGGCGCCACCTGGACCATGGTGCGGTTCGGTTGGGCCGCGCTGCCTGCGCAGGCCGGCTGGATGCAGGTGCTCGGTGTCAGCATGCTGGCCGGCATCGGCTTCACCATGAGCCTGTTCATCGGCAGCCTGGCGTTCGAAGGCCAGGACCCGGCTTACGAGGTGCGTGTGAAGCTGGGTGTGCTTTGCGGCTCGTTGCTGGCCGCGTTCGCGGGCACCTGGGTGCTGGTGATGGCGGCGCGGCGGGGCCCGGGCTGAACGAGGCCCCGTGCAGGCCCTCGCAGGCCGGGGCGATGCCTGTCGCCGGCCCGGGCGCCCTCAGTGCGGGGCCTTGCCCATCGGCGTCATCAGGCGATCGGTCAGCGCGATCGCCAGCGCCGAGAGCAGAAAGGTGATATGGATCAACGTCTGCCACAGCAACACCTTGTCGGTGTAGTTGGCGGCGTTGATGAAGGTCTTGAGCAAGTGGATCGAACTGATGCCGATGATGGCGGTGGCGAGCTTCACCTTCAGTACCGACGCGTTGACGTGGCTCAGCCACTCCGGCTGGTCGGGGTGGCCTTGGAGGTCCAGGCGCGAGACGAAGGTTTCGTAGCCGCCCACGATGACCATGATGAGCAGGTTGCTGATCATCACCACGTCGATGAGCGCCAGCACCACCAACATGATGATGGTTTCGTTGAGCGACGTCACCGCGACGTCGCTCTTGTAGCCGATGCTGGTGACGAGCTTGGCCAGGGCGGTGGAATCGCCGAACACGGCCTCGACCAGGTGCACCAGTTCGACCCAGAAGTGGAAGACGTACACGCACTGCGCGACGATCAGGCCCAGGTACAGCGGCAACTGAAGCCAGCGGCTCGCGAAGATGAAGCGGGGCAAGGCGCGCAGGCGGGTCTTCTCGGCAGGGAACGGGCTGGAGGTGGTCATCAGGGTGTGGGTTCTCGGGGCGGCCCCCGTTTGCACGAAATTCTAGTTCGGTCACCATGACGGCCCGGCGACGCCCTCGTAAGGGGTCTGTCAGAGCTTGGCACCATGCTGGCGCAAATGCCGCGTCCGGCGCACCGGCGCACCGGCGCGCAGCCGGGCAACCCTTGCACACAGGAGACATTGGCCATGAGCAACGAACACGCGTCCGAACTCAAGACCTACCAGCCGCCGGCCTCGCTCGTCGCGGGCGCGCGCGTGTCGGGCATGGCCGCCTATCAGGCCCTGGCCGACGAGGCCGAGCGCGACTACGAGGGCTACTGGGCGCGCCTGGCGCGCGAGTTCGTGAGCTGGAAGAAGCCCTTCACGAAGGTGCTTGATGCCAGCAACGCGCCGTTCTTCAAGTGGTTCGAGGACGGCACGCTCAACGTCTCGGCCAACTGCCTGGACCGCAACATCGATCGTGGCCTGGGCGACAAGGTGGCCATCATCTTCGAGGCCGACGACGGCGTCGTCACCAAGGTCACGTACAAGGATCTCCTGGCCCGCGTGAGCCAGTTTGCCAATGCCCTGCGTGCACGCGGCGTGAAGAAGGGCGACCGCGTCGTCATCTACATGCCCATGAGCGTGGAAGGCGTGGCCGCCATGCAGGCCTGCGCGCGCATCGGCGCGGTGCACTCCGTGGTCTTCGGCGGCTTCTCGGCCCAGAGCCTGCGCGACCGCGTGCAGGACACGGGCGCCGTGATGATCATTACCGCCGACGAGCAGGTGCGCGGCGGCAAGTCGCTGCCCTTGAAGAGCATCGTCGACGAGGCGCTGGCGCTAGGCGGATGCGAGCCGGTGGCGAACGTCATCGTGTACCGGCGCACCGGCGGCAAGGTGCCGTGGAATGCAGCGCGCGACCGCTGGCTGCACGAGGAGATGGCCGGCAAGCCCACCACCTGCGAGCCCGAGTATGTGAGCGCCGAGCACCCGCTCTTCCTGCTCTACA
>JBJXHB010000296.1:0-13416 GCA_046160725.1 Aquabacterium sp.
CCGACACCTTCTCGGTCGGCGCGCTGCAGCTGGACACCTTCCACCGCTTCGCGCGGCTGAGCGGGCTGGTGCCGCTGGTGGGCATCACCTCCGGCCGCTGCTTCGCCGGCAATGCGGTGCTGCTGGGTTGCTGCGACGTGGTCATCGCCACCGCCGACTCCACCATCGGCATGGGCGGCCCGGCCATGATCGAGGGCGGCGGCCTGGGCGTGTACAGCCCGGAGGAGGTCGGCCCGATGAGCGTGCAGGTGCCCAACGGCGTGGTCGACATCGCGGTGCGGGACGAGACCGAGGCCTGCGAGGTGGCGCGCCAGTACCTGTCGTACTTCCAGGGCGACCTCGCCGATTGGGCCTGCGAGGACCAACGCCGCCTGCGCCATGTGGTGCCACCCAATCGGCTGCGTGCCTACGACATGCGCGAGCTGGTGACGCTGCTGGCCGACAGCGGCAGCATGCTGGAGATCCGCCGCGGCTTCGGCCTGGGCATGATCACCGCGCTGATCCGCATCGAGGGCCGGCCCTTCGGCGTGGTGGCCAACAACCCGGCCCACCTGGCCGGCGCCAACGACAGCCCCGGTGCCGACAAGGCGGCGCGCTTCATGCAGCTGTGCGACGCGCACGACATACCGCTCATCATGCTGTGCGACACGCCCGGCAACATGGTCGGCCCCGAGCACGAGAAGACGGCCCTGGTGCGCCACTGCTGCCGCGCCTACGTGGTGGGCGCCAACGTGTCGGTGCCGACCTTCACCGTCGTCATCCGCAAGGCCTACGGCCTGGGCGCGCTGGCCATGGCCGGCGGCAGCTTCCATGCCTCGGTGTTTGCCGTCTCGTGGCCGACTGGCGAGTTCGGCGGCATGGGCCTGGAGGGCCAGGTCAAGCTCGGCCAGCGCAAGGTGCTGGAGGCTATCGCCGACCCCGCCGAGCGGCGCGCCAGGTTCGACGAGCTGGTGGCCGCCGCCTATGAGCGCGGCAAGGCGCTGAACACCGCTTCGCTGTTCGAGCTGGACAACGTGATCGACCCGGCGGACACCCGCGACTGGATCCTGACCGGCCTGCGCAGCATGCCCCGGCCGCCGCGGCGCGAGGGCAAGAAGCGCGCCTTCGTCGATACCTGGTAGATCCGCCGTCTCAAGCCCACCTCACCAACCCCACCTCACCAACCCCACCGACACGACAACACGCGCCCACGGCGCCAGGAGCATCGACATGCAGGACCTCTCCGGCAAGACCGCCTGGATCACCGGCGCGGGCAGCGGCATCGGCGAGGCCGTCGCCATCGCCTATGCCAACGCCGGCATGCGGCTGGTGCTGAGCGGCCGCCGCTCCAGCGAGCTGGAGCGCGTGGCCGCGGCCGCGCGCGCCGCTGGTGCCGCCAGCGCCGAGCAGGTGCGCGTCGCGCCACTGGACATTGCGGATGCCGACGCGGTGGAGGCGGTGGTGGCGGGCATTGCCGCGGCCGAGCAGCGGCTGGACATCCTGGTCAACTGCGCCGGCATCAACGTGCCCAAACGCAACTGGAAGCATGTCACCCGCCAGGGCTGGGACGATGTCATCAACATCGACCTGAACGGCGCCTTCTATGCCTGCCATGCGGTGTTGCCGCTGATGCGGGCCCAGGGCGACGGCCTGATCATCAACATCTCGTCCTGGGCCGGGCGTCATGTCAGCGCCCTGACCGGGCCGGCCTACAGTGCGGCCAAGTTCGGCATGAACGCCATGACCGAAAGCCTGAACGTCGAGAACGGCATCCACGGCATCCGCGCCACCGCCGTCTGCCCGGGCGAGGTGTCCACGCCGATCCTGGACAAGCGCCCCATCCCCGTCAGCGCCGCCGACCGCGCCCGCATGGTGCAGGCGGTGGACTGCGGCGAGCTGATGCTCTTCCTGGCCCGCATGCCGGCCCATGTGTGCATCAACGACCTGACCATCAGCCCGACCTGGAACCGCGGCTACGTGGCGCAGGCGCAGGGCATACCGGATTGATGGTGGATGGCCGTCAAGGCGGCCTTGTTCGGGTGGCGCCTTAGGCTGAGCCGGGCCGCGGTGTAGGTTCGAGTGCCTCGGGGTCGGCAGGATCCCTGAGCCGGCCGACGCGATGGGCAACTTTGCACCGTCTGCAACCCGCCCGCAGTCCACTTATAAATTGGGGAAAGCTGTTCAGATAAGCGGGGCCACTTCTTGAGCGCCAGCTCGGCCCCTCGCAGATCGGCGCAAACTCAAGCCCGCGCCGCGCTGCCGGTGGCGCCATCGAGCCGAGGCGCCATGACTGCAACAGCACCGCATCGAGAAAGTTCCGCCGCCCATGTTGAGCCGCAGTCGGTGGTGGCCCAGCGCACAGACACGGCAGAAGCATTGCGCGCGCAGCTCCGCAGACAGGCACGCTCGGATTGGGAGTTGGTCTGCGTGATCGGCGACGACGGGCGCTTGCTGGGCACGCTGACGGCCGCCGAGTTGCTGGTCTTGGCCGACGACACCGTCGTGGGCGCTGTGGCGAACCCGGAGCAGCCGCGCGTTGCGGCCGACATCGACCAGGAGAAGATGGCCTCGATCGCGCTGCACCACCGCGTGGCCGCGCTGCCGGTGGTCGATGACGCAGGTCATCTGGTCGGCGTCGTCGGATCCGCCACCTTGATGGACATCCTGCGCCGCGAGCACGTGGAAGACCTGCACCGCCTGGCCGGCATCACGCGCGAGTCCGACGACGCGCGCAATGCACTCGAGGAGGCACCGCTGCGTCGCACCCGCCACCGCCTGCCATGGCTGGTGGTCGGCCTGGGCGGGAGCATGCTTGCCACCTTCATCGTGGCGCGTTTCGAAACGACGCTGGCCGCCAAACCGGAGATTGCTTTCTTCGTGCCGGGGCTGGTGTACCTGGCCGATGCGATCGGCACCCAAAGCGAAGCCGTGGCGGTGCGCGGCCTGTCGCTCAGCCATGTCGGCATCGGCCGCTTGATCGGCAGCGAACTGCGCACCGGCCTGATGATCGGCATGGTGCTCGCGTTGCTGGCATTCCCGATGATCTGGCTGGTGTTCGGCGAGCTGCGACTTGCCGCTGCGGTGGCGCTGGCGCTGGCCGGCGCCAGCATCGTGGCCTCGGTGCTCGGGCTGGTGCTGCCTTGGTTGTTGGCTCGCACGGGGTCCGACCCGGCCTACGGCAGCGGGCCGCTGGCAACGATCGTGCAGGACGTGCTGAGCTTGCTGATCTACTTCGGCTGCGTCTCGTTCATCGTGTTGTGAGACCAGCCCGCAGGCCTGCCATCGCGCAGGAGGGTGCGACGGCGCACAGACGGCCATATGCTGTGCAAAGACAGTCAAGCTGCCTCAATGAACGGCGGTTGTTCCGCCTGGGCCCCAAGGACCACCATGAAGCCGCCGAAGAGCCCCACCTTGCCGCAGGAACGAAGCAGCAAAGGCCGCACCGGCGGCTGAATCAGCGGCGACACCAGGAGCACCATGGCAAGTCCTGCCCAGGCCACCATCGTCCCCTGTGTGCGCAATCGCGACGCGACGGCCGCCACCGAGTGGCTGTGTCAGGCCTGGGGATGTCGTTTCATGGGGGGTGCGCGTGGTCTTGATTCGACGGCCATGGTGGCTGCGCCGCAAGAGCGCGGTGCAAGCCCGGCCGTCGCCGTGCTGCAGGACGACACGCCGATGCCTCCGCGCAGCCTGTTTACGCCGACGTACGGACGCCATGAAACGCGAGTCGCCAAACTGGCTCTGCCATGAACGGACCCGCGCTGCGTTCCTTCGCCCATGCACGGTGGGTACGCATCGCCGTGTTCTTGGTCGTGAGCGCGACTTCGGTCGGCCTCTTGCCGGGCCTTGCGTTGGCGGCCAGTCAAGCCGATGCGCCGGCGGCCGAGCCGGAGCGTCCCATGATCGACAACGCACGCGCGCAAACACGGGACTGGTCGGAACGTCTGGCACGTGGCGTGGACAGCTGGTTCGGCAAGACGCCCTTTGAAGAAGGCGGCAAGGTCAGCCATGGGCAGCTCAGCCTGAGCGTGTTTCACCGCCAGGACCGGGGCACCGACGTGGACCTGCGCTTCGCGGCGCGGTTCCGACTGCCCAACTTCGAGAAGAGCGCCTATCTGTTCGTGGGCCGTGACAACCCGCGTGAGACCGTCCGGGACACCCCCGAGCCTTCTGTCCGCCAGCGGCAGGTGCTGGTCAGCCGCCCTGGGGACCGGTCGTTCCTGGGCGGCCTTGGCGGCATGTTGGGAGACGACTTCAGCTTTCGCGTCGGCGTCGGTGCGCACCTGCAGCCCTTTGCGCAGGTGCGCTGGGACAAGCCCTGGGTGCTGGCACCCGGCCACGTGCTGGCGCTGCGCGAGACGCTGTTCTGGTCTCGCGACGATCGGTTTGGCTCGACCACGGCACTGAACTATGAGCACGCATTGCAAGCGCCCTGGACCTTGCGCTGGCAGGGTGCGGCCACCATCACCCAGGAAACGCGCAACGCAGAGTGGTCCAGCGCCCTGGGCGTGTACCGCGACTTCGGCCCGCAACGACTGTTGAGCCTGGAGTTGCTGTTCGGTGGCACCGGCACGCAGGGCACCGGGGTGGGCATGTCGGACCGGGGTGTTCTGGCCAAGTGGCAACAACCGCTGTACAAGGATTGGCTGGTGGGTGAACTGGCGGTCGGCCAGTTCTGGCTGCGCCCCGATGCGCAGAGCCCGCGCGGACACGCCGTGGCGCTGGGGTACAGCCTGCGGATGCGGTTCTGAGGCGCAGGCCGCCCCTACTCGCCCTCGCCCGACACCTCGGCCCGGATCCGGCCGACCTCGGTGGCCACGACATCGAGCAGGCCGGCCAGGCGCTCGCCCGTCTGGCCCTGCAGCGGCACGCGGCCCCACAGCACCAGGTTGGCATGCTGGTCGGCAGCGATGCGGAAGGGCAGCAGATCCGAGTCGTAGAAGTTGCGCCGCAGCAGCCAGGCCACCAGCGCATAGTCCGGGTCGCGCGGCAGCGCCACGATGGGCACCACCACCAGCAGCTGGACGTCATCCTGGCCGAACAGCACCACCGTGGTGTCCTCGCCCACGCTGAGCTGGATGCCGCCGTTGGCGTCGGGCTTGAGCTCGGCCACGCCCAGGGCATTGGCCAGCTCGGCATACAGGGCGCGTGTCTTGACAAGGGCGGTCATGGGTCAACTCCGGGCGGGGCGTGGGGCGGCATGGCAGGCGGACATGGCAGGCGGCCGAGGCAAGGTCATGTGGACAGCTTCATCAGGCAGGCCTGCAGTTGGTTCGTGAAGGCCTTGTGGCCCCACACGCCCAGCGGGTCGGACTTCGCCCTGTAGTAGTTGATCAGCATACGCAGCGCGTCGTTGACCGCTTGGGGTGAGTCCGCCGCGCGCAGCCGGTCGTCGACCTGGTCCAGCAGCAGGCCCGAGACACCCTTGGGGTCGGTGCGCACCATCTTCGGATAGATCACGTCGCGCAGCACCGCCTTGGCATGGGCGCGCGCCAGCAGGGCGTCGTTGACACCCAGGCTGATCTCCAGCACGTCGCTGTCGTCGTCGGCGCCACACTGGCGCGCGGCCTGCAGCAGGCCGTCGAGCTTGCCGCTGCGGTTGAGCTCGCGCGCGACGAAGCCCTGGCGGTCGGTGTTGCCCTTGCTCATCTGCTCCAGCGTCGCCAGCGCCGCGGCCACCTCGGCGTCCTGTGGCCAGGTCCTGGCCGGCTGGCTGGCCAGCGCCTGCACGCGCTGGGTCAGCTGCGCCACGATGGCCGTCACCTCGTCGCGGAACTTCAGCGCCCCAGCCGCACCGTCGAAACCGTCAAGCGCCATGGCCGCCAGGTCGGCGCGCGGGATGCAGATCAGCATCTGCTCGACGCTGTCGAACTCGCGCGCCTGCGGCTGCTGGCGCTTCTGGATCTGGGCCGTGGTGGCCTCGTCGGCCAGGTCCTGCAGCTTGAGCTTGTCCGGCAGGTCCATGTCGAAGTTGACCGTGCCGCTGAGGAAGCCGGTGAAGTCCTTGTGCTCGCCCTTGCCGCCCTTCTTGGGCGGCGGCATGTCGAAGCTCAGCGGCAGCATCACCACATCCTCCGGATGATCGGCCAGGCCCCGGTACTGCCCATAGGTGGCGGCGCTGTGCTCGGCACCAGTCAGGTAGTCGGCGATGCAGTCCTTGTGCGGCACCGCGTCGCCGGTCAGGGCGGCCTTCGACTCGTCGCTCTCGAAGACGAAGGTCATGCCACGGCTGTCGGGCACCGGGTCCACCTCGCGCTCGGCGCCGGTGCTGTCCGGGGTGGGCGCGTTGTTCAGCACGCCGCCGTCCTGGAAGCGCGCGGTGATGCCCGACGACAGCGGTATGTCCACCGGCTTGAACACCGGCGGCAGCGCCGCCGAGGCCTGCACCGCCAGCGCCACCTCCATGTCGGGCTCGGTGTCCGCGTTGAACATCATGGTCTGCGGCTGGCCCTTGGTCATCTTGCCGGTCTTGGGGTCGACCTGGCCCATGAACGAGACCGACACCGACACCTCCTTGATGGCCGGGATCACCTTGGACAGCACGCGCAGGTCGCCGAAGGTCGGGCCGTGCTGGCCGTCGGCGATCTTCTTGGCGATGGCCAGCACGCCGGCGTCGGGCTTGCGGTTGGCCGCCGTCTCGGCCTGGATGTATTCGATGATGCGCTTGCCCATGCTGCCGCACATCTTGGCGCGCACCAGGCCCTCCAGGCCGTCGCCGTCCAGGCCGCCGCCGAAGATGACCTCGGCCATGTTCTTGCCCTCCTTGATCGTCGACGCGATCTTGGGGTCGTTGGCGATGGCCGCGAACTCGTCGGCCGTGGCCCCGGCCGCGACCATGGCCGCGGTCATCGAGCCCACGGACGCGCCGGTGATCAGCTTGACGTCCTTCATCACACCAGAGCGCTCCAGGGCCCGCACCGCACCCGGCATGGCCGCGCCCTTGCCGCCACCGCCGGACAGCGTCAGCACCTCCACCTGCGGCGGCGGGGCGACCAGCGTGACCTTGCCGTTGGCGCCGCGCGCCACCGTCATCTTCTTGCCGTTGGCACCCTTGACCGGCTCGGACGGCGCCACCGGCTTGACCGGTGCGATGACGGCGTTGGACCGCGGCCGGCCGGGGGCGTCCAGCGGCGCCACCGGCTTGGGCGGCGGTGGTACCGCATCGACCGCCGGCGCCACCTTCACCGGCCTGCGTGGCGGCGGTTTCGGCGGGGTGACCGCCGTGGCGATCGCGGCCACGGGCGGTGTCGTCGGCGGTGTTTTGGGCGGTGTTTTGGGCGGCGTCGCGGGCGGTGTCGTTGGGCCCGCTTTCGGGGGCGCCACCGCAGCGGCCGCTGCGGCCGGCGCACCACGGCCGGCGCCCGCCGGGACTTGCACGCCCAGCACCTGCGCCAACCAGCGGTCCTGGTCGTTGGCTGCGGTCACGGGGCTGCGCTCATGGCCGCAACTATAGGCAGCCTTTGCGATTCCCCTGCACCGTTAGCATGCGCTGATGAAACCCAACCCGCCAACCGATACCCCAGCGCCAGAAGCCGCTGCCGAGCCCATCCACGAAGCCCGCACCTGGCGCGACAACGGCTGGACGGCGCAGGTCATCAAGAACGAGGACGACGACGGCTGGGCGGTGTCGATGACGCCCGACGGCCAGGCCGAGCCGGCGCTGGTCGGCCCCTGGACCATGGGCCGCGACAAGAAAAACCCCAAGCCGCTGGACACCAACGCCTTCAACACCCTGGTCAAGACCGCCCACGAGGTGGTGCGGCGCCACGAGCAGCATTTGCAGGCCTTGCTGCACAAGCGGGTGGACATCTATGTGGACGGCGTGTCCTATGCCGTCAAGCTGGACATCGTGCCCGACGCGGACGACCCCTATGCGCTGCTGAGCGCGCACGACGACGGCCAGCGGATGCTGGCGCAGGTCAAGGTGGCGGCCGGCTTCAAGCTCAACGCCGACAGCGCCCAGCGCTGGGTGGAGGGCGGCTTCGAGCGGCCGCGATGAGCCACCCCATGACCCCCGCTCCTGCCCTCGCCCGCCCCTGGCTGCTGGTGCTGCTGGCCGCCGCCGGCATCTTTGCCGTGACCATGGGCGCCCGCATGTCGATGGGCCTGTTCGTCGGCGACATCAACTCGGCCACCGGCCTGGGCCTGGCCAGCGTCAGCCTGGCCTTCGCCTTCGGGCAGCTGTGGTGGGGCCTGACACAGCCGCTGGCCGGCATCGTGGCCGACCGCTGGGGCGCGGGCCGGGTACTGGTGGTGGGCATAGTGCTGGTGGCGCTGGGCACCGCGCTCATCCCGCTGATGCGCAGCACGGCCGGGCTGGTCCTGGCCATCGGCGTGCTGTCGGCCGGCGGTGCGGGCCTGGCCGGGCCGGCGGTGCTGATGGCCGCCACCAACCGGCTGGTCGACGCCAGCCGGCGCGGCCTGGCCACCGGCGTGGTCAATGCCGGCGGCTCGTTCGGCCAGTTCCTGTTCGCGCCCACGCTGGCCGCCATCGGCACCGCCCAGGGCTGGATGGCGGCCATCTATTTCACAGCCGCGGTGTCGCTGCTGGCCCTGCCGGCGGCCTGGGTGCTGCGTGGCGCGCCGCCGCAGACGGCCGCCCCGGGAGAGGCCGCACGCCTGGGCACCGGCGCGGCCATCCGGCAGGCCCTGGCCGACCCGAGCTACCGCTACCTGGGCATCGGCTTCCTGGTCTGCGGCTTCCACGTCGCCTTCCTGGGCACCCACCTGCCCGGGGTGATCGCATCCTGCGGCCTGCCCCCCCAGGTGGCGGGCTGGGCGATCGCGCTGATCGGGCTGTTCAACATCGTCGGCAGCCTGGCCATGGGCTGGGCCGTGGGCAGCGGGCGCTGGCGACTCAAGTCGATGCTGTCGCTGGTCTATGCCACGCGGGCCGTGGCGGTGCTGCTGTTCGTGCTGGCGCCCAAGACGACGACGGTGATGCTGGTGTTTGCCGCCGTGATGGGCGTGACCTTCCTGTCCACGGTGCCGCCCACGGCCACGCTGGTGGCTCGCTTCTTCGGCCCGACCCACATGGCAACGCTGTTCGGCATCGTCATGCTGACGCACCAGCTGGGCGGCTTTCTGGGCGCCTGGATGGGTGGCTGGGCCTATGCCCGCAGCGGCCACTACGACTGGGTCTGGTATGCCGACATCGTGCTGGCCGTCGGCGCGGCCCTGGTCCACCTGCCGATCCGCGAGCCGCGGCCGGCGGCGGCCGTAAGGCCGGCGTAGCGGGCCCGCGGCCGGCCCGGCCGCGAAATGCCGCCCGCCGGCCATGCTGTTCCGGCTTTCCGCGCTGGCGTGGGCTGGCCACACTGCAGGACCACCGCCTGTGCCGCGGTCAGGAGCCTGCCATGCTGGGAATGGTCTTCACCGAGTTCATCGAGATGATGGAGGATCGCTTTCCGCCACAGGTGGCCGAGCAGGTGATCGCCGCCGCGCCCGGCGGCCGCGACGGTGCCTACACCGCCGTCGGCTACTACCCGCATGACGAGCTGGTGGCCATGGTGGTGGAGCTCTCGCGCCTGAGCGGCGTCGCGGTGCCGGACCTGGTGCGCGCCTTCGGCCGGCACCTGCTCGGGCGGTTCACGCAGCTGTATCCGCCGATGTTCCAGCGCCACCGCAACGTCTTCGACTTCCTGGCCTCGATCGATGGCGAGATCCACGTCGAGGTGCGCAAGCTGTATCCGCAGGCCATGCTGCCGCGCTTCGACGTCCTGGCGCGCGACGACGGCGCGATGACGCTGCGCTACCGGTCACCCCGCGGCATGGACTCGCTCGCGCTGGGGCTGATGGAGGGTGTCACGGACTTCTACCGCGAGCCCTGCCGCATCGAGACACGCCCGGCACCGGAGGGCGGCACGCTGTTCGAACTGACGCGCGTGCCGGTCGACCAGGCCGTCGCTGCCTGAGCATCGTGTCCGAAGGATCGCCGATAGGCTTCGACGCGGGCGGACGGCCCGGGTTCGCCGACTCCATGCCGATGTCCATGCCGATGCCGCTGGACGGCACCGACGGGTCCGACCTGCTGGCTCGGCGTGTCCGCCGCGAGCGCACGGCGCGCAAGGCGGCCGAGAGACTGCTGGAGGACAAGAGCCGCGAGGTGTTCACGGCGCTGCAGAGCGTCCGCGAGTCCGAGCACCGGCTCCAGCTGGCCCTGTGGGCCAGCGGCGAGGGCATCTGGGAGTGGATGGCCGAGGGCCGCCGCCTGCGCCTGGACCGGCTCGACCTGGGCGGCCGGCCCGTGCAGTGGCACGACCGCCCGATGGACGAGGTCATGGAGGACGTCCATGCCGACGATCGGCAGGCGCTGCGGCTGGGTTGGGAGCTGCATCGCAACGGCTCGCGCCCCGAAATCGACATCGCCTTCCGCCTGCACCACGACGGCGCGTTTCGCTGGGTGCGCATCCGCGGCCGCGCGCTCAAGCGCAACGACGCCGGCGACATCGAGCGCGTGATCGGCACCATCAAGGACATCACCACCCAGCGCGAGGCCGAGGAGTCGCTGCGCCTGATGGCCCATGCCTTTGCCAGCATGCGCGACGGCCTGGTCGTGGTCGACCCGCATTGGCGCGTGATCGAGGCCAATGACGCCATGTGCGCCCTGCTCGCGGTCAATGCCGAGCAGTTGCTGGGCCAGTCGCTGCAGCGCCACATCGACCTGGGTGACCTGATCCTGGACCGCCTGCTGGGCCAGGACACCTGGCGCACCGAGCGCGTGCTCCAGCTGAAGGACCGGCGCGTCCCGGTGGAGGTGACGGCCACCGCCGTGCTGGCCGAGGCCGGCGCGCCGGCCAGCTTCATCATTGCCGTGCGCGACATCAGCGCGCGCCGCAGCGCGCTGGCGCGTCTGGAGCGCATGGCCACCGTGGACGGCATCACCGGCCTGCCCAACCGCGCCGCGCTGGAGGACCAGCTGCAGCGTCGCCTGGACCGCCACGGCGAGCCGGTGGACCTTGGGCTGCTGTTCATTGGCCTGGACGGCTTCAAGGTCGTCAACGACTCCTTCGGCCACGATACCGGCGATGCCCTGATCAAGAAGGTTGGCGAGCTGCTGGCCCAGGCCATGCCGCCACCGGCGCTGGTCGGCCGCTGGGGCGGCGACAAGTTCACCGTGCTGCTGCCCGACGGCAGCGGCGAGCCGCAGGTCCGTGCCGCCGCCCAGGCGGTGCAGGACCTGCTGCGCAAGCCGCTGCGGCTGGGCCAGCACGAGGCGGCCATCGGCGCCACCATGGGCGCGGTGCTGGCGCCACGCGACGGCAGCGTGCCGGCCACGCTGCTGCGCCGCGCCGAGACCGCGCTGTACGGCGCCAAGGAGCAGTGCCGCGGCCAGCTGATGTTCTACGACCTGGGCCTGGAGGGCGACGCCCAGCGCCGCCTGCGCATGCTCAGCCTGCTGCGCACCGACGCCGACCGCAATGGCTTCCGGTTCGCCGCGCAGTCCAAGGTCGACGCGCAGGGCCGCGTGGTGGGCGCCGAGCTGCTGATGCGCTGGGCCACCGACACCTTCGGCGCGGTGTCGCCGGCGGAGTTCATCCCGCTGGCCGAGCAGGTCGGGCTGATCCACCAGCTGGGCCGGCTGGCGATGCACGCCGCCGCCCGTACCGTGTCCAAGGCGCGCGAGCGCGGCCACGACATCCACCTCGCGGTCAACCTGTCGCCCAAGCAGCTGCAGCAGAGCGACATCGAGGAGACGCTGCTGGCGGCCTGCCGCCAGCACGGCGTGTCGCCGCGGCACCTGGAGCTGGAGGTGACGGAGTCCGCCTTCGTGCACGGCATGGCGGCCGTGCAGCCGCTGCTGCATCGCCTGCGGGCGGCCGGGTTCCAGCTCGCGCTGGACGACTTCGGCACCGGCTACTCGTCGCTGGGCTACCTGCAGAACCTGCCCTTCGACAAGGTCAAGATCGACCGCAGCTTCGTGCTCGGGCTGGACCGGGACGCGCGCGGCCGGCCGTTGCTGGAGGCCATCGTCGGCCTGTGCCGCGCACTCGGCATGACCACCGTGGCCGAGGGCGTGGAGACGCAGGCGCAGTTCGAGACCCTGCGCGCGATGGGCGTGCAGGAGTTCCAGGGCTACCTGTTCGCCAAGCCGGTCTACGTGCTGGACTGGCTGGAGGCGCTGGGCCCGGCGCCGGTGGAGGCGGCCGCGTCACCGCCGATCAGCCTGCGCACGCTGTAACGCGGCGCCGCGTCGGCTACCCGATCAGCTCGTCCGCGCGCAGCAACAGGGCCTGCGGCAGGCGCAGGCCCAGGGCACGCGCGGTGCCCTGGCTCAAGGCCAGCTGGAAGGTGCTGGGCTGCTCGATCGGCAACTCGGCGGGCCTGGCGCCCTTGAGGATCCGGTCGACGAAGTAGGCGCTGCGGTGGAAGGCCGCTTCCAGGTCGGGGCCGTAGCTCATCAGCCCGCCGCCGCGCAGGTAGGCCCGGTTGGCGAAGATCGTCGCCAGCCGGTGCTTCAGCGCCAGCTCGCCAAGCGCCGCGCGATAGGTGATCGTCGGCAGGCTGGAGATGATGGCCACGCCCTGCACGCCCTGGCGCACGGCATCGGCAAAGGCGGCGTCGACCCCCTGCGGCAGCGGCACCGGCATCTCGACCACCTCGACGCCGAGGTCCTTGCCCGCCGCCACGCTGATCTGCAGGGCCCTTGTCGGCGGGTTGGGGCCGGCGGTGTAGAGGGCGGCGGCACGACGCAGGCCGGGCACCGCCTCCTTCAGCAGCTCGATGCGCTTGGCCGCCAGCTCGGTGGCGAGCACCGAGATGCCGGTGACATGGCCGTCCGGCCGGGCCATGCTGGTGGTGACGCCGCTCGCCACCGCATCGCCGAGCGCGGGGTGCACCATGGGCATGGCCGGGTTCTGCGACCGCACCGGGGCAATGCCGACATCCGCGCAGACCATCAGGGTCGGCTGCAGGCCCAGCAGCTCGGCCACCAGCGGCGCCACGCGGTTGCGGTCGAAGGCGGCCCAGCGGAAGTCGATTGCCAGGTTCTGGCCCTCGATCCAGCCGCGCTCGCGCATGCCACGCACGAAGGCCTGGTCGAATTCGTTCGGGCCCGGCCGCAGCGAGATGTAGCCCACGCGCGCCATCCGGGACGGCGCCTGCGACCACGCCAGGGGTACCGCGAAAGCCGGGACGGCCATCGCGCCGGCAGCCCGCACGACGCTTCTTCGATCGACCATGAGGCCACCTTCCGGAGGCGACATCCAGGGCCAGGCGGAGTGCCGGCCATACCGGAAGGTCGCACGCGCAGGATAGCCGCTGGACGGGCAGGCGTACGAAGACGTCGGCGGCCCGCCGCTCTCACTCGAACCCGGGCTCCTCGCCGAACGGCAGCACCGGCAGGCCGGCGCTGACGCGGTCCGGCCAGACCGCCGGGCGCTTGTCGAGGAAGGCGCCGATGCCCTCGCGCGCGTCGGCACTGCGGCCGCGGGCCTG
>JBJXHB010000297.1:0-2550 GCA_046160725.1 Aquabacterium sp.
ATGGATGACTTCCTGTATGCCGAGCCGCTGGTCGCGGTGCCCGAGCCCGGCACCTGGGCGCTGATGGGCCTGGGCGTTGCCGCCCTGGCGCTGCGCCGCCGCCGAAGCTAAGCTGGACGCGTGCAGCCTGCCGCCGACATACCGCAACTTCTCGCGCGCATCGCGCTGCGCGACGCTGCGGCCATGGACACGCTGTACCGTCGCGTTGGCGGGCGGCTGCTGGCGATTGCACTGCGCGTGCTGGGCGACCGCAGCCAGGCCGAGGACGTGCTGCATGAGGTCATGTCGGCGCTGTGGGCACAACGCACGCCCACGCTGGCGGCGCAGCCGCTCAGCCTGGCCTGGCTGCAGGTGGTGACGCGCAACCGCGCCATCGACCTGCAGCGCCGGCGCCGGCCCGAGGAGCCGCTGCAATGGGTGGACGCCAGCGGCGAGGAACGTGCGCATGATGTGGCGTCGGCACTGGCCGGCCCACCCGAGCAGCTGCTCGAGCGGCAGATCGACGCCCGCCTGGCGCACTGCCTGGAAGGCCTGGACGCGGAACCCCGGCGCGCCCTGTTGCTGGGCTTCCTGGACGGGCTCAGCCATCCGCAGATCAGCGCGCGGCTGAACCGCCCGCTCGGCATGATCAAGGCCTGGGTGCGTCGCGCGCTGTTGCGCCTGCGCACCTGCATGGACGGCCGCGTCGAGGACCGTGCGCCATGACGACCCGCTGGCACGACCACCCGGAGCTGGTGGACCGCCTGGCCGCCGCCTATGTGGCGGGCAGCCTGCGCGGCCCGGCGGCACGCCGCCTGCTGGCCTTGGCCCAGCGCCACCGTGGCGTGGCCCTGGCACTGGCCGACTGGTCCGCACGGCTGGCACCGCTGTTCGACAGCCTGCCCGACGTACCGCTGCCGGCGCCACGCTGGCGGCCGCCCGCCCTGAAGCCGCCCGCGGCCGGTTGGCGCGCCTGGGTGCGGCCGGGGCCGGTGCTGGGCGTGGCCCTGGGCCTGCTGCTGGGCCTGGCCGGGCCGCCGCTGTGGCTGGCGCTGCGGCCAACTGCGCCGGCACAGGCGCTGCTGCCGGAGAGCTATGTCGGCGTGCTGGCCACGGCCGACGGCCGGCCCGGTCTGATCGTCTCGGCGCTGCGCCGTGGCCGCGAGATGGAGCTGAAGACTCTGGCCCCGATCAACGTACCGCCCGGCCTGCAGGCTGTGCTGTGGCGCATCGACAAGGATGGCCAGGTGAGCGTTGTGGCGCCGGTACCGGGTGCCGGCCGGGACAAATTCACCCGCCTGCCGCTACCCGATGAGGCCGAGCGCCTGTTCTTCCCCGCCGTGGAGCTGGCCGTGTCGCTGGAGCCTGAGGGCAGCCTGCCGGCCAAGCCCACGGCGGCCTTTGTCTACCGCGGCCTGTGCGGCAAGTTCTGGCGTTGAGAATGCCCAGCAGCTGTGCCGCCACCCATGCCACCCCATCTGCGCCCCGTCCCGCCAGCCGCGCCGGCGCGGCGCCGCGGCATGGTCCGCCATGCGCAATGGGGGCAGCTGCTGGCGCTGTCGGGTCCGGACACCCTGCCCCTGCAGACCCGGTTACGCCAGGCCGTGGTGCAGGCCATCCTGGCCGGCCGCCTGACGGAGGGCGCCGCGCTGCCGTCCAGCCGTGAGCTGGCCCGGGTGCTGGGCTTGTCGCGCAACACCGTGACGGCCGCGTTCCAACTGTTGGTTGACGAAGGCTTCCTGCGGGCCCACGCGCGCAGCGGCATGACCGTTGCCGCCGGTCGCGGCATCGCGCGCGTCGACCTGGCGCTTGCAGGCGGAACCGGCGCGTCCGTCGAGACGCCGGTCGCACCCAGCCCCGGCGGCGGGCCAGTGGTGCGGCTGGCCACGACCGCGGCACCGGACTGGTCGGCCCGGGTGCGCCGGTCCATGGCCAAGGCGCATCGGCTGGGCAAGCCGGCCCACTGGCGCGACGCGCCCTATCCCTTCATCTACGGCCAGCACGACCCGGCCCTGTTTCCGGTCGAGGAGTTCCGCGAGTGCTGCGCCCGCAGCCTGGCCCGCGCGCACTTGCCGCAATGGGCGCCAGACCTCGACAGCGAGGACGTGCCGGAGCTGGTCGAGGAGATCCGCCAGCGCGTGCTGCCGGCGCGCGGCGTGTTTGCCCTGGCCGAGGAGATCCTGATCACGGTCGGGGCGCAGCAGGCCTTTCATCTGCTGGCCGAAACCCTGCTCGATGACCAGACGCGGCTGGGCTTCGAGGAGCCGGGCTATCCGCATGCCCGCAACGCCTTCGCGCTGCGCCGGCCGCACTGGGTGCCGCTGGCGCTGGATGGGCAGGGCCTGCAGGTGGACGCCTTGCCGCCGCTGGACTACCTGTTCGTCACGCCGTCGCACCAGAGCCCGACCACCACCACGCTGCCGCTGCAGCGCCGCGAGCGGCTGCTGGCGCTGGCGCAGTCCAGCGACATGGTGATCATCGAGGACGACTACGAGGCTGAGAACCTGCACACCGGCAGCCCGATGCCGGCGCTGAAGAGCCTGGACCGCAGTGGCCGGGTGGTCTACATCG
>JBJXHB010000298.1:0-3728 GCA_046160725.1 Aquabacterium sp.
AATCTCCGCCTTCAGCGCCTTGTGCAGCTCCTGCAGCTCCGCCGCCTTGCCCCCACCCGGCACATCAAACGCCTTCCAGCTGATCGACGTGTGCGCCTTCGTCACCGCCGCCAGCTGTTTGTTCAGCCCTGCACCCGACGCCGCCGCAGCAGCCTCCAGATGCTTCTTGAAATACGCCGGCGTCAGCTCCTCCGGCAGGTCAACTTTCAGGGCCATGGCGGTCTCCTCGGTGTGGATGAAGATCAGAGAGGTGGGCGAATGGTTTCAGTGCCAACCGGCCGTCAGGCCAGCGACCGTCGATAGTCGACCCAGGTGTCGCCGGTGACGGCCGCCCGCAGCCCGTCCCAGGCCGCCGGAGCGGCCGCGATCTCGCCGACCAGGGCGCGCGGCACCTCGATGCTGTCGGACAAGTCCTCGCTGGCCGGGTCCAGCCAGCCCAGGGCGAGCTGGTCACCATCGCGCCCGATCAGGCGCCATTCCCGGTCGGCCCGCAGGTCGACCCGGCCGGCGCGGCGCAGCGCCGCCACCTTGCACAGCTCGAGCACGGCGTCGTCGATGCCGAAATCGCCACACAGCAGCTTCTCGGTCAGTGCCGGCCAGCCGAAGACGGCGCGCGGCACCATGTCCGCGGCCAGGGCGGCGCCGTCGGTGCCGGCGCCATAGGCCCGCTCGAAGGCGTCGCGCACATGCGCCGCATCGGCTGCCGCATCAGTCGGCTCAGGCGGGAACACGCCGATGAACTGGCGTCGCTTCAGGTCCAGGTAGGTGAAGCGCGGTGGTACGCGAAAACTGGCGCCGCAGGCCACGCAGGCCTGGCGCTGGAACTGGCGGTCCAGGATGGCCTGGCGCAGGTCGGGCCGGCGCACGGCGTTGACGCTGTGCACCAGCTCGCAGGCCTGCACCTGGCCGCACGAGGGGCAGGCAACCTGGGTTGACTCGAAGACGGACATCGGCAGCTCCTGCAGGTCAGATCTTCAGCGTGGCGAGCCACTTGACCGCTGGATGCGACGGCTTGAGCTTTTCCATCTTGTAGGCCGCATACAGCTCGCTGAACCACTCGCCGGGCGCCCGGAACTGGTAGCTGGTGATGCCGCGCTTGCGCGCCGACGCGTCGTAGCTGAACCAGGCGTTGGGATAGCCCTGGTAGTAGATGCGGCCATCTTCCAGCGTGATGGCATTGCAGGCCGCCTGGTTGTCCCAGACGTTGGCCGCGCTGGCCTTCTGGGCCCAGCCCATGATGTCGACCATGGCATTGGCCCAGGCCTCCTCCTGGCCCTTGGGCGCCTCGGGGTAGACCGGACTGTTGCCCAGGATGACGTCGACGATGTAGGCATGCTGGCGCGGGTCGCCCGTGAACTTGAAGTGCTTGCCGACGACCTTGGCCACCGCGTCGATGTCCGCGCCATGGTCGATCCAGCCGCCATGGTCGCTGGCGCCCATGTGCTGCGCCATGTAGCCCTTGGCATCGTCGATGGAGTGCGCCAGCTCGTGCAGCATGTTGAAGTCGAACAGGTCCTCCGCCTTGGTGTTGGCCGGCTCGCAGTCCTTCTCGCGCTCGGGCAGGCGGTCCTTGGCGCCCTTCTTGCTGAACTCCGGCTTGCCAGCCGCCTTGGGCCGCGAATTCATCACGACGCCCTTCTCGGCCTGCTGGTAGAACGGGAACGGCGTGTCGCGATGGACGATCTTCTTCAGGCTGGGGTTGCCCTTCACATCGTCCGGCACCTTGGCCATCAGCTCGCACATGCGCTTGATCGACAGCTGCGGGTCCTTGCCCTTGTCGACCACGATGTCGCAGTCAAACCGCGCTTTGGCCAGGGCTGCCAGCACCTCGGGCGCCACCTTGGGGTCGATCTCCTTGATCAGGTCGTCCACCGCGCCCGGGCCGGCCGCATCGATCATCTCGCGAGCCTGCTGCTCGACAGCGCCTGCGCTGTCCTTGCCGGCCTTGGCCAGCTGCTTGACGCGCGCCGCCTTGATCTGGCCGGACGCCTTGCGCAACAGCTGGTCGGCCTGGCCAAACTGCAGCGCCGCGGCCGCCTTGTCCGCCGCCTTGATCGTCTTGTCCACCGCGGCCTTGACGGCCTTGGCATCCGGCGCGGCCAGCTCCTGACCCAGGGCCTGACGGCGCTGGGCCAGGCCGTCAAGCACCAGGGCGTCGGCCTCCCCGGACCTGGCACGGTCCTGGGCGATGCGCAGTTGCGCCATGGCGCCGGGATAGTCGGCGTTGGTCATGGCCTGCATCACCGCGTCGAGCGACTGGGTCAGGTCGGCCAGGCGCGGCTTCAGGGCCTTGCCGTGGGTGCCCTTGGCCAGCGCATCGCGCTGTTTCACGACCACGCCGTGCATGGCCTGGACCCTGGACTGCTCCACCTGACGGCGGCGTGCCGCCTCCAGGTTCAGCACCGCCTGGTCCAGCGCCTTCAGTGCGGCCGGCAGGGTCTTGGCGGCCATTGCCTTGTCGGCCTCATCCAGCGACGCCTTCGTGCTCACCAGCTCGGGCTGGGCCAGGTCGGCGAAGGGCGCGTTGGCCGCCACCGAGTACTGGTCGCGCAGGGTCCTGGCCACCTGCGTGGCCTTGGCGGCGTCCGGGTTCGCAGCCAGGGTCGCCTGGGCCGTGGAGGTTCCCTTGAGTGAGTCGGCCAGCGCCAGCGCCGTCTGCACGTCGGCCCAGCTGCGCAGCAGCCCGCGGCGCGCGGCAGCAAAGTCCTGCGGCCCGACCAGCCCCTGCAGCATCACCGGCGCGCCCACCGGCCCGCTGTCCAGCGCCAGCTTCATGGCCGCGTCGATCTGCTGCCGCACCGCCTGACTCTCGGCCTTGACCCGGGCGGCCGCCGGATGGGCCAGCACCTTGCCCAGCTCGGCCTCGGCCTCACCGCGCTCGCGGGTCCAGGTCTGCGACTCGGTGTCCAGCAGGCGGGCCGCGCGCAGCCGCTCCTGCAGGGCCTTCAGCGCGTCGACGCCGTCCTCCCAGCGCCCCTCCTGAGCATTGCCGATGGCATCGGCCTCCTTGAGGGCGCGTGCCAGCTCCACCTGCAAGGTCTTCAGCGTCGGCAGCTTGATGACCTGGGCCAGCTGTTCCGTCACGGTCTTGCGCAGGCCGGCATAGGCGCCGCCGCGGTCGGCCTGCCCTTGCAGGCGCAGGGCGGTGTTGAAGATGACGTCGGCGCGCAGGCGTGCCTTGCGCCAGGCCTTGGCATTCAGGTCGGGCTCCTGCAGCGCCAGCAGGGCCTCGAGCTTCTTCACCTCGGCTTCGATGGCCTTGGCCTGGGCATGCGTCTTCAGCGCCGTGACCTTGGGCTTCAGGTCGTCCAGGCAGATCGTGCGGAACAGCTTGCTGAACTCGGCGACACCCTGGTTCAGGTCGGCCATGGCCTTGGTGAAATCCCGCTTGGACGGCTCGACAAGGGCACCTGCGGCCACGATTGCATCGCGAAACGGCTTGGCGTTCCAGTCCGGACTGCCGGCCGCCAGCGCGTTGACGAGCGCACTCACCTCGTCGCGCTTCTCGGTGAAGGCGTCGTACTGGGACAGGAAGCCCTTGGCCGCTTCGGCGGCGGTCTTGGCCGCGGCGGCCTCGCTCATGGCGGTCGGGAAGTCCTTGGCCTTCGCGGCCGCGTCGGCGGCCTTGAGCCGCGCCTAGATGTTGGCCACCTCGACGGCCACATGGAAGCTGTTCGGTGCGGCATTCAACGCGTCCAGCAGCTTCTGCACCTCGGCCCGGCGGGCAT
>JBJXHB010000299.1:0-15023 GCA_046160725.1 Aquabacterium sp.
TGGTGCCGCCTGGCAGGACCGACGGCCCTTCCAATGCCGAGGCGAAGCCCAGGGCGGACAGCGGCGGTATGCCAGCCCGCTCATCCTCGGGCAACGGAGCCAACGCCGCCGCATGGTCGTCGATGCGGAAAGCGCCCAGATGCGAATCGTCCAACTTTGCCAGCCAGGACCGGCTGTAGGGCGTAAAGACGCCGTACGGCGTGCCACTGCCCGTCAGCACCTCGCTGCGCTCGAAGATCACGTGGTCCTTGCTTTCATGCTGGGCAATGCCGGCGTTGGCCAATGCGCCGCGGACCTGGGCATCCCGACGCAGCGCAGCCGGGTCATCGTCCCGGTTCAGATAGACCGCCTGGACACCCAGCCGCGCCGCAAGGGCAGGCACCTCGGTGCCAGCGTCACCATGTCGCACGATCAAACCGGCACCAACGACACCCTGGCGCTCAGCCAGGCCACGCAAGGAGCGGTCAAGTTCTTCAACCGCGGCGTGGATGAATCCCACGCGCCGGTCGTCCCTGGGCAAGGGGTCCAGGATGGCGGTGTCGAATACAAACACGCACCAGACCCGCTTCGCATGGCGACACGCGTGGTGGAGTGCGGCATGGTCCTCGGCGCGCAGGTCGCGCCTGAACCAGACCAGAGCGGACGGCAGTCGGTGTGGCATGGTGAACCCAGGTGGCCTAGTGGATCAACCCAGTGTCTAGAGCAGCGGCGACCGAAGTCGGCCGAATGCGAGCCCGACCGCCTCCTAGAATCATGGCATGTCCGAATCCCGGATCAACCTCACCAATCAGTTTCTGATCGCCATGCCCGGCATGGCCGACGACAACTTCGCCGGCACCGTGGTCTACCTGTGTGAGCACACGGAGAAGGGCGCGCTTGGATTGGTGATCAACAAGCCGATCTCGATCAGGCTCAAGCAGTTGTTCGAGAAGGTGGAGCTCAGCCTGGAAGGGGGGGCGCTGGCCGAACAGCCGGTGTACTTCGGCGGACCGGTCCAGACCGAGCGCGGCTTCGTCCTGCATGAGCCGCAGGCGACGGACGCGCCAGCGTACAGCTCCACACTGTCGGTGCCCGGTGGGCTTTCGATGACCACCAGCAAGGACGTGCTGGAGGCCATGGCCCACGGCGCCGGCCCGCATCGCGTGCTGGTGACACTGGGCTACAGCGGCTGGGGCGCTGGCCAGCTCGAGGACGAACTCGGCCGCAACGGCTGGATCAATGTCGACGCCGACCCCGCCATCGTCTTCGACACACCGGTCGAGCAGCGCTACGACCGTGCGCTGTCGCTGCTGGGGATCGACCCGCGCATGCTCAGCCAGGAAGCCGGGCACGCATGATCGGCTCGACGCAGGCGGATTCGCTCGCCCGGCCTGCCGAGCGCCGTTTCCTGGCCTTCGACTACGGCACACGGCGCATCGGCGTGGCCGGTGGCAATAGCCTGACCTTCACCGCATCACCAATTGGCGGCATCGCGGCCGCCGAGCGCTTCGAGCGCATCGCGCAGCTCATCGCCGAGTGGCAGCCGGATGCGTTGGTTGTGGGCGTGCCGCGCCATCCTGACGGCGCGCCGCACGAGCAGACCCAGCGTGCCCAGCGCTTCGCGCGGCAGTTGCACGGGCGGTTTCGGTTGCCGGTGCACGAGGTGGATGAGCGCTGGACCACCACCGAGGCGCTGGCCCTGGGTGCGCGCGACGCCGATGCGGCTGCGGCGACACTGATCCTGGAGCAGCACCTGCGCATGATCGAGGGCGCGCCATGCTGACCCTGGACGCCGAGGCCCTGTACGAGCAGCTGCTGCAGACCGTGCGGACGCAGCTGCCGCCGGTGACCCAGCTGGTGGGCATCCGGTCTGGCGGCGCCTGGCTGGCCCAGCGGCTGCATACCGACCTGGGACGGCCAGGGCAGCCCGGCGCCATCTCCAGCATGCTGCATCGGGACGACTTTGGCGAGCGGGGACTGGCCAGCGGTAGTGGCGCGACGTCCTTGCCGTTTGCCATCGACGGGGCGCATGTCGGACTGGTCGATGACGTGCTCTACACCGGCCGGACCATCCGCGCTGTCCTCAACGAACTGTTCGACTACGGGCGCCCGGCCTCGGTGCAGCTCGTGGTGCTGGTGGACCGCGGCGGCCGCGAGCTGCCGATCGAGCCCCTGATCGCGGCCGCACGCGTCAGCCTGCCGGCGTCGCAGAAACTGGCCCTGACGCGCGCGGCCGATGGCCATTTCAGCTTCAGCGTGCGCGACAAGCCGGCCGCTGCCTGATGCTGCATCGCCGCCATCCCCAGCTCAACCGCCACGGCGAGCTGGTGCATCTGCTGACCACCGAAGGCCTGCCTCGTGATGTGCTGGTGCACATTCTGGATACCGCCGGCAGCTTTCTTTCGGTCAACGACCGCGAGGTCAAGAAAGTCCCGCTGCTGCGCGGCAAGAGCGTCTTCAACTTGTTCTTCGAGAACTCCACGCGCACCCGCACGACGTTCGAGATCGCAGCCAAGCGCCTGAGCGCCGACGTCATCAACCTGGACATTGCGCGCTCGTCCACGGCCAAGGGCGAGTCTCTGCTGGACACCATCGCCAACCTTTCGGCCATGCACGCCGATATGTTCGTGGTGCGCCACAGCGAGAGTGGTGCGCCGTTCCTGATCGCGCAGCATTGCGCGCCACATGTGCATGTGGTCAACGCGGGCGACGGCCGCCATGCCCACCCGACCCAGGCCCTGCTGGACATGTATGCCATCCGGCACTTCAAGGGCCGCTTCAACGACCTGCGGGTGGCCATCGTCGGGGACATCGCGCACTCTCGAGTGGCACGGTCGGACATCCATGCCTTGACGACCCTTGGCGTGCCGGACATCCGGGCGGTCGGGCCACGCACGCTGGTGCCGGGCGACCTGGCGGCCATGGGCGTGCGGGTGTGCCACGACATGGCCGAAGGCCTGCGCGATGCCGACGTGGTGATCATGCTGCGCCTGCAGAACGAGCGCATGAGTGGCGCGATGCTGCCCAGCGCGGCGGAATTCTTCAAGACCTTCGGCCTGACCGCGGAGAAGCTGGCCACAGCGGCGCCGGACGCGATCGTGATGCACCCCGGCCCCATCAACCGCGGCGTGGAGATCGACTCGTCGGTGGCCGATGGCCGCGCCAGCGTGATCCTTCCGCAGGTGACGTTCGGCATCGCGGTGCGCATGGCGGTGATGTCCATCATCGCCGGCAATGAGGCCGACACATGACGAGCGCGACCAACGGCCTGGTGGTTCGTGGCGGCCGGGTGATCGACCCGCTCAGCGGCCGGGATGAGCGGGCCGATGTCTGGGTCGCTGGCGAGAGGATCTACGCCATAGCACCCGGCCTTGAGGTACCGGCCGGCACGCAGGTGCTGGATGCCGCGGGTTGCATCGTGATGCCGGGCCTGGTTGATCTGGCGGTGCGGCTGCGCGAGCCCGGCCAGGAGCACGAGGGCATGCTGGAAAGCGAGCTGGCCGCGGCCGCCGCCGGCGGCGTGACCAGCCTGGTCTGCCTGCCCGACACCGACCCGGTGCTGGATGAACCCGGGTTGGTGGAGATGCTGAAGTTCCGGGCGCGACGGCTGGCGAGCTGCCGCGTGTTTCCGCTTGGTGCGTTGACGCGCGGCCTGGCCGGACAGGCACTGACCGAGATGGCTGAGTTGACGGAGGCCGGATGCATCGGGTTCTCGCAGGCCGAGGTGGCACTGCAGGACCATCAGGTGCTGCTGAGGGCGCTGCAGTACGCCGCCACTTTCGGCTATACCGTCTGGCTGCGCCCACAGGATGCCAGCCTGGGCAAAGGTGTGGCCGCAGCGGGCGAGGTGGCGACCCGGCTCGGCCTGGCCGGCGTACCGGTGATGGCCGAGACCTTGGCGATCCACGCGGTCATGGAGATGGTCCGCGTCACCCGGGCCCGGGTCCACTTGTGCCGGCTCAGCAGCGCGGCCGGCGTGGCGCTGGTGCGGGCCGCCAAGGCGGAGGGTCTGCCCATCAGCGCCGACGTGAGCATCAACTCGCTGCACCTCACCGACGTCGATATCGGCTGGTTCGATGCGGCCGCACGGTTGACACCACCGTTGCGTCAGGCGCGCGACCGCGACGCGCTGCGGGCGGCCCTGGCCGACGGCACGCTGGATGCCCTGGTGTCGGACCACACGCCGGTCGCGGCGGATGCCAAGGTCCTGCCCTTCGCCGAAGCCGAGCCCGGCGCCAGCGGGCTTGAACTGCTGCTGAGCCTGGCGCTGAAATGGGGCCAGGCCGAGGGGCTGGACCTGCCACGTTGCCTGGCCGCGGTGTCCAGTGGCCCGGCGGCGGTGCTCGGTGGCGCGATCGGCGGCATGCGGCACAGCGCGGGCCGCCTGCAGGTGGGCGGTATGGCGGACCTGTGTGTGTTCGATCCGGCCGCCATCTGGATGGCACAACCTTCGGCATTGCGCTCGCAGGGCAAGCACACGCCGTTCGCACCGGCATCGGGCGGCACCGCATTGCCGGGCCGGGTGCGGGCCACCGTGCTGGCCGGCGCGTTGGCCTTCGACGCGACGGCCACATGACGTCGCGGCTGCGCGCCGCGCTGCGTCTGCTGCGGGCCGTGGGCTGCCTGGTCAGCGGCGCCTGGCAGGTGCTGGTCCGGTTTCCAGGCTGCGGCCGTGACGAGCGGCAGCGCCGCATCGCGGCATGGTCGCGCTCCGTGCTGTCCGCCTTGGGGGTGGAACTGCGGCACCACGGCCTGTTCCGGCCCGGCGGCACGCTGCTGGTCAGCAACCACGTGTCGTGGCTGGACATCCTGGCCATCCATGCCCTGTGCCCACGGGCCCGCTTTGTGTCCAAGGCCGAGGTCCGGCACTGGCCGTTGCTGGGCCGTATGGTCAGCGCTGCAGAAACGCTCTACCTGGAGCGCGAGCGCAAGCGAGACGCGCTGCGCGTCGTGCACCAGATTGCGCAGGCGCTGCAGGCCGGCGACATGGTGGCCGTCTTTCCGGAGGGCACGACCGGCGATGGTCGGACCCTGCTGCCGTTTCATGCCAACCTGCTCCAGGCCGCCATTGCCACAGCAACGCCGATCCAGCCGCTCGGCCTGGTTTACGCGGATTCGGACGGACCCCAGACCCAGGCCGTGGCCTGGGTCGGCGAGGACACCTTGGCACAGTCCCTTTGGCGGATCGCCGGCGCACAAGGGCTTCAGGTCACGGTCACGGTGCTGCCACCCCAAGGCAGCGCCCATGCCGACCGTCGCGCCCTGGCCGAACACCTGCACGATCACGTCGCGCAGGCCGTCGCCAGGGGACAGGAAGCCGGCTAAAGCCGCGCTCGATTGCCGGCCTGTCGCCAGACCAGATCAGCGGTTGCCCTGGGCTGCCACGGCAGCAGCTGCAGCCGCGATGGCCGCAGCATCGCCAAGGTAGCGGCGCGACCGTGGGCGCAGCGCATCGTCCAGGTCGTAGACCAGGGGCACGCCGTTGGGGATGTTCAGGCCGACGATGTCGGCATCCGAAATGCCGTCCAGATACTTGACCAGAGCACGTATGGAATTGCCATGGGCCGCGACGACCGCGCGCTGCCCGGCGCGCAGCCCGGGCGCCAGCACCTCGTGCCACCATGGCAGCACGCGCGCCACGGTGTCCTTCAGGCATTCCGTCAGAGGCACCTGGTCCGGTGCCAGTGCCGCGTACCGCAGGTCCGACCGCTCGCAGCGGGCATCGTCGGCGGTCAGTGCAGGCGGCGGCGTGTCATAGCTGCGTCGCCAGACCAGGACTTGGTCGTCGCCGTATTGGCGCGCCATGTCAGCCTTGTTCAAGCCCTGCAGTGCACCGTAATGGCGCTCGTTCAGGCGCCAGTCGTTGACCACCGGCACCCAGGTCCGGTCCATGGTGTCCAGCGCATGCCACAGCGTCCAGATGGCGCGCTTAAGCACCGACGTGTAGGCGATGTCGAACTCGAAACCCTCGGCCTTCAGAAGACGGCCGGCTTCTCGCGCCTGCGCCACGCCGGTTGGCGTCAGCTCGACATCGGTCCAACCGGTGAAGCGGTTCTCCAGGTTCCAGGTCGATTCACCATGGCGGATCAGGACGAGTTGCGGCATCGGATGGCGTTGGCAATGCAAGGGCAGATGTCCACTCCCGACGTTGGCATCGGGTCGGGCGGTGAACCGGGGTGAGAATTCTAGGCTTGCATAATCCGCACCTTTGGCCGGGCATCAGCCAGGCCGTAATGGGAAGGTTCTCGTGCAGTTTCTGATCGACAACTGGATGCTCGTCGCGCTGGCGGCGGCCTCGGGCGGCATGTTGCTGGCGCCGTCCATGCAGCGTGCTGGTGGCTTGTCGGTGTCGTCCGCCGAGGCCGTGCGTCTGATCAACCGCGAGAAGGCAGTGCTGATCGACGTCAGCGAAGCTGCAGAGTTTGCGGGCGGGCATGCGGCCGGGTCGCGGCATGTGCCGCTGAATGCCCTGGATGGCGCTGCCGGGCTGCCGACCAACAAGGCCCTGCCGGTGCTGGTGATGTGCCCCAGTGGTGCGCGGGCCAGCCGTGCGGCCGGCATCTTGCGCAAGGCCGGATTCGAGAGGGCAATGGCGGTGGCTGGCGGGCTGAAGGCCTGGCGCGAGGCCAATCTGCCAATCGAGCGGTCGAAGGCAGCCTGACCGTCGGCGCGGCGCCCAGGCGCTGGCAGGGCCTTTTGCTTCTGCCGGAAAATCCGGCCCTCCATGGATCCGACAGCGGGCCACGCCGGCCTGGCATTCGTCATGAACACCGTGCGCATGTTTGCCACCGAGTACTGCCCTTACTGCGTCCGGGCCAAGGCCTTGCTGCGGCAACGGGGCGTGGAGGTCATTGACGAGATTCGGGTCGACCTGGACCCGTCCCAGCGCGACCACATGATCGAGATCACCGGTCGCCGCACCGTGCCGCAGATCTTCATTGGCCAGACCCATGTGGGTGGATGCGATGACCTGATCGCCCTGGACCGGTCCGGCGGGTTGCTGCCGCTGCTCGGCGCCGGCGCTGGGCCCTGATGGCCGCGCACCCGGCCCGCCGGACACCCCGCCCCGGCAGCGGCGACGCTCGGCGATAATCGCGGCCCTTTGCCGGCCCGGGTTGTCTCGGGCCACCGAACGTCCCGCCGG
Organism: Aquabacterium sp.; assembly: GCA_046160725.1. GTDB lineage: Bacteria > Pseudomonadota > Gammaproteobacteria > Burkholderiales > Burkholderiaceae_C > JBJXHB01. Next base: position 7,124 of record JBJXHB010000299.1, read on the forward strand.
TCCCGGCGGGTCACCCGACGATGTCCGCACCTGCGGGCGCGTTCCTGCCCGGAATCCTCATGGCCGACAACAACGAAACCCCGGTTTTCCAGATCCAGCGCATGTACCTGAAGGACCTGTCGCTCGAGCAGCCCAATTCACCCCAGATCCTGCTGGAGCAACAGCAGCCGCAGGTCGACATCCATCTGGGCATGGCCGACCAGCAGATCGCCGAAGGCATCTATGAGGTCGAGGTCACCGCCACGGTGACGACCAAGCTCAAGGACCGCACGCTGTTCCTGATCGAGGCCAAGCAGGCTGGCATCTTCGAGATGCGCAACCTGCCCGACGAGCAACTCGAAGGCATTCGCAAGATCGTGTGTCCGCAGATGATCTATCCGTACCTGCGGGCCATCGTCAGTGATGTCTGCACCCGGGCCGGTTTCCCGCCGATCCTGCTGACCGAGGTCAATTTCCAGGCCATGTTCGAGGCCCAACAGCAGCAGGCGGGCAACGGCAGCCCCAGCATCACGGCCAACTAGCACCGTCTGGTTGGGCGCCGACATGCGGGTCAGCGTGCTCGGCGCCGGTGCCTGGGGCACGGCGCTGGCCATCGCTGCCAGTGCCCGGCACGACGTGTTGCTGTGGACGCGCCGGGCGGACCATGCGCAGGCCCTGCGGGCCAATGGCTGCAACCGGCAGTACCTGCCCGACACCGCGCTGCCATCCAACATCGAGGTCGACAGCAACCTGCCGTTTGCCTTGGCCCATGCAGCGGCGGGCCTGACCGTGATCGCCTCGCCGATGGCCGGCTTGCGGCAGCATCTCGCGAGCCTTCCGGCTGGACAGCCGGCGGTCTGGGTCTGCAAGGGTTTCGAGCAGCGCAGCGGCGCGCTCGGCCACGAGATCGCGCGCGAGGTCCGTCCCGGCGCCGCGGCAGGGATCCTGTCGGGTCCCAGCTTCGCGGACGAGGTGGCCCGTGGCCTGCCGACGGCGCTGGTCGCCGCAAGCGAGGATCCCTCCCTGGCTGCCCTGGCGGTTCAGGTCTTCCACGGCGACCTGCTGCGGGTCTATACCTCCGACGATCCGATCGGCGTCGAGGTCGGCGGCGCGGTGAAAAACGTGCTGGCCATTGCCACCGGCATATCGGATGGACTCGGCTTCGGGCTGAACACCCGAGCCGCGCTCATCACGCGCGGTCTGGCTGAGATGACCCGACTGGGCCAGGCGCTGGGTGCGCAGCCGATGACCTTCATGGGCCTGTCCGGGTTGGGCGACCTGGTGTTGACCGCCACCGGCGACCTTTCGCGCAACCGGCGTGTCGGCCTTGCCATGGCTACCGGCCGACCCCTGGCGGACATCCTGCTGGCGCTTGGGCATGTGGCGGAGGGTGTCCTGACCGCGCCAGTCGTGGTGGCGCGTGCGGCCAGCATGGGCGTTGAAATGCCGATCACCGAGGCGGTGTCGGCGATCCTGACGGGTCAGATCGAGCCGCGCGAGGCTTTCCGGCGTCTGTTTTCCCGGGACGCGCGTCCCGAGGTTTGATCGCGGAGGTTCAAACCCGTGGTGGCAGTGGGCCATCGTGCGTTGTGGTCGCGCCGCGGTAGCCGAGTTGGCGCCACGCTTCGAAGACGGCCACGGCAACGGCATTGCTGAGGTTCAGGCTGCGCTGGCCTGGCCGCATCGGCAGCCGCACCTGGTGCCCGGCATCAAACGCGGCCAGGCTCTCGGGGCCGAGCCCGGCGGTCTCGCGGCCAAACACCAGCCAATCGCCGGCCTGCCATGCCACGGCGTCGAAGCGCCTGGCGCCCTTGGTTGTAAATGCAAAGGCGCGCCCGCCCGCCGCGGTGCGGTAGGCCGACCACGCCGCCCAGTCCGCATGACGCACCACCGGCGCGTACTCGTGGTAGTCGAGCCCGGCGCGGCGCAGTTGACGGTCATCCATCGAGAATCCCAGCGGCTCGATCAGATGCAGCCGGCAGCCGGTGTTGGCGGCCAGGCGGATCACATTGCCCGTGTTGGGTGGAATCTCCGGTTCGACCAGGACGATGTGCAGCATGGTGGGTCGGGCTAGGCGCTCAGGTCTCGGGGGTCCGTGCAATGACCCAGACATCCACCTGCCGGGCGCCACTGTCCAGCAACGCTCGTGCGGCCGAGTCGGCCGTGGCGCCCGTGGTCAGCACATCGTCAATCAAGACCCAATGCTGGCCGTTCACGGTGGTGCGGCTGTCGGCCTCGGTACCGAACGCATGCGAGAGGTTTCGCTGCCGCTCGGCGCGCGACAGGCCGGCCTGTGGCGGCGTCTCGCGCCAACGTCGCAGCAGATCGGGTCGGGCGGGGATGCCGAGCAGCCGCCCGAGGTGGCGGGCCAGTTCCCAGGACTGGTTGTAGCCTCGCTCGCGCAGTCGTGTTGGCGCCAGCGGCATGGGTATCAGGCCATCGACGCCCACCTGGGCCGCGCTGTCCCATACCCGCTGGGCCAACGCCTGGGCCAAGGGTTTCGCCAGCTCAGGCTCATCACCGAACTTGAAGCGTCCGATCACGCGATCCCATGGAAAGCCATAGTCCGACAGCACGACGCAGCGCTGTTGCGCAGGGGACTCCGACAGGCATCGCCCACAGGTCGATCCGTCGCGGGGCAGTGCCAGGGCACAACGGATGCAACGGGCCACAGGCATCGCCCAGCGTTCCAAGCAGTCGGCGCAGAGCGGCCGGCTCCAACGCCGGCAGACACGGCAGGTGCTGGTCGCCAGGGTCATGGGCATCGGCTCAATATACTGCCCGCAATGGCCGAAGCCGACGAGTCCCTGCTGCGGCCCGACCCAGCGGCCGTGCACAGACTCTGGCGCGCCCAGGCCCGGCTTCAGGCGGCGCCCTGGCTGCATGTCGAAGTGGCGCGCCGCATGGCGGAACGCTTGCCCCTCCTGCGCAAAGCCCCAGGGCTCTGGATCGACTGGTTTGCGCATGCCGGCGGCAGTGCTGAGGCTGTGCAGCGCTGCCTGCCGCAGGCGCGCCGACTTGTGGTCGAGGCCGACCTGGCGTTGGCCCAGCGCAGCCGGGACAGCGCGAAGGGCCCATGGTGGCGACGTCTGGGTCGCCAGACCGATCCGGTGCATGTCGGGCACGTGCCGGACGGCCCAGGCGCTGACCTGTTGTGGGCCAACATGTCGTTGCTGGCCTCCAGCGATGCAGCAGGTCTGATGGCGCACTGGCATGCCGCTTTGCGTGACGAAGGCGTCGTCATGTTGACCACGCTGGGGCCGGATTCCCTTCGCGAGCTTCGTGCGCTGCACCGGGCCCAAGGCTGGTCGCCGCCGCATCTGCCGTTCATGGACATGCATGACCTGGGCGACCTGATGGTCGCAAGCGGGTTCGCCGATCCGGTGATCGACCAGGAGCACCTGACCTTGAACTGGCCCGAGCCACGGTTGGTCCTGGACGAGCTGCGCACACTGGGGCGCAACCTGCACCCAAGGCGGCACAGCGGGTTGCGCACGCCCCGATGGCGGCAGCAGTGGCTGGACGCGATGGCCGAACAAGCGCATCAGGGGCGCATCAACCTGACCTTCGAAGTGGTCTATGCGCAGGCCTTCAAGGTGCCGCGTCGTCTGCCGGCCACCGAGGTGCGGATCGACGTCGACGTGCTGAGGCAGCGCCTGCGCATTGGCCGGATCGAAGGCGGTTAGCCCGCAGGGCCTGAAGTTAGAATCCCGCGGCTTTGCTGTGGATCCAGGCCCTGAATCGGGCCCTGGGGCACAGTTGTTGGCACGGCACCTGGCCCTGGCGGGCTTGGAGCGCATGCGCCGGCAGGCCAACCCGACCCTGACATGTCCGCCACCATTGCATCTCATCACTGGCTTGCCGGCGCGCTCCGGCCTGCCGCGGCCATGGTGCTTGGTCGGCGCGGCGATACGGCCGGCGCGGCGTCCTGGGACCTGCGCCGCAACTGCTCGATCACCCCGCGACAGCTGTTGCGGGCCTACCTTGGCCTTTGCGTGCTGGCATTGACGGTGGCGGCTGGATTCCTTATCGGCGGGGCGCCGCTGGTCATCCCCTTCACCCTGGTGGAACTCGCTGCGGTCGGCATTGCCCTGCTGGCCTGGGCGCGGCATGCCTCCGACGCTGAGGTCATCCAACTGGACCGTCGGCACCTGACCGTTACTCATGAGTGTGCGGGTGTGCGCACCAGCGTGGCCTTTCGCGCCGGCTGGGTGCGGGTGGAACCCATGGGCGACGACCGCTCCCTGGTGGAGCTCAGTGGTGAGGGCCGGCGGGCCCAGGTGGGTCGCTATCTGCAGCCGCATCTTCGTGGCGTGCTGGCCCGGGAGATCCGACATGCCTTGCGCGAGCGTGCGCCTGGCACCGATTGACGACAGCATCTCTTTCAGAACTTCTAGACCTTCAACATGAACATGCTGCACAAGCTCAGGACATTGGCCGCTGGCCTCGGCACATGGGGCGCAGCCGCCTGGTTGGCCGGCCCGGCATGGGCCGCCAACGCGGTCAAGGACCTGCCGGGTGGCCCGGCCGTCAACCAGTTGGACCTGCATCCCCCCGTCACCCGACTGGCCGCCGATGTCCAGGTTCTGCACAACTGGATGATGGTCGTCATCCTGGTCATCTTTGTCGCCGTGTTTGGCGTGATGTTCTATTCCATCTGGAAGCACCGGCGCTCGGTCGGCCACAAGGCGGCCAACTTCCATGAAAGCGTGGGCGTCGAAATCGCCTGGACGGTGGTGCCTTTCATCATCGTGATTGGCATGGGCTTTGCCGCCACCAAGACGGTGGTGGCGCAGAAGGACACGAGCAACGCCGACATCACGATCAAGGCCACCGGCTACCAGTGGAAGTGGGGCTACGACTACCTCAACGGCGAGGGCGAGGGTATTTCGTTCCTGGCCACGCTGGACGCGTCCCATCGCCAGATGTCGGAGCAAGGCAAGCCTGCCGGCGACGACTATCTGCTGAAGGTGGACAACGCGCTGGTTGTGCCCGTGGACCGCAAGATCCGTGTGATCACGACCGCTGCGGACGTGATCCACGCCTGGATGGTGCCGGCGTTCGGCGTCAAGCAAGACGCCATTCCGGGCTTCGTGCGAGACACCTGGTTCCGTGCCGTGAAGACGGGCGACTTCTACGGCCAGTGCGCGGAGCTGTGCGGCAAGGAGCACGCGTACATGCCCATCCACGTCAAGGTGGTCTCGCAGGCCGACTACTCGAAGTGGGTTGACGGCGAGAAGAAGAAGCTGGCCGCCAAGGCCGACGACCCGTCCAAGGTCTGGCAACTGGCCGACCTGACTGCGCGCGGCGAGAAGGTCTATGCCGCCAACTGTGCCGTCTGTCACCGTGCCGACGGCAAGGGTGCGGGGCCGATCAAGCCGGTTGACGGCGCGGCATCGGTGCTTGATGCGGACAAGGCCAAGCAGATCGCCATCCTGCTCAACGGGCAGAACAATGGTGCCATGCCGGCCTGGAAGCAGTTGTCCGACACCGACCTCGCGGCGGTGATCACCTACACCAAGAACGCGTGGAGCAATAAGACCGGCCAGGTCGTGCAGCCGGCCGATGTTCTGGCGGCGCGCAAGTAGCCCGCAAGGCGACCGCACCGCGCCGCATCGCACCTCATTCAACGATTCAGGAATCTCCCGCCATGAGTGCTGTTCTCGACCATCACGGCCATGCCGCCGGGCACGACGATCACGCGCACGGCCATCCGCACGGATGGCGGCGTTGGCTGTACGCCACCAATCACAAGGACATCGGGACGATGTACCTGCTGTTCAGCTTCGCCATGCTGATGTTTGGCGGTGTGCTGGCGCTGGGTATCCGCACCGAGCTGTTCCAGCCGGGGCTGCAGTTCGTCAATCCGGAACTGTTCAATCAGTTCACCACGATGCACGGGCTGATCATGGTGTTCGGCGCGATCATGCCGGCGTTTGTCGGCTTTGCGAACTGGTTGATCCCGATGCAGATCGGTGCCGCGGACATGGCATTCGCGCGGATGAACAACCTCAGCTTCTGGCTGCTGATACCGGCGGCCACGATGCTGGCGGCGTCCTTCTTCATGCCCGGTGGCGCCCCCAGCGCCGGCTGGACGATCTACGCGCCGCTGACGCTGCAGATGGGCCCGTCGATGGACGTGGCGATCTTTTCGCTGCACATCATGGGCGCGAGTTCCATCATGGGCTCGATCAACATCATCGTCACCATCCTGAACATGCGCGCACCCGGCATGACGCTGATGAAGATGCCGCTGTTCGTCTGGACCTGGCTGATCACGGCCTATCTGCTGATCGCCGTGATGCCGGTGCTGGCGGGCGCGATCACGATGACGCTGACGGACCGGCACTTCGGCACCAGCTTCTTCAACCCGGCGGGTGGTGGCGACCCGGTCATGTACCAGCACATCTTCTGGTTCTTCGGGCACCCCGAGGTCTACATCATGATCCTGCCGGCGTTCGGGATCGTCAGCGCCATCATCCCGGCGTTTGCCCGCAAGCCGCTCTTCGGCTACACGTCGATGGTCTATGCCACGGCATCGATCGCGATCCTGTCTTTCATCGTCTGGGCTCATCACATGTACACCACCGGCATGCCGGTGACGGGCCAGCTGTTCTTCATGTACGCGACCATGCTGATCGCGGTGCCGACGGGCGTCAAGATCTTCAACTGGTTGGCGACGATGTGGCGCGGCTCGATGACCTTCGAGACGCCGATGCTGTGGTCCGTGGGTTTCATCTTCGTGTTCACGATGGGCGGGTTCACCGGCCTGATCCTGGCCATGGCGCCCATTGACCAGCAGCTGCAGGACACCTATTACGTCGTGGCGCACTTCCATTACGTGCTGGTGGCCGGGTCGCTTTACGCTCTGTTCGCAGGCGTGTATTACTGGGGGCCCAAGTGGACCGGCGTCATGTACAGCGAGACGCGCGGAAAGATCCACTTCTGGGGTTCGATGATCTTCTTCAACCTGACCTTCTTCCCCATGCACTTCCTGGGGCTGGCCGGCATGCCAAGACGCTATGCCGACTATCCGCTGCAGTTCGCGGACTTCAACATGTGGGCCTCCATTGGTGCATTTGGCTTCGGCTTCATGCAGGTGTACTTCTTCCTCTTCGTCGTGCTGCCCATGATGCGCGGCAAGGGCGAACCAGCGCCCCAGAAGCCCTGGGACGGTGCTGAGGGCCTGGAGTGGGAGGTGCCCTCGCCGGCGCCCTGGCACACCTTCGAGCATCCGCCCAAGCTGAATGCAGCGGCGACCAAGGTCATCGGTTGAGTCGGCGGACCCGCACACCGTGACCGACCATCGGGCATCTCAACAAAGGGCCAACCGGCGGCTGGGCCTGATCCTGCTGTCAGTCGCTCTGATTTTCGGCGTCGGCTTCTTTGCCCGCATGGCGTTCTTCGGCCACTGATGGGACGTTGGTGATGCCGGTTTCCCGATTCCTGGCCGTCCTGCGCGCCGACAACCGGCGCATGCTGGGCAAGTTGCTGGTCGTGGCGCTGCTGATGTTCGGTTTCGGCTATGCGCTGGTGCCGATCTATCGCGCGATCTGCGACGCCCTCGGCATCAACGTGTTGTCGCGCGCCGAGCAGCGCGCAGCGGGTACCGACCGCAGCGCGCCGCGCAATACCCAGGTCGACCGCAGTCGCCTGATCACGGTGGAGTTTGATGCCAATGCGCGGGGCCCATGGGACTTCAAGCCCGCCCTACGGTCGGTTCAGGTCCACCCGGGCGAGTTGGCGACCGTGATGTACGAGTTCCGCAACGTGCAGAACCGGGCCATGGCTGCACAGGCCATCCCTAGCTATGCGCCGCGACAGGCCGGGTCTCACTTCACCAAGCTGGAATGTTTTTGCTTCAACGAGTACAAGCTGCAGCCCGGGGAGTCCAAGCAATGGCCGGTCGTGTTCTACATCG
>JBJXHB010000300.1:0-3788 GCA_046160725.1 Aquabacterium sp.
TCCAGCTCCACAGGTTGAAGTCCAGCATCGTCATGATCTTCGGCGTGTAGCTGCCGGGGTCGATGTCGTAGGCGTTCAGCAGGAACACGAAGTCGCGGTCGACCTCGTCGATCAGCGGATGCTTCGCCTTCGGGTGCGTGACCCAGAAGCCCATCATGCCCATCGCCATCTGCACCATCTCGTCGGCATGCGGGTGGTACATGAAGGTGCCGGGGCGGCGCGCCACGAACTCGTAGACATAGGTCTTGCCGGGCGGGATGCCGGGCTGGTTGAGCCCGGTGACGCCGTCCATACCGTTGGGCAGGCGCTGGCCGTGCCAGTGGATGCTGGTGAGCTCGCCGAGCCTGTTGGTGACGAACAGGCGCACGCGGTCGCCCTCCACCACCTCGATGGTCGGCCCCGGACTCTGGCCGTTGTAGCCCCACAGGTGGGCCTTGAAGCCAGCGGTCATCTCGCGCACCACAGGCTCGGCGACGAGGTGGAACTCCTTGACACCCTGGTTCATGCGCCAGGGCAGCGTCCAGCCGTTGAGCGTGACCACCGGGTTGTAGGGGCGGCCGGTGCTGGGCACCAGCGGCGGCATGGTGTCGGGCCTGGTCTGGATGACAGGCTCGGGCAAGGCCGCCATGGCGACCCGGCTGACCGAGGCGGCTGCAGCCGCAGCGGTGATCGCTCCGGCACCGCCGAGCATCTTGCGTCGGGAGAGCATGTGAGAGTCCTTCATGTTCAATGTCCAGCGCCGGCGGCTTCGGCCGCCAAGGCGGGTCCGGCGGCGGTCGAAGATGCGAGGCTGGGCTTGCCGATCAGCGCCATGTCCAGGTCGGCCTGCGCGATCCAGAAGTCGCGCAGCGCTTCAATGGACGCATGGACGGTGGCGATCTGCGCACGGGCATCGGCCAACAGTTCGAACACACCGATCAGCATGCCGTTGTAGCGCAGCAGGTTCTCCTCGGCGATGCGCTGACTCAGCGGCACCATCTCGTCGCGGTGATGGCGGGCGATGTCATAGGCCGAGCGGTAGCCGGTGTAGGCCTCCCGTACCTCGGACCGCGCGTTGATGGCGGTATCCGCGGCGCGGTGCACAGCCTGCATGTAGATGCCCTCGGCCCGCGCCACGCGCGCATCACCCCAGTCAAACAGCGGCAGCTCGAAGCCGATCTCCCAGCCGCGCTGCGTCGGTGCCTCGTTGCTGCCGTTGCGCGACAGGCCCAGCTCGAGCACGTTGATGAAGCGCGTGCGCCGCGTCAGCCCCAGGCTGCGCGCCGTCTGCTCTACGGCAAGGCGCGCGCCCTGCACGTCCAGCCGCTGGGCCAGCGCCATCTGCTCGATGTCGGGCAAGTCCAGAGGCGCCGGTGGCAGGTCGGGCAGCCGCTGCGGCAAAGTGAAGGCGGTCTGCGGCCCCCACACGCCCAGCAGGCGCGTCAGCCGCTCGCGGGTTGAGCGCTGCGCTTGCTGGGCCTGCGCCAGCCGCAGCGCGGCGTCGGCATAGAACCGCTGCTCGCGCGCCCGCTGCAGCTTGTTGAAGTTGCCCACCTGCTCCATGAGGCGCGCCAGCTCGGCACTGGCGTCGGCAGCCTGCATCACCTGCCGCATGTAGCGTACGGTTTCCTCGGCTGCCAGTGCATTGATATAGGCCTTGCGTGTATCAGCCGCCAGGCCCAGCACGCTCATGGTCACGCTGCCCTGCGTGTCCTGCAGGCGCATCGCCTCCAGGCGCAGGACCAGCGGCATCAGCAGCAGGCGCGCCAGGTTGACATGCAGGCCACGCTCGATCTCCCGCTCGTCCCCCCGGCTGCTGCGCCCGAAGCTGAAGCCCGGGTTGGACATGCGGCCGGCCTGCACCAGCTCGGCCTCAGTGATGCCCAGCTCCTGGAACTGCGCCTGCAGTGCGCGGTTGTTGAGCAGGGCAACCTGCACGGCGTCGTCCACCGTGATCGGCTTCGCCAACAACACGGAGACGCGCTGGGCGATGCCATCCAGGTCGGCGTCGCTGCGCGCCCAGCGCAGGTCCTTGCCGAGGCGCTCCCGGGCCGTCTGTTTCACCGGGCCAAAGCCGCCATCGGGGCTGAAGCTGGCGCAGCCGCCCAGCAAGGTGGCGCCTGCCATCAGCAGGGCCAGACGCACGTGCCGGCGCGGCGCGGCGGCGCCGTGGGCGCGGAACGCACGGACGATCTTGTCGATAGGCATGGTGGTCGTCCTCATGGCTTCTTGTGGCCCGCGTGGCCGGCCGGCGCGGCTGGACGTGGCGGGTCGGCAGGCGGGGCCGCTGGTGGCCTGGCGGCCGCCCCCGCCGGCGTCGGAGGCGCCGATGGGGATGGCGCCGACGCGGCCGGGTCGGGCTGCTGGGCCTCGCGGGTGTAGACCCGCCATCCACCGATGCGTGTGACCGTGTCATTTGCTTCGCGCCACGACACGGGTTTTTCGTCGCGCAGCGGGCGGTACTGGGACAGGGCGGACTCGTAGCGCAGAAGTGGTACGGGCGCCTTCGGGTCCAGTGGGTCCGCGCGGCGGGCCACTGGCGCGGGCTGGGCCAGCGCCTGCGCCGCCAGGAACACCGAGCACAACAGGCTCGGCCAGACGCACGGCGAGCGCCGGCGCGACAAGGTAGGAGACATGGAATCCTCGCGTGACAATCAGGATGCGACGGCCACCGGCAAATGGTGGCGTCCGGACCAGGCTTGAAGAAGGCGGCGCGCAACCAGGCGCGCGGCACGATCCGCCGGTTACGCGAGCGAGCTTCGGGGCGGGCGGTCGGGCCCGTCGCGGGCGACGGTGTCGACGCTGATCACGCGGCCGACAAACGCTGCGGCTTCGGCATCGACAACGGGAAGGCCGGGCATGCTGCTGACCAGCGCACCCGTCGAGCAACAGGAGCCACAGACGCTGCACTTGTGCGCATCGGCCAACACGATGTCGGCCTGTGCCGCGGCGGTCGGCGCATCAGCGACCGGTACCGATGCGCCGTCACCCTGATGCGCATCCGCTGCATGCGCCGAGTGGTCGCCATGCACATGGCCCGTCAGGCCGGCATGGTCGGACACAGCGGTGGGCGCACCGGCGTGATGCGAGGCGCCACAGAAGGACATGGCCGCTGCTGTCGCACCCTGCATCGGCAACGCGAGGATCAGCAAACAGACCAGCAGTTTTCGGATCCGCCACAGCATGGCGACACTCTACCGCGCAAGGGCGTCGGGGTCCAGGCGGCGGCGGCATGCCCAGCGATGCGGTCCCGCCCACCCCGGCACCGTCGCCATGTCGCGCACCCGTTTGCCCATGCGTCGGGCCGCGACCGGCGCTGGGGATCAAGGATGCGCATCTAATCCGCGGGTCGCGGCTGCGTCGTTCGAGCCCAAGCTCGGACCCCGTGGGCCCGCCTTTGATCCCAAAGAACCGGACAGGCCGATGCCGACCATCGACGACAACGCCACGCATGCAGATACGACGGGTCGCCTGGCTGACCTGACTCGGGTCTTCGCGCCGCGGTCGATCGCCGTTATCGGCGCGTCTGACACCGCGACCAAGATCGGCGGCGTGCCGGTCGACTTCAACCAGCGCTTCGGCTTTGCCGGACCGATCTACCCGGTCAATCCCAGGCCCGGCCGCATCCAGGGCCTGGACGCCCATCCCGACATGTGCAGCATCGGCCAGCCGGTCGATGTCGCCGTGATCGCGGTGCCGCAGCCTCTGGTGCAGGCGGCGCTGGAGGACGCCATCGCGGCGGGCGTGCGGGGCGTGGTGCTGTTCACCTCCGGCTATGCCGAGGTCAGCGCCGACGGCGCACAGGCCCA
>JBJXHB010000301.1:0-19275 GCA_046160725.1 Aquabacterium sp.
CTTGCGGGCCCTCAGCCACGGCAGCGTTGGCGTGACGCTGGGCTTTGCCTTTACCGTGGCGCTGGCGCTCAACCCCATCTTTGCGCCGCCATTTCCGGTGGTGCTGGGGCGGACGGTCTTCGTCGCCCTGGTCTGCCTGCTGGGCTATACGTTGGCCGGCCACGGCGCGCAGCGCCTGGGCTGGCGCTGGTTGCCACCGTGGGTGGCGCAGGCGGCGGCCCTGATGCTGGCGGCACCGCTGGGCACGTTGGTGGTCTATCTGCTATCCACCGGTGGTGATCTGAAGGCGCTGACGGGCAACCCCTACCGCGTCAGCGGATTCATCTGGATCTCGCTGTCGGCACTGGGCACCGGGCTGTTGCTGGGCTGGGGTGCGCAGGCCCGCCAGCGCGAGGCGGAGCGGCGCACCATGCAGCTGAACTTTGAGCTCGAGCGGGCGCACCTGGAGCGCCAGGCGGCCGATGCGCGCCTGGCCTTGCTGACGGCGCAGATCGAGCCGCACTTCCTGTTCAACACGCTGGCCAATGTGCAGGCCCTGGTCGAGACCGGCTCGCCGCGGGCGGCCACGGTGCTGCGCAGCCTGATCGCCTACCTGAAGGCCGCATTGCCGCGCCTGCACCGCGATGGCGTCGCGACCGTGGCTGATGAGCTGGCCCTGGTGCGCGCCTACCTGGAGCTGATGCACCTGCGCATGCCCGACCGGCTGGGCTGGGCGGTGGAGGTGGCACCAGCGCTGCTGTCGCGGCCGTTTCCGCCGATGGCGCTGCTGACCCTGGTCGAGAACGCCGTGCGCCACGGCATCGACCCGGGCGAGGATGGTGGCCGCATCGAGGTCGGCGGCGCGGCCGATGCCGATGGCGGGGCCCGGCTCTGGGTCCGCGACAGCGGTATCGGCCTGCGTCCGGGCGGCGGTACCGGCACCGGCCTGGTCAATTTGCGCGACCGCCTGCAAGCCCAGTTCGGCGCCGCAGCGCGCTTGTCGCTGTCCGAGGTTGCGCCCCACGGCGTGCTGGCCGAAGTGACACTGCCGCCACCGGCCTGAGCGCTCGCCGAGCCGCTGCACCACCATGACCGCGACCGCGCTGATCGCCGACGATGAACCCCTGCTGCGCGAGCACCTGGCCGCGCACCTGGCACGGGCCTGGCCAGAGCTGCGCATCGTGGCGCAGGCCCGCAACGGCCGTGAGGCGGTCGAGCTGTTCGAGATCGAACGGCCGTCGGTGTGCTTCCTGGATGTGCACATGCCCGGCATGAATGGTGTCGATGCCGCCCGGGCCATCGGCGGCGCCGCCCATATCGTGTTCGTCACAGCCTTCGAGCAATACGCCGTGCAGGCCTTCGAGCAGGGCGCCGTGGACTACCTCGTCAAGCCGTTTGAAGTCGACCGCCTGGACATCGCGGTGCAACGGCTGCGGCAGCGCCTGCAGCCGGTCACGCCGACAGCCGACATCGCAGACCCGGCCCGACTGGAGGCCCTGCTGCGGCAGTTGGCCGAGCGTCTGGGCTCAGGCGAATCCAGCCGCACGCCGGTGGGCGAGCGGCTGCAGTGGATCAAGGCATCGGTCGGACCGGCGGTCAAGCTGATCCCGGTCGACGAGGTGGCCTATCTGAAGTCCGACGAGAAATACACGCTGGTCGCCTGGTCCGGCGGCGAGGCCCTGATCCGCAAGCCCATCCGCGAGCTGCTGGACGAGCTGGACCCGGCGCGCTTCGCCCAGGTGCACCGGTCGGTGATCGTCAACCTGCACCATGTCGCGCAGGTGGTCCGGGGTGCCAACGAGACCGCCGACGTTCATCTCAAGGGCCGGCCAGAGGTGCTGCCGGTCAGCCGCAGCTTCCTGCATCTGTTCCGGCAGATGTAGTGGCGAGGCGGTGGCCGCCTTCGCTCAGCCGGAGCTGCGGGTCTGTCGCGCCTCGTCCCGGCCCAGCCAGGCCGCACCGCGCACGCCCGAGGCATCGCCATGGCGGGCCAGGGCCAGGCGGGTCAGCGGCGGTGCCGCATGGCCTGCGCTGACCACCCAGCGCGACCACAGGGCCGGCACCGTCACATAGGTCGAGGCGATGCCGGACAGGCCACCACCGAGCACGATCACATCCGGGTCGACGATGTTGATGATGCTGGCCAGCGCGCGTGCCAGCCGGTGCTGCCAGCGGACTATGGTCGCCTGGCAGCGGGCATCGCCGGCCTGCGCGGCGGCAGCGATGGCCGACGCGTCCGGCGCCACGCCGGCGATCAGATGGGTCGGGTGGTCCAGTGCATGCCGGCGCGCCAGGGCCGGCCCGCTGCACCAGGTCTCGATGCAACCCCATTGACCGCAATAGCAACGCTGCGGCGGGCCGTCGTCGATGCTGGCCCAGGGCAGGGGGTTGTGGCCCCATTCGCCGGCTAGGCCGTTGGCGCCGTGCAGCACGCGGCCGTGCATGGCCAGGCCGCCTCCCACGCCGGTGCCTAGGATGACGGCAAAGACCACCGCTGCGCCGGCGCCGGCGCCGTCGGTGGCCTCGCTCAGCGCCAGGCAGTTGGCATCGTTGGCCATGGCCAGGGGCGTGCCGATCGCCGCCTGCAGGTCGGCACGCAGCGGCTGTCCGTTCAGGCAGGTCGAGTTGGCGTTCTTGAGCAGGCCCGCAGCGGTTTCAGCGCCAGGGTGGGCCATGCCGACGGTGGCAGCGGTGGCCTGCGGTTGCGCGCGGCCCTCCTGCACCAGTGCGGCCATCGCCTGGACCGTGCCGCGGTAGTCGTCGCGCGGCGTCGGCACGCGACGGCGCCAGCGCTCACGGCCGTCTGGCCCGATCAGCAGGGCTTCAATCTTGGTGCCGCCAAGGTCGATGCCGATGGCGGCGCTGTCTGGTGTCGACATGCCCGCAGTGTCGCTGCGCGGCGCGATGGAAGAAACGGGTTGGTGGTGGCGTCGTCTTGTGGCACGGGCCATGCAGGCCCGCGCCGTGGGCCATCAGCAGACGGTGCAGGCGTCTGACGCGTCGGTGCGGGCTACGGCCGGGCTGCCTGCCGGTTGCGATGCCATCAGGTCCTGCGTCGCATGCTGCCGCAGGGCCAGGGCGTCGATGCCACCCAGCGTGAACAGCGTAACCATCAGCGAGAAGCCGATAGCGACGACGCGCGGGGTCATTGAGGCGGTGTAGGGCTTGGACATGGCGGGCTCCTGGTCGAGGGACACCACGGCGAGGCGTGGCGTAGGACCGTAATGTCGGCCCTTGCCCGGCCCGCCACCAGCGCAAAGGGACCAGCGGCGGCCTGCGCCGCACGAGGCGCCGTCGGGCGCGACGAACCGCAACCCGACCGCGTCAGCAGGCCCCTGCGGGACTCAGATGGGCTCGGTACGGGCCTGCAGCCAGGCCAGCGCGTCGCCCGTCACCAACGGGCTGAGCCGTTCGCGCACCGTGGCGTGATACGCGTTGAGCCAGTCGATCTCGTCCGGCCGCATCAACGTGCGGTCGATGCAGCGGGTGTCGATCGGGCACAGGGTCAGCGTCTCGAACTCCAGCATCTCGCCGAAGCCACCGTTTTCCGGCGTCGTGGCCGGCTGGTTCAGCACCAGGTTCTCGATGCGCACACCCCACTGGCCGGGCCGGTACACGCCGGGCTCGATCGACGTGATCATGCCGGGCTCCATGGCCATGGTCGGCTCCGGGGTGGTCTTGCTGATGGTCTGCGGACCCTCATGCACCGCCAGGAAGTAGCCTACGCCATGGCCGGTGCCGTGGCCGAAGTCGATGCCCTCGGACCACAGCGGCGCGCGCGCGATGGCGTCCAGCATCGGCCCCGGCGTGCCACGCGGGAAGCGGGTGCGCGACAGGCTCATCGTGGCCTTCAGCACCAGCGTGAAGTCACGCCGCTGCGCCGCCGTGATGGTGCCGATCGGCCAGACCCGCGTGATGTCCGTGGTGCCGCCCAGGTACTGCCCGCCGGAGTCGATCAGCAGCAGGCCGTTGCCTTCGATCACGGCATGGGCAGCGGGCGTCGCGCGGTAGTGCGGCAACGCACCGTTGGCATTGAAGCCGGCGATGGTGGAGAAGCTCAAGCCGACGAAGTCGCGGCCGCGGGCGCGCTCGGCGCTCAGTTTCTCGTCGATGGTCAGCTCGGTGATGCGCTCTCGACCCTGCGCCTGCTCGAACCAGGCATAGAAGCGGCACATCGCAGCACCGTCCTCGGCCATGGCCTGGCGGATGTAGGCGGCCTCGGCCGCGCTCTTGCGGCTCTTGGCCAAGGTGCTGGGGTTGATGGCCTCGACCACGCGCACGCCGGACCGCACCGCATGGCGGAAGCCCAGGGTCACACGCTTGGGGTCCAGCAGCAGCACCGCGTCGGCCGGCAATGCGCCCAGGGCCGCCGCGGCACCGGCATAGTCGGCGAGCGTGAAGCCGTCGGCTGTCAGCGTGGCGGCCAGAGTGGCGTCGATCTTGCCGGCGCCGACGAACATCGTTGCGCTCGTCGCGTCGATCAGCAGGTGCGCCAGAAAGACCGGGTTGTAGTCGACGTCATTGCCGCGCAGGTTGGTCAGCCAGGCGACATCGTCGACGCTGGAGATGAAGTGGTGCGATGCGCCGTGGGCGGCCATGGCTTCGCGGATGCGGGCCAGGCGCGCCGTACGCGACTCTGTGGCCTGCGGCGCGACATGCGGACGCACGGTGGAGACCGGAAGCGTCGGCCGGTTGGTCCAGACCTCCTGCAGCAGGTCGACATCGGTGTGCAGTTCGATGCCCGCCGCCACCATGGCCTGGGACAGTGCTGCGGCCTGGGCCAGGCCCAGCACCTGGGCATCGGCCAACAGCCGGTCGCCCGCCTTGAGCTCGCGCGCCAGCCACTCCTGGTGGTGCACCGGCGACACGTTGGGCACACGCACCAGCTCCACGCCGCTGCCTTGCAACTGGGCTGCCGCCTGCTCCCAGTAGCGGCTGTCCGCAAACAGCGCCGCGCCGCGCAAGGTGATCACCAGCGTGGCCACCGAGCCATCGAAGCCGGTCAGCCAGACCCGGCCTTGCCAGCGCTCGGGCAGGTACTCCGACAGATGCGGGTCGGCCGATGGCACCAGCAGGGCATGGGCGCCATGGCGTTGCAGGGCCTGGCGGACGCTTTCGATGCGTTCGCGCACCGGGTTGACTCGGGTGTCCATGGGTCGGGCTCCGGTGGCGGGACGTGGCGCATCGGTGGAATGCCACGTCGGGTGAAGGGGGAGCGGGATTCTAGGAGGCTGTCTCCTAGGCAGGCGTGGTCGGCGTGCCGGGCCTGGCCTGGTCGGCCTGGGGGGGCGGCACCGGAAGCGGCTGCACCACCACGCGTGCGTGACGGGCAAAGGTCCAGTAGCTCCAGGCCCAGTCGATCAGCACCACCAGCCGGTTGCGGAAGCCGATCAGGAAGTACACATGTGCGAACAGCCAGAACAGCCAGGCCGGGTATCCGGACAGTCGCAGCGTGCGGCCACCCGGCAATGCCAGCTGGACCACGGCTGCCATGCGGCCGATGGTGGCCAGCGAGCCGTAATCCGCATAGCGCAAGGGCTGTGTAGGACGGCCGTGCAGGCGTCGGACCAGGTTGTCGGCGGCCAGCCGCCCCATCTGCTTGGCGGCCGGGCTGACCCCGGGCACGGCGCGGGGGCCGTCCCGACCCGGCGACATGGCCGCAGCGAGGTCGCCGATGACCTGGATCTCCGGATGGTTCTGCAGCGACAGGTCCGGCTGCACCGTCACCCGGCCGGCGCGGTCCAGCGTGGCGCCGGCGCTGCGTTGCAGGGCGCGCCCGAGCGGCGACGCCGCCACGCCCGCCGCCCACAGCACGGTGCGTGCCTGCAGCCGCTGCGGCGATGCGCTGTCCCCCTCGCGGAAGGCCACGCCGAGGGCATCGATGTCGACCACCTGGCAGCCGGTGCGCACCTCCACGCCCAGGCCGCGCAGCTGGCGCGCGGCGCGCTCCGACATCCCCGGCTCGAAGGCGCCCAGCACGCGCGGCGAGCCCTCCAGCAGCACGATGCGGGCCCGGCGCGAGTCGATATGCCGGAACTCCCTCGGCAGCGTGTGGCGGGCAATCTCGGCCAATGCACCGGCCAGCTCCACGCCGGTCGGCCCGGCGCCGATGATGACGAAGTTGAGGCTGGCTTCGCGCTCGGCGGGATCGGTCGTGGTCTCGGCCCGCTCGAAGGACTCCAGCACCCGGCCGCGGATGTCGAAGGCATCGGCCAGCGTCTTCAGGCCCGGTGCATGGCGGGCCCAATCGTCATGTCCGAAGTGGCTGTGGGTGGCACCGGCGGCCACGATCAGGTGGTCATAAACCAGCCGTTGGCCGTCGTCCAGCACCACCTGCCGTGTCTCGGCCAGGATGTCGGTGACTTCGGCGCGCAGCACCGTCAGGCGGCGACTGCGCATCTCGCTGCGCAGGATGTGGCGGATCGGCGCTGATACGCCGGGCGCGCTGACGCTGGCCGTCGCCACCTGGTAGAGCAGGGGTTGAAACAGATGGTGGTTGGTGCGGTCGACCAGGGTGACGTCGACAGCGCCGCTGCGCACCAGCGCGCGCACCGCGGCCAGGCCACCGAAGCCGCAGCCGATGATCAGGACATGGGGCAGCGCCATGCTGTCAGCATACCGACCCGGCCTGCGCCGCGTGCGCCAGAGGGCAATGGGCGAGCAGTCTGGACGCCGGGGCTGCCGCAGCGGCTACAGCTGCGTGCGCAAGCGCCAGATTTCCGGGAACAGCACCAAGTCGAGCATCTTGCGCAGGTAGCCCACGCCGCTGGTGCCGCCGGTGCCGCGCTTGAAGCCGATCACCCGCTCTACCGTCGTGACATGCCGGAAGCGCCAAAGCCGGAAGGCGTCCTCCAGGTCGGCCAGATCCTCGCCCAGCTGATACAGGTCCCAATGACGCTGCGGGTCGCGATAGACCACCAGCCAGGCCTGCTCCACCGCGTCGCTGGCCTCGTAGGGTTGTGTCCAGTCGCGCTCCAGATGGCTGGCCGGCAGGGCCAGGCCTCGGCGTGCCAGCAAGCGCAGCGTCTGGTCGTACAGCGACGGCGCCACAAAGGCGGCGCGCACCGTCGCCAGCAGGTCCTCGCGGTGTTCATGCGGCTTGAGCATGGCGGCGTTCTTGTTGCCGAGCCGGAACTCGATGCAACGGTATTGCCAGGACTGGAACCCGCTGGATCGCGCAAGGTAAGGGCGAATGGCGCTGTACTCGGGCGGCGTCATGGTGGCCAGCACGTCCCAGGCATGAACCAACTGCTCCATGATGCGGGAGACCCGGGCCAGCATCTTGAACGCGGGCGGCAGGTTGTCGGCCGCAATGTGGTCGATCGCCGCGGACAGCTCATGCAGCAGCAGCTTCATCCACAGCTCACTGGTCTGATGCTGCACGATGAACAGCATCTCGTTGTGGTCCGGCGACAGCGGATGCTGGGCCTGCAGCACGGCGTCGAGGTGCAGGTATTCGCCGTAGGTCATGTCCCGCGCGAAGTCGAGCTGTGCGCCCTCGGACGCGACGATGGATTCGGCGGTGGCTGCCGGGCGGTCAGGCGATGCGGTCATCGGTACGGCTCCAGGTCGGCAAGGGCGCACCGGCGCGGCGCGGCGGCGCCTGCCGGGACACGGCTTGAATCATAGGCGCAATTGCTTGACATCTAAACTGTTTGGATCTAAATTGGTTTGCGTTCGGTCAACCTGCACGTCGCGCGGACATGACGCCTACTGCCCACCTCGATACCTTTGCACGGGACCGGCTGCCGCCGGCGGACCAATGGCCGGACTTCGTGTTTGACGGCCCGGCGTTGCAGTTTCCGCCGCGGCTGAACGCCGTCGCCCGGCTGCTGGACGAGCCGGTCGCGGCGGGCGGTGGCGGGCGCACCTGCCTGGTCGGCGCAGACGGCCGCAGCTGGACCTACGCCCAGGCGCAAGCCGACGTCAATCGCATCGCCCGGGTGCTGGTGGACGACCTGGGACTGGTCAGCGGCAACCGGGTGCTCTTGCGCGGTGCGAACTCGCCCATGCTGGCGCTGTGCTGGCTGGCCGTGGTCAAGTCCGGTGGCATCGCGGTGGGCACGATGCCGTTGCTGCGCTCCCGCGAGCTGGCGCCGATCATCGACAAGGCGCAGATCACCCATGCGCTGTGCGACGCCCGTCTGCGCGAGGAGCTGGACCTGGCCCGGTCGGACGCACCCATGCTGGCAAGGGTGCTGCACTTCAACGGTCCGGCCGAGGACACGCTCGAGGCGCGCATGGCGGCGCAGCCGGCAAGCTTTGATGCGGTGGACACCGCGGCCGACGATGTCTGCCTGCTGGCCTTCACCTCGGGCACGACCGGCCAGCCCAAGGCCACCATGCACTTCCATCGCGACCTCATGGCCGCTTGTGCCTGCTTCCCACCGCATGTGCTGAAGGCTCATGCCGACGATAGGTTCATCGGCAGTCCGCCGCTGGCCTTCACCTTTGGTCTTGGTGCGCTGCTGCTGTTCCCGATGTCGCTCGGCGCTGCTGCGATCCTTGTCGAGCGCGCCTCGCCGGATGCGCTGCCGGCGGCCATTGCGCAGCACCGGGCCACGGTCTGCGTCACCGCGCCGACGTCCTACCGTGCGATGGCCGGCCAGTTGGCAGGCCACGACCTGTCCAGCCTGCGCAAGTGCGTCTCGGCGGGCGAGGCGCTGCCGGCGGCCACGCGCGACCTTTGGCGTCAGGCCAGCGGCATCGAGATCATCGACGGCATCGGCTCGACCGAGCTGTTCCACATCTTCATCTCGGCCACCGAGGAGCGCGCGCGGGGCGGCGCCACCGGCTATGCGGTGCCCGGTTACCAGGCCTGCATCTTGGATGACGACGGCCGCCCGCTCGGGCCGGGGCAGGTCGGACGCCTGGCCATCAAAGGTCCGACCGGCTGCCGCTATATGGACGACCTGCGGCAGGCCGCCTATGTGCAGGGCGGCTGGAACCTCACCGGCGACGCCTATCTGCTGGACCACGACGGGCAGTTCGTCTACCAGGCGCGCACCGACGACATGATCATTTCCGGCGGCTACAACATTGCCGGCCCGGAGGTGGAGTCGGCCTTGCTGCTGCATCCGGCCGTGGCCGAGTGCGGCGTGGTCGCCGCCGCCGATACCGAGCGTGGGCACGTGGTGCAGGCCCATGTCGTGTTGCGCGCCGGCCACGAGGCGGGCGATGCCATGGCGCGGGAGCTGCAGGACTTCGTCAAGCGCACCATCGCGCCCTACAAATACCCGCGCTCGGTCGTCTTTGCCATAGCCTTGCCGCGCACCGAAACCGGCAAGCTGCAGCGCTTCAAGCTGCGCCAGAAGGCCTGAACCGGCCACAAGGGAGACCGTGATGACGCATCAGGTGCTGCAGCCGGCCGGCTGGACCATGCCAAAGGGCTATGCCAACGGCATCGCCGCCCACGGCCGGACCATCCATGTCGCCGGACAGATCGGCTGGAACGCGCAGTGCCAGTTCGAGTCAGACGACTTCGCCGCGCAGGCGCGCCAGGCGCTGGCCAATGTCGTGGCGGTGCTGGCGGAGGCCGGCGCCACGCCGGCCCACATCGTGCGCATGACCTGGTACGTTACCGACAAGCGCGAGTACATGGCGGCAGGGCGGGCGGTGGGTGCCGCCTTCCGCGAGCTGATCGGCCACTACGCCATCGCGATGACGGCGGTGCAGGTGACGGCGCTGATGGAAGACCGCGCGAAAGTCGAGATCGAGGTGACGGCGGTGCTGCCAGGGTAGCCCGCAGCTTGCCGCCGGCACTGGCGCGTGGCGCTAGCCGATGCGCCCGAGCAGCAGGTACTCCATGAGTGCCTTCTGCACGTGCATCCGGTTTTCCGCCTCTTCGAAGACAGCAGATTGGGGCCCATCGATCACGTCTGCGGAGACCTCCTCGCCGCGGTGGGCCGGCAGGCAGTGCATGAATAGTGCATCCGGCTGGGCCAGCGACATCATCTGCGTGTCCACGCACCAGTCGGCGGAGGCCGTCTTGCGCGCGGCGTTCTCGGCCTCGTAGCCCATGCTGGTCCAGACGTCGGTGGTCACCAGGTGCGCGCCCTCGCAGGCCGCGAAGGGGCTCTTGAAGATCTTCAGACAGCGCGTGTCACGGATACCGGCCGCGGCAGCATCCAGCTCATAGCCGCTGGGCGTGCTGATGTGCAGCGTGAAACCCAGCAGCTCTGCGGCCTGGGCCCAGGTGTTGGCCATGTTGTTGCCGTCGCCGACCCAGGCCACCACCTTGCCAGCAATGGCGCCGCGCTGCTCGATATAGGTATACACGTCGGCCAGGATCTGGCACGGGTGGAACTCGTTTGTCAGGCCGTTGATCACCGGTACCCGGGAATGCGCGGCAAAGCGATCGAGCTTGTCCTGCGCATAGGTGCGGATCATGACCAGGTCGACCATGCGGCTGATGACCCGGGCGGAGTCCTCGATCGACTCGTCGCGGCCGAGCTGGCTGTCGCCGGTGGTCAGGTGGACCACCGACCCGCCCATCTGGTACATGCCGGCCTCGAAGCTGACCCTGGTGCGAGTGCTGGCCTTCTCGAAGATCATCGCCAGCGTGCGGTCGGTCAGCGGCTGGTATTTTTCGTAGTTCTTGAACCGGCTCTTGATGATGCGCGTGCGGTCGAAGAGATAGGCGTACTCCTCACTGCGCAAGTCCTTGAACTGCAGGTAGTGCTTCATGAGCGATGGTCCGGGTTTCATGTCGGCTCGGCCAGGAAGCCGAGGATCAGCGGTACCAGCCGGGCCACGATCTCGTCAACGTCGGACGGGCTGACGATCAACGGCGGCAGCAGACGCACCACGCTGTCAGCGGTGACGCTGATCAGCAGGCCCGCCTGCGCCGCGCGCCCGAGCAACACGCCGCATGGGCGGTCCAGCGCAATGCCCATCATCAGCCCCTGGCCACGGATCTCAAGCACGCCGGGGGCAGCTCCCAGCCCCGCGCGCATGCCGGCGTGCAGCCGGTCGCCCATGGCAGCGGCATGGGCCAGCAGGCCATCCTCGCGCATGATGCGCAGGGTCTCGATGCCGGCGCGCATGGCCAGCGGGTTGCCGCCGAAAGTGGTGCCATGGTTGCCTGGACCGAGCACGTCCTTGGCGCGCGGCCCGGCCACGACCGCGCCGATGGGCACGCCCGAGGCCAAGCCTTTCGCCAGCGGCATCACGTCCGGCCGGATGTCGGCCCATTGGTGGGCGAACCACTTGCCGGTGCGGCCGATGCCGCACTGCACCTCGTCCAGCATCAGCAACCAATCATGCTGGTCGCACAGCCGGCGCAGGCCCTGCAGGATGTCGATTCGGGTCGGGTTGATGCCACCTTCGCCCTGAATGGTCTCCAGAAAGACGGCCACGATGTCGGGGTTGGCACGCGCGGCGGCCTCCACCGCCTGCAGGTCGTTCAGCGGCAGGCGGATGAAGCCGGTCATCAGCGGCTCGAAACCCTTCTGCACCTTGGGGTTGCCGGTGGCCGACAGCGTGGCGATCGACCGGCCATGAAAGGCGGCCTCATAGACGATGATCTTGGGCTCGGCAATGCCGCGGTCATGGCCGAACTTGCGGGCGATCTTCAACGCAGCCTCGTTGGCTTCCAGTCCGCTGTTGCAGAAAAACGCTGCGTCCAGCCCGGACAGCTCGCACAGGGTCGCCGCCAGCGACTCCTGCATCGGCATCTGGTAGTAGTTGGAGCAATGGATCAGCTTGGACACCTGGTCCTGCAGCGCGGGCACCAGCTTCGGGTGGGCATGGCCGAGGGTGTTGACGGCGATGCCGGCCAGCGCGTCCAGATACTCTCGACCCTCGGTGTCCCACACGCGGCAACCGCGGCCATGCGACAGCGCAAAGGGCAGTCGGCCGTAGGTGTTCATCACATGCGAGGTCATCGAGGGCTCCGGGTGTCAGGCGACCAATGAAAAAGGCCGGCAGCGCTATCGCTCACGCTGTCGACCGCCGGAAATTCTAAGGCGACCCTGAGCGGGCCCGGCCGGGCGCTCAAGTGTTGCCCCTGACGGCCGATACCGTGGCGTCGCAGCCCTGGCGGCGGGCCACCGCCGCGCACAACGGTATCCGGACCATGCTGGCCGTCGCCACGCCTACCCACGGCACAATGCCCTTGCCGGCGTCACCGACGCTGGCGCGCATTTCCATGCCGGCCCTGCAGGGTGCGCTGATTCCGGTGTTCGACCTGTCCGCCCTCATGCCCGCTCTGAAGCCGCGCGAGTTCTACATCAAGGGCACCACCCGCGCGGGCAAGTCGTTCCGGCCGAGCGACTGGGCAGAGCGGCTGGCTGGCGCACTGTCCAGCTTCCGCCCAGGTGGCGCTGCGGCCGCCCGCATCGGCTATTCCCCGTACTGCTATCCCAGTCTGATCGAGGGCGAGAAGTGCGTCATCGTCAACGAGGGCCTGCGCGGCATCGAGCCGATGGCCTGGGACTTTGCGATGAGTTTTGCGCGCGACAACGACCTGCAGGTGTTCGAGTTCTGCAAGCTGCCCGAGGGCGGCGCACCGGCTGGCGACACGGACTAGAAGCGATCAGGGTCTGCCTGGCAGGCCCTGATGAAACGACCAGGGCCTGCAGTGCAGGCCCTGATGAAACGACAAGGGCCTGCAATGCAGGCCCTGAAGGGATCGGCGGCGGGCGCCGGATCAGGCGGCCAGGCCCTTGATCTGGGCCGACAGCCGGCTCTTGTGGCGAGCCGCCTTGTTCTTGTGGAAGATGCCCTTGTCGGCCACCGAGTCGATGACCGCCTGGGCGGTCTTGAGCAGCGACGCGGCCTGGTCCTTGTCACCGCCGGCAATCGCCTTCTTGACGTTCTTCACCACGGTGCGGAACTTCGACCGCAGGCCCGTGTTGTGGGCATTGAGCTTGACATCCTGGCGAGCGCGCTTGCGCCCCGATGCGAGGCGGACGGTCTTTTTCTTGGCTTTGGATGCGGTGGCCATGACGTGCGGTGAGGGTGCGTGACAGATGCGAAGCCGGCGAGTATAGCACTCGTACCCCAGCCCGACGGGGCCCGAAGGCTCGGGGGCTATCATGACCGGGACCCATGAACCTGCTCAAGGCCGCCTCCACCGTCTCGGCCCTGACCCTGGCCTCCCGCGTGACGGGCCTGGTGCGGGAGCAGATGGGTGCCGCCTTGTTCGGCGCCTCGGCGTCGATGGACGCCTTCCAGGTCGCGTTCCGGATTCCGAACATGCTGCGCCGGCTGTTCGCCGAGGGTGCCTTTGCCCAGGCCTTTGTGCCGGTGTTGTCGGCCAGCCGCCAGGCCGATGGCGACGAGGCGACCCGTACGTTGATCGATGCCGTGGCAACGGTCCTGCTGTGGGCCCTGCTGGCCACATCGGCGGTCGGCGTCATCGCGGCGCCGGTCATCGTCTGGATGATGGGCGGCGGGCTGGCCGCGTTCGACGACAGCGTGCGCATGACGCGCTGGATGTTTCCCTATATCGCCTGCATGTCGCTGGTGGCGCTGGCGGCCGGCGTCCTGAACACCTGGCGGCGTTTTGCCGTGCCGGCAGCCACGCCGGTGCTGCTCAATCTGTCGGTGATTGCGGTGGCCTGGTGGGGTGCACCCTGGCTTGAAGCCCAAGGCTGGCCCGGCATCTATGCCATGGCGGCGGGCGTCATGCTGGGTGGCGTGCTCCAACTGGCGGTCCAACTGCCCGCGCTGCGCGCGATCGGCATGTCGCCGCGACTCGGCCTGACGCCGGGGCGGCTGCGTGCGGCCTACGGCCATCCCGGCGTCCATCGGATCCTGCGCCAGATGGCACCGGCACTGCTGGGTGTGTCGGTGGCCCAGATCTCGTTGCTGATCAACACACAGATCGCGTCGCACCAAGGCGTGGGTGCGGTGTCCTGGCTGACGTTTGCCGACCGGCTCATGGAGTTCCCGACGGCCCTGCTCGGGGTGGCCCTGGGCGTGGTCCTGCTGCCCCAGCTGTCGGCGGCGGGCACACGGCAGGACCCGCAGGCCTTTTCCGACATGCTGGACTGGGGCCTGAGGCTGGTGGTGATGCTGGCGCTGCCGTGTGCGGTGGCGCTGTTGCTGTTTCCGCAGCCACTCGTGGCGGTGCTCTATCACTACGGGGCGTTCAGCGCCCATGATGTGGCCCAGACGGTGCTGGCGCTGCGCGGCTATGGCGTCGGCCTGCTGGGCCTGGTCGCGATCAAGGTGCTGGCGCCGGGCTACTACGCCCGGCAGGACACGCGCACGCCGGTCAAGGTGGCGGTGGTGGTGCTGGCCGCGACGCAGCTACTGAACCTGGTGCTGGTGCCGCAACTGGGCCATGCCGGATTGGCGTTGTCGATCGGCATCGGCGCGTGGATCAATGCCGGCTGGCTCCTGGCCGGGTTGCTGCGCAGCGGTGTATATCGGCCGGGGGCTGGCTGGGGCGTGTTCGCGTTGCGGGTCATCATGGCCTGTGTCGTCCTGGGCCTGGGCCTGTTTGGGGCGCTGACGGCCGTGGACTGGATCGCGCTGCGTCAACAGCCCTGGCAACGGGTCGCATGGATGGCTGGTTCTCTTGCGGGCGTGGCCGTAGCCTACTTCGGGACGCTGAAGCTGTCCGGGTTGAAGCTGCAGGACTTCTCCCGGCGCGGTTGAGGACCGCCACAGACCTGGGACGGGTGATGCCCGAGGGCGGCACCCTGTTGATGCGCCTACACTGACGGCGTGTCCCGCACGCTGCGTTTCGAGAGCCCAACGCCCCTGCAGTACTTCGGTTCGCTGGTGGCCGAGGGTGCCGGTATCGCGCTGCTGGAGGCCGCGGTCTCGATCGCCCAGGACGAGTATCCGCAGCTCGACATCCAGGCGGTCCTGTGCGACATCGAGAGCCTGGGTGTCAAGCTGAAAGGCCGTTTGCCCGCTGACGCGCCGCCGCTGCAGCGGTTGCGCCTATTGAATCGCTACTTCTTCCAGGAGCTGGGCTTCGCCGGCAATGTCAACGACTACTACGACCGCCGCAACAGCTATCTGGTCGATGTGCTGCGCACCCGTCGCGGCATACCCATCACACTGGCCCTGCTGTATGCCGAGTGTGCCGCCCAAGTGGGCCTGACAGCGCATGGGGTTTCGTTCCCTGGGCATTTCCTGGTCAAGGTGCGGATGCCGCGGGGCGAGGTGGTGATCGATCCGGTGAACGGCCACTCGTTGTCGCGCGAGGACCTGGATGCCCGACTGGCCCCCTACCGCCGGCGCCATGGTCTTGTGGGTGACTTCGACACGCCGCTCGGCCTGTTTCTGCAGGCCGCGACGCCGCGCGACATGCTGGCCCGGATGCTGCGCAACCTGAAGGAGATCCACCGCAGCGGCGAGGATTGGCCACGGGCCTGCGCCGTGCAGCGGCGCCTGGTGCTGCTGCTGCCGCTGGCCTGGGACGAGCGGCGCGACCTGGCCCTGATGCGGGCCGAGCTGGGCGACTGGGCAGAGGCCGCTGACGACCTGGCGCTGTATCTGGAGCACTGCCCCGATTCCCAGGACACAGCGGTACTTCGCCAGCGCCTGGGCGAGATCCGTCAGGCCGCATCACGGCGATTCCATTGACCGTCCGGACCTGACGTCACATGAGCCTGACCGCCGCGCAACGCCGTACCCTGACCTGGACCGGCCTTGCACTGGGCGTGGCGCTGGTGCTCTGGCTGTTGGCCCCGGTGCTGACGCCGTTCGTGGTGGGTGCAGTGCTGGCCTATGCCCTGCATCCGCTGGTGGAAGCCCTGGCCGCTCGCCGCTGCCCGCGACTGCTGGCCGTGATCCTCGTGGAGGTGCTGGCCGTGCTGGCGGGCATCGCGCTGGTCCTGCTGATCGTTCCCGTGCTGGCCAAGGAGATACCGCTGCTGAAGGCCCAGGTGCCGGCCCTGCTGGACCGTATCAACCACGGATTGGCACCCTGGCTGGCATCGATGGGTTTCCAGTTCAGCCTGGACGTCGCCAGCATAAAGGCCTGGCTGGTCAAGATGCTGGACGTCAACATGGAGGACTGGCTCGGCGCGGCCCTCCAGTCGGTGCGCATCGGCGGCAGCGTGCTGTTGTCATTGATCGGCAATGCGGTGCTGATCCCCGTGGCCTTGTTCTACCTGCTGCTGGATTGGCCGCACCTGGTGGAGCGCACGCGATCGATGATTCCGCCCCGCCTGCTGCCGGCGGTCGATAGTTTTCTGGGCGAATGCGACTCCATGCTGGGCCAGTACCTGCGCGGACAACTGCTGGTGATGCTGGCCCTGGCGGTCTGGTACGCGGTGGCCTTGAAGGTGGCCGGCTTCGATCTGGCTATTCCGATCGGGGTGTTCACCGGTCTGGCGGTTGCCGTGCCCTACGTGGGCTTCGGCCTGGGCCTGCTGCTGGCCATCCTGGCGGCCTTGCTGCAGTTCGGCAGTGCGGTCGGCCTGCTGTGGGTGGCCGTGATCTACGGCCTCGGTCAACTCGTCGAGAGCTTGTTCCTGACGCCTCGGTTGGTCGGTGAGCGCATCGGCCTGTCACCGCTGGCCGTGATCTTCGCGCTGATGGCATTCGGACAGTTGTTCGGCTTTGTCGGCGTGCTGGTGGCGCTGCCGGCCAGCGCGGTCGCGGTCGTGGCCTTGCGGCGCGCGCGAGCTGCATGGCTGGACAGCCGGTTGTTCACCGGATGAGGCAACTGCCGTTGCCCCTGGCGCCGCCGGCGCAGCCCGGGTTGGAGGGGTTTGTCGAAGGCGGCAATGGCGCTGTCCTGGCGCACCTGGCGGCCCTGCAGCCTGGTTCGGCCCCGGTGTACTTGTGGGGGCCGGTGGGCTGTGGCAAGACCCACCTGTTGCGCGCCCTGGCCAGTGCCTGGCAACGCGATGGCCTGGGCGTCGGCTGGTTCGATGCGGCGGATGCGTTGCCATGGAACCTATCGGAGGGCTGGGCACTGATGGTGCTGGACAGCTGCCATACCCTGGATGACGAGCATCAGCAGGCGGCCTTTGCGCTTTGTGGGGCGCCCGCCGAGCGGGGGGTGACCTGGGTCGCGGCCGGACAGATGCCGCCTGTCGACCTGCCGCTTCGGGACGACCTGCGCACCCGGCTGGGCTGGGGCCCGGCATTCGCGCTGCAGCCGCTGGGCGAAGCCGAGGCTCGCGCCGCCATGCGCCGCGAGGCGGACCGGCGAGGCGTCCTGCTGTCCGACGAGGTGATGGACTACCTGCTGACGCGCTTCGATCGCAACCTGGCCCATCTGATGCCCATGTTGTCTCGGTTGGATGCCTTTGCGCTGGCCGAGCAACGCCGGCTGACCATACCGCTGCTCAAGAAGATGCTGGCCGAGCCCGAGACCGCATGAACCTGACCCTTTTCGACCTGGACGGTACGCTGATCGAGAAGGATTCGGACCATGCCTTCGGCGAATGGCTGGTCGCGCTCGGTTGGGCACGGGCCGACGTGTTCGCGGCGCGCAACGACGAGTTTTATCGGCAGTACCAGCGGGGTGAGCTGGATGTCCACGCCTATGTGGATTTCGCGACCGCGCCCTGGCGCGATCGGCCGGCGTCGGAGTTTCAGGAGGCGATGGCACGCTTCATGGCGACGGTGATGCGGCCGCAGTTGCGCTCAAGTGCCATCGAGCTGGTGGCCGCGCACCGCCGTGCCGGCGACCTGGTGGCCATCGTGACCAGCACCAACGAGGCGGTCACCCGGCCGCTGGCCGATGCGTTCGGCGTGGGGCACCTGCTGGCGACCCGCCTGGAAAGGGATGTCCTGGGGCGCGTCACCGGGCGCATCCATGGTGTTCCGACCTTCCAGCACGGCAAGGTGTTGCGCGTTCAGCAGTGGCTGGCCTCACTCGACCATGCTGCGGGCGACTTCGAGCACATCTGGTGCTACAGCGACTCCCCCAATGACCTGCCGCTTATGGAGTGGTCCAGCCGCCCTGTGGCGACCAACCCCAATGCCGCACTGGCCGAGGCGGCGCGACAGCGCGGCTGGCCCATATTGAGACTCTTCACATGATCAAGCGATTCATTGACAAGCTGTTCGGCAAGACGCCGCCGGTGCCCTTGGGCAAGCGTGTGGAGATCACGGCCGCCGAACATGGGATCGACCCGGCGCTGCTGGACGAGCGTGCGGTCAAGGTGGTGCAGACACTCCAGGACGCGGGCTACGAGGCCTATGTGGTGGGTGGTGCGGTACGCGACCTGCTGGTCGGCCTGCGGCCCAAGGACTTCGACGTGGCCACCAATGCCACGCCGGAGCAGGTCAAGGCCTTGTTTCGCCGCGCCTTCATCATCGGCCGGCGGTTTCGCCTGGTCCATGTCATCTTCGGCCGTGGGCGTGAGCACGAGGTGATCGAGGTCTCCACCTTTCGCGCGCACCTGGATGCCAGCGAGGCGACCACAGTCGGCGGCAATGAGAAGACGTCCAAGGCCGAACTGGTCGGGCAGGCCCATGCCGTGGATGCCAGCGGGCGGGTGCTGCGAGACAACGTCTGGGGCCCGCAGGTGGAGGACGCGGCACGGCGCGACTTCACCGTCAACGCGATGTACTACGAGCCGCGCGGCGCACTGGTGGTGGACTACCACGGTGGCTTCAAGGACGTGCGGGCCAAGGTTCTGCGCCTGATCGGCGATCCGGCCACGCGCTACCGCGAGGACCCGGTGCGGGCCATTCGCGCCGTGCGGTTTGCCGCCAAGCTGGGCTTCTCGCTGGAAAAGAAGACCGCGGCACCGATGGCCGAGGCCAAGGCGGCGCTGGCCGCCGTGCCCATCTCACGGCTGTTTGACGAGATGATCAAGCTGATGCAGACGGGCCATGCGATGGCCAGCCTGGAGGCGCTGCGTCGCTACGGCTTGGACCGAGGCGTCTTTCCGGTGCTCGACGCCGCCAGCAGTGCGGGCGAGCGCGAGCAGGCGTTCATCCGCGCCGCGCTGGCCGACACCGACCGCCGCGTGGCCGAGAGCCGGGCCGTGGCGCCCAGCTTCCTGCTCGCCTGCCTGCTGTGGCACGAGGTGCTCGGCCGCTGGACCGCAGCCCGTGCGGCCGGCGAGCCTGCGGTGCCCGCGCTGCAGCAGGCGATCGATGCGGTCTTCGATGCGCGGATCGGCGACGTGTCAGGTCGCGGCAAGCTGGCGGCCGACATGCGGGAGGTCTGGATGATGCAGCCGCGCTTCGAGCGCCGGACAGCGGCGACGGCGCAGTCGCTGGTCGAGCAGCCCCGCTGGCGGGCGGGCTACGACTTCCTGCGCTTGCGGGCCGATGCCGGCGAGGTTCCATCGGAGCTGGCGGAGTGGTGGGAGGACTACTCGCTTGGCAGCCATGACGACCGGGAGGCACTCCTGCAGGCCGCCC
>JBJXHB010000302.1:0-4498 GCA_046160725.1 Aquabacterium sp.
CTGGGCACCCGGTGGCGCCAGCCGCTGGTGGCTGCACCACAGCCTCGCCGCGCTGGACGCCGATCTCGCCGCGCGCGGCGCGCCGCTTGTGCTGCGCCGCGGCCGGTTCGACTTCGAGATCGCCCGCCTGGTCGCCGAGACCGGCGCGGTCGAGGTCCATGCCGGCATCCCGACCGAACCTTGGGCACGCGCCGCCTATCGGACGGTGATCGACGCCATCGCGCCGACAAAACTGCGCTGCGCGATGACCACCCTGCTGCACCACCCGGACCAGATCCGTACCCAGGCCGGCACGCCCTATGGCGTGTTCACGCCGTTTGGCCGGGCAGTGCGCGCCCACGGCCGGATCGCACTGCCACAGCTGGCCCCCGCTCGCATCCCCGGCGGACCCGCCATTGCCTCGGACAGCCTAGAGTCGTGGCGGCTGCTGCCGACCAGTCCAGACTGGTCCGCCGGCCTGCGCGCCGCCTGGACCCCGGGCGGGGCCGGTGCTCAGGCGCGGCTGGCCGACTTCGTCACCGCGGCGATCGACCAGTACCGCGCCCGCCGCGACCTGCCGGGCACCGACGGGACCTCGCGCCTGTCGCCCCATCTTGCCTGGGGCGAGATCTCCCCGCGACAGCTTTGGCACGCCGGCGCCGCCTGCGAGAAGTTCCGCGACGAGGTGCTGTGGCGCGAATTCGCCGCCCACCTGCTGTGGCACAACCCCGCCTTGCCAGAGGCGCCATTGCGCAGCGAGTTTGCCGCCATGCCCTGGCGTGATGACCAGGCGGGGCTGCGCGCCTGGCAGCGCGGGCAGACCGGCATCCCGATCGTGGACGCCGGCATGCGCCAGCTCTGGCAGACCGGCTGGATGCACAACCGGGTACGCATGATCGTGGCCAGCTTCCTGGTCAAGCACCTGATGCTGCCATGGCAGCAAGGCGAGGCTTGGTTCTGGGACACGCTGGTCGATGCCGATCTGGCGCAGAACGCCGCCTCCTGGCAGTGGGTCGCCGGCTGCGGTGCCGATGCCGCGCCTTTTTTCCGGGTCTTCAACCCGGTGCTCCAGGGCCGCAAGTTCGATCCTGATGGAGCCTATGTCCGTCGCTATGTCCCTGAAATCGCGCACCTCCCCGATGCGGTGCTCCATGCGCCTTGGGACGCGCCGGACATGCTGCACGAGGATGCCGGCGTCCGCCTGGGCACCAGCTATCCGGCGCCGATCGTCAATCTCGCCACGGGGCGGGATCGCGCCTTGCAGGCATTCGCCGCCCTGCGCAAAGCTGCGTGATGCAACAGGACAGCGCCGCAAGTCCGCCCGCTCGATTTCCGCCCACCCTGGTGCCACCCGGCATCGCGCTACGCGTGGTGGGCGACGTGCATGGCGACGCCCGTGCCTTTGCCTCGGCGCTGGCAACCGACCGCTTCGTGGTCCAGCTCGGGGACGTCGTCGACTATGGCCCCGACAGTGGCGCGACACTGCGCATGGCGTTGGACATGGTCGACCAGGGCCGCGGTATCTTCGTGCTGGGCAATCACGACCACAAGCTGCGCCGCGCGCTTGGCGGCCGCGATGTGCGGGTGGGTCCGGAGCTTGCGGCCACACTGCGCCAACTCGACCCAGAGTTGCGGCGCCGCGCCGCGATGGCGATCGACCGCGCCCCGGTCTGGCTGCAACAGACCTGTCTCGACGGCAGCACCAGGCTATTCGTCCATGGCGCCTTCCACACTGATATGCTCGCGGCCAACCCGCCGTCGCTGCCGGAGGGCCGCGTGCATGGCGTGCTCGCCCGAGCCTTGTACGGACAGACAACCGGGCGCCTCCAGGCCGATGGCTATCCCGAGCGGGTGTTGCATTGGGTTGACCACATTCCGCCCGGCATGACCGTTTATGTCGGCCATGACCGGCGCAGCACCGATGGCCGGCCCTATATCCGTGCCGGCCGTGCCGGTGGCACCGCGGTGTTCCTGGACACCGGCGCCGGCAAGGGCGGCCATCTTTCCTGGATCGACCTGCCGGCCTAGTCTGGTGTGTCAATCACGGAGCAAACCCATGGCCTCGGTGCGCTACCTCGTCCACGACGTACCTGCGTCCATCGCCTTCTATGTCGACCAGCTCGGCTTCACGCTGCGCCAGCAATTCGGTCCCGCCATGGCGATCCTGGTCCGCGATGATCTGACCCTATGGCTCGCCGGTCCGATGGCGTCAGCGGCCAAGCCAATGCCTGACGGCCGCAAGCCTGAGCCCGGCGGCTGGGGACGCTTCGTGCTCGAGGTCGACGACCTGCCAGGCCTGGTCGCCCGCCTGCGTAGCGCCGGTGTGTCCTTCCGCAACGACATCCTCGACGGCCCCGGTGGACGGCAGATCCTGGCCGAGGACCCCGCCGGCAATTGCATCGAACTGTTCGAAGCTCGCGGATAGGGCCAATGCGGCCATAACTGTCATCTTTGTCCCGACTGGCGCGCGTCCTACGGTGCGCTAGTGTGAGGGTCGATCGCCACAGGAGGCCCTGATCACAACCTTGCGCCAGTTGCTGCTGATGCGGCATGCTAAGTCGTCCTGGGACGATCCCGGGCTGTCCGATCACGCCCGCCCCCTCAATCCGCGCGGGCGTGCCGCCGCGGCGGCCATGCGGCGGATGATGCGCGAAGCCGGGCTGGCGCCTGACCTCGTGCTGGTCTCCTCCTCGCGCCGGACGTTGCAAACACTCGAGGCGCTGGAGCCATGGGACGATACCCCGCTGGTCGAGCCAATGGATGCGCTGTATCTCGCCAGCCCCGAGCAGATGCTTCAGGCCATCAACAGCATTACAGAAACCGTCCGTAGTGTTCTGATTTTAGGCCATAATCCCGGTATGCACGACCTAGCCGTCCGACTCGCCGGCACAGGAGAGGCTCTGATCCGCCATCGCCTCGGTGAAGGCTTCCCTAGTGGCGCCTTGGTCGAGTTCAGCATTGCCAGCAGTTGGGCAAGCCTGCAGGAAGGCGACGCCCGGTTGCTCCGCTTTGTCACCCCGCGCGACCTGCCGCCCGCGGATTGACCCGGCCGCGCCGATGGACCCGGCCCGCGACACCATCGCTCTGGAACTCACCCTAACGCCCGCGGCCGTGCCCTTGCTGCGCCGCCATCTGGGCAGCGCCCTGGGCCGCGCCCGCCGGATCAACCTGACCTGGCACGACCGCGACGGGGTTCTGGCTGCGCGAGGGATCGCGCTGGTGGCGTGGCGGGAAGCCCAGGTCACCGGCTGGCGTGTCGAGCCGTTGCTTCCAGCCGTCGGCATGCCCCCGATTGCAAGCGGCAAAGCGGTGGTGCTGACCGGATTGGCGGGATTCGACCTACCGGATGACCTCGCCCCAGTGCAGAATTTCGTAGGCCAGCTGCGGGAAGGTATCGTGGATGGCGTCGCGCTCCGTCTGGTCACTGGCCAGTTCGACGCCGCAGCCGCAGAGCACTTGGCCCGGCTCACCCTGTCAGGTCCCGCCGGCGTCACCGCCATGCTTGCCCAGGCCCTGGCATCCAACGTCGCCTTGCGCGTGCCCGCCGACAGCCTGGCCGCGGAGGCTCAGAAGCTTGCCGGCATTGCGATACCCCCTCGGCCGCTCGGTGCCCCGATCCTGCCGGCCGACCTGTCGCCCGGCGATGCCTTCGCCCACGCCGCCACGCACCTTCTGGGTGTGGTGCTGCACCATGCCCCTGATGCTGCGGCCGGCATGACCGGGGAGCCCGTCCATCAGATGCGGGTGGCGCTGCGCCGGCTGCGCTCGCTGACCGGGCTGTTCCAGAGCGCGATCGCGTGCCCCGAGGTCGAAGCGCTGCGTCCCGTCGTCAAGGCCCTGGCCACTGCCCTCGGTCCAGCCCGCGACTGGGACGTGTTTCTGGCCGAAACCGGCCGCGCCGTGGCCGCCGCTTTCCCGGACGAGCCTGCCGTGGCAACGCTGATCGCCGCAGCCGAACGGCACCGGGCGGCGGCCTATGCCGACCTCGCCATCCTGCTGGCCGGCCCGGCGCTGCACACGATGGCCCTAGAGACCGTGATCCTGGCCCAGGCGCGGCCCTGGCCGGCCAGCCCACAGAACACCGCAGAATTCGGCGCTTCCCTGTTGACTCGCCGCCTGCGTCGGGTCGCCAAGCGCCGCACGGCCCCTGGCGGCCTGTCCGACGCCGAACTGCATCAGCTGCGCCTGAAGGCCAAGCGGCTGCGCTATGCCGCCGAAATCTTCGCCTCGCTCTTCCCGGGCCGGCAAGCGCGCCATTTCCTCAACCGTGTCGCCGCCCTCCAGCAGGCGCTGGGCTTGCTGAACGATGGCGTGGTCGCGGCGGCACTGATGCAACACCTGGCTGATGAGGGGGGTACCGGCCTTGCCGGCGGCATGGTGCGAGGCTTCGTCGCCGCCGGTGCCAGGGATGCACGCGCCGACAGTACGCATGCCTGGCGCCGCCTGCGCAAGACCGCTGCGTTCTGGGCCTGATACCGATCGGCGGAATGGCCGACTCTTCCGGCCATTCCGCCGATCG
>JBJXHB010000303.1:0-3933 GCA_046160725.1 Aquabacterium sp.
CGGCAACTCCGGGGTGTCGATCGCAACGCTGGACGACATGGAGGTCCTGTACTCCGGCTTCGACCTGTGCGATCCAGCGACTTCAGTGTCGATGACCATCAACGGACCGGCGCCGACCATCCTGGCGATGTTCGTCAACACCGCCATCGACCAGCAGATCGAGAAATTCGCCGGGCAGCACGGCCGGAGGCCGAACGAGCACGAAGCCGCAAAAATCCGCGCCTGGACGCTGGAGAACGTGCGCGGCACCGTGCAGGCCGACATCCTCAAGGAGGACCAGGGCCAGAACACCTGCATTTTCTCCACCGAGTTTTCTCTCAAGGTGATGGGCGATATCCAGGAATTCTTCGTGCGTCACAAGGTGCGCAATTTCTATTCGGTGTCGATCTCCGGCTATCACATCGCAGAAGCCGGCGCGAACCCGATCTCGCAGCTTGCCTTCACGCTGTCCAACGGCTTTACCTTCGTCGAGGCTTACCTGGCCCGCGGCATGGACATAGACGACTTTGCGCCAAACCTGTCGTTCTTCTTCTCCAACGGCATGGACCCGGAGTACACCGTGCTCGGCCGGGTGGCGCGCCGCATCTGGGCGGTGGCCCTGCGCGACCGCTACGGCGCCAACGAGCGCAGCCAGAAGCTCAAGTACCACTGCCAGACCAGCGGCCGCAGCCTGCATGCGCAGGAGATCGCCTTCAACGACATCCGCACCACGCTGCAGGCCCTGATCGCCACCTACGACAACGCCAACAGCCTGCACACCAACGCCTACGACGAGGCCATCACCACGCCCACCGAGGAGAGCGTGCGCCGGGCGATGGCGATCCAGCTGGTGATCAACCGCGAGTGGGGCCTGGCCAAGAACGAGAACCCCAGCCAGGGCAGCTTCATCATCGAGGAGCTGACCGAGCTGGTCGAGGAGGCGGTGCTGGCCGAGTTCGAGCGCATTGCCGAGCGTGGCGGCGTCCTGGGCGCGATGGAGACCGGCTACCAGCGGGGCAAGATCCAGGAGGAGAGCATGCACTACGAGCACCTCAAGCACACTGGCGAGCACCCCATCATCGGCGTCAATACCTTCCGCAACCCGCATGGCGACCCGGTGTCCGAGCACATCGAGCTGGCCCGCAGCACCGAAGACGAGAAACGCAGCCAGCTCGCCCGCCTGGCCGACTTCCAGGCCCGCCATGCCGCGACCGCGCCGGCCGCGCTGCAGCGGCTGCAGCAGGCGGTGATCGCCAACGCAAACGTCTTCGAGGTGTTGATGGACGCGGTGCGCTGCTGCTCGCTGGGGCAGATCACGCACGCGCTGTTCGAGGTCGGCGGGCAGTACCGGCGCAGCATGTAGCGCCGCAACAGCGCGCCGCTACCGGCCCTGCCGCCGCGCGAGGGGATAGAGAAGCTGCTTCCAGAACCCGCCCGGCACATCGTCGCCCACCACGCCGTAGTGCGCCGGCCAGGCGCGGTCACTCTGTACCGCCGTGCCTAACAGGTGGTCCAGAAAGGCGAAGTGGGCCGCGTAGTTCCTGTCGATGGCCTCCCCGTCACGGGCGTGGTGCCAATGGTGGAAGTTGGGCGTGACGATGAGGTAGCGCAACGGCCCCAGGCGGTGGACCGGAACGCTCACATTGGCATGGTTGAACACCGCCTGGAAACCGACGATGACGATGTAGCCGTCGATCACCTCCTTGGAGAACCCAAGCACGAAGATCGGTGCCAGCACCAGCGTACGCGTGATCAGCACCTCCAGGATGTGTTGCCGCGAGCCGGCCAGCCAGTCCATGCTCTTGACGCTGTGATGTACGGCATGCAGTCGCCACAGGGCCGGCACCTGGTGGTACGCGCGGTGAATACCGTACTGCACCAGGTCGGCCACCAGCGCGATGAGCAGCAGCGCCGCCCAGAATGGCAAGCCCTGCACCCAGGCCTGAACACCGTCCTTGGCCGCCCAGCCAAAGAACTTGTGCACCATCAGGTTGGTGGCCAGCAGCAAGAAGCCCACCAGCAGGTGGTTGACCATGAAGTGGTGGAAGTCCGTCTGCCACTCCGGGCGGAACACCGGCTGGTCACGCCGCAGCGGAAACAGCTTCTCGATGAAGACGAACAGCAGCGTCGAGCCCAGCAGATCGAGGATGAACCAGTCCAGCCCGATGTAGGGCGTGCCGTCCGGAAAGT
This sequence comes from Aquabacterium sp., assembly GCA_046160725.1. GTDB lineage: Bacteria > Pseudomonadota > Gammaproteobacteria > Burkholderiales > Burkholderiaceae_C > JBJXHB01. Next base: position 2,170 of record JBJXHB010000303.1, read on the forward strand.
CCGGATCCACCTCTACCCGGTGCCCACCCAGCCACATCGCCAGACCGAGCAACACGAAGGCTCCCGCGGCCAGCCAGCGCGTACGCCGAAAGAGGATGTTGAACAGCGCCAGCGCACCGGCCACCACCATGGCCGCGTACAGCAGGCGGCGCATCAGACCGAGGTCGTAGGTCCTGCGCAGCTGCGGCGTGGTCAGGTACTCGGGAAAGTGGAAAGCCAGCACGGCGAGAAAACACAGGATGGCCAGCGACAGCGCGATGACGCCCGTGATCAGGCCGCGGCCGGGGCGCAGCTCGCCGTGGGATTCCGTGAGGCGGTTGAGTTTGTCCAGCATGGTGTTGGGGCTGCGGGTGGTGGCGGGGTGCAGCCGGGTATTGCCGAGATTTTGCTCCGGGCGTCGTGGGAGAGGGCACGAGGGCTGACGGCGCGGCGCTAGCGCTTGGGGTCACGGCGGGCCTGCGCAGGCTTCATTTCTGCGGCTTGGTGTGCGTGAGTTTTCGGCTTCTGCTGCAAACCAGACATGCGAAGTGTTGCGTCCCTCGACGGAACCATGGCAGCTCCGACGATCTCTTCAGAGTCCCATCCCATTGGCGCAAAGCAAGGCCGCATCGTTCGCCCCGCCCACCCGCTAACCTACGCCCATGGACGACACACGATTTACCTCCATGGTCGAGCGGCTGGAACAGAAAGCCGCCGCTCACCCCTCCCGCTACAAGACCGAAGTCCTGCTGCTCGCGGTGGCCGGGTTCGCCTTGCTGGCCGTGGTGCTGGTCATCGCCGGGCTGGGGCTGGCCATCCTGGCCGGCGTCGTGCTGGCGGCGCTGTTCACCGGTGGGGCGGCGCTGCTGGTGTTGCTGAAGTTCGGCAAGCTGCTGATCTTTCTCGCGGTGCCGCTGTGGTTCCTGATCAAGGGTTCGATCAAGGCGCTGCTGGTGCGCCTGCCGGCGCCGTCAGGGCTCGAATTGAAGCGCGCGCAGGCGCCGGCCCTGTTCGAGGCCATCGACGGCATGCGGCGGACGCTGCGCGGGCCGCGCATCCATCATGTGAAGATCGTCGACGAGGTCAACGCGGCGATGGTGCAGCGGCCATTGCTGGGTATGGTGGGGCCGTCACGCAACCACCTGCTGCTCGGGCTGCCGCTGCTGGAGAGCATGACGCCGCAGGAGGCGATGGCGGTGGTAGCCCACGAGTACGGGCACCTGGCCGGCGCGCATGGGCGCTTCGAGGCCTTCATCTACCGCCAGCGCATTGCCTGGGGCACGATCCAGCAGCTGGCCGATCAGTGGGAGGGCCGGGTCGGCCGCTGGCTGGCCACCTGGGTGGGCCGCTTTGCACCCTACTTCAATGCCTACACCTTCGTGCTGGCGCGGGCCAACGAGTACCAGGCCGACCGGGCATCGGCCGACCTGGTGGGCGCCGCCGAAGCGCAGGCCGCGCTCAAGCGCGTCAACGTCGCCGGCGCCCTGCATGGTGACTTCATGGGCCGCACCTACGAGGGCCTGCGCACGTTGCCCGAGCCGCCGGCCGACCTGACCCTGCGCTGGGCCGACGAGGCGCGAGGCTCACCCGCCCTGGCCGACGCCGCGCCACGCGGGCTGGCGAACGCCCTGGACCGCCGCGGCGCGCCGATGGACACCCACCCGCCACTGCGTCAGCGGCTGGCCGCGCTCGGTGACCCTGCGGTTGTCGGTACGGGCACCGCCGAAGGCACGCCCGCTGCCAGCCCAGGCGCCGGCTTGGCCGATCCGCCCGTCCAAATTGAAC
>JBJXHB010000304.1:0-2698 GCA_046160725.1 Aquabacterium sp.
GAAGAGGCGGTCGCTGGTGGCCATGGGGGGCGCCGGCACAGGGTCCGTGACGCCCAACGGGGAGACGACGAGCGAGTTGACGACCGCGGAGTCGTCGAGGCCGCCCAGGCCGTACAGGCGCAGCCCCAGCTGGCCGTGGTGCTGGTGCAGGTGCGCCAGTACCAGTTGATCAATCAGCGCGCCAGCGGGCAGGATGACTACCTGGTGCTCAGCCTGCAGCAGATCGAGACCGAGTACCTGAAGCTGCGCGACACCTGGCAGCGCGCGGCCGACCCGGTGGCCGCCGCGCCCAAGGCCGACCTGCAGCTGCGCTACGACATCTTCGTCAGCCGGATCGACCTGCTGAAGGCCGAGCGCGCGGCGCGCCTGCTGGCCCAGCTGCCGTCGGCCGCGGCCATCCGGGTTCAGCTGGCCGCCTTTACCGACGTTGCCGACGTCCACCTGCTGGGCGGCGCCCGCACGCCCTTCGGCCCGGCGGCGGCCCGCGCCATGCTGCCGCAGCTGGCCGACCTGGGCGAGCCGATCCACGCGCTGCTGCTGGAGGCCAACCACCGCATCGCACACCAGATCACCGAGCGCGCCAACGAGCTGCGCCGCCACAGCCAGGTGGGCCTGGCGATGACGCTGCTGCTGTCGGCCATGACGCTGGGCTTTGCCTTCGTGGCCTGGCGCCAGACGCGCCACCTGCAGCGCCGTGGTCGCAACCTGGAGCGCCTGGCCGACGACCTGCGCGATGCGCGCGCGCTGGCCGAGACCGGCAACGCCGCCAAGAGCGCCTTCCTGGCCGACGTCAGCCACGAGTTGCGCACGCCGTTGCACGGCCTGATGGGCATGCTGTCGCTGCTCAAGGACGCCAGGCTCGACGCACGAGGGCATGACTGGCTGCGAACCGCGGACGACTCGGCCGTACACCTTCTGCGCCTGCTGGACGACCTGCTGGACCTGTCCAAGCTGGAGTCCGGCACCCTGGCCCTGGCCCCCCACGCGGTGAGCCTGCGCGCCCTGCTGCACGACGTGCAGGCGCTGATGCAGCCACAGGCCGAGGCCAAGGGGCTGCGGCTGGATGTCGCAGCCGATGCCGGCCTGCCGACCCATGTGCTGCTGGACGGCACGCGCGTGCGACAGGTGTTGTTCAACCTGGTGGGCAATGCGATCAAGTTCTCCAGCCACGGCGGGGTGCAGCTGCGCGCCCGTGTCGGTCAAATGCGTGCGTCACCTCGACCGGCAGGCGCGTCGGCGGCCGAGCGGGAGAGCATCGACTTCGAGGTCTCCGACACCGGCATCGGCATGGACGCGCGCACGGTGGACCAGCTGTTCCAGCGCTTTGGGCGCGGCGATGACCCGATTGCGCTGGCCCAGCGCGGCACCGGGCTGGGCCTGGCCATCTCACGCAACCTGGCCCGGCTGATGGGCGGTGACCTGCAGGTGGCCAGTGCCGTGGCCGGCGGCAGCGTGTTTCGCTTCCGGTGTCCGTTGCATGTGGGCGCGGCGCCCGGGCCTGGCGCGGCCGATGCGCCGGTCGCGCAGACCCGGCCGCTGCGGGTGCTGGTGGCCGAGGACCACCCGGTCAACCGCAAGTACCTGGCCGCGCTGCTGGAGCGCCTGGGCCACCAGCAACGCCATGTCGAGGACGGCGCCGAGGCGGTGCGGGCCTGCCGCGAGCAGCGCTTCGACGTGGTGCTGATGGATGTGCACATGCCCCGGCTGGACGGCATTGCCGCCACTGCACAGATCCGCCAGCTGCCGCCGCCGGCCTCCCGCACCCTGATCCTGGCCTTGACGGCGGACGTGTTCGAGGACACCCGGGACCAGGTGCTGCGCGCCGGCGCCGACGATGTCATCACCAAGCCGGTCAGCCTGGACAAGCTGACGGCGCTGCTGGTGCGGTACTTCGGCGCCGCCGCCGACTCGCAACCCGGGCCCTTGGCCGCCGAGCCGGAGGACCCGTCCGACGCGCCGCTGATCGACCGCGAGACCACCGCCCAGGTGGTGCAGACCATGGGCGGCGCGCCCGCGCGTGGCCTGTACGCCGGGTTGTTCGACCAGGCGGTCGATGCCGCCCAGCGCATGCGCGCGGCCATGCGCGACGCCGACCCGGAGGCCATCCGCCGTGCGGCCCATGCGGTCAAGGGCGCGGCGTTGAACCTCGGCCTGCCGGCCCTGGCCCAGGCCGCGAAGAACCTGGACGACCAGGCCGTGATGCTGGCGGCGCCGCAGCTGGCCCTGGCGGTGCAGCGCTACGAGGAGATCGTGGCGGCAACGCGTCGGGTCTGCACCGACGAGGGCCTGAGCGACGCGGCCGGACACTGACGTCGTCGCCGGCGGACGATCTGACCGCGCCTCGCCCGCCGGACGCCGCTAGACGATCACCGGCTCCGGCTCCAGCCGGATACCGAAGCGGCCGTACACGCTCTCCTGGATCGCACGGGCCAGGGTCACCACCTCGGCACCGCTGGCACCACCGCGGTTGACCAGCACCAGCGCCTGGCGCTCATGCACGCCGGCTTGGCCGATGGTCTTGCCCTTCCAGCCGCAGGCGTCGATCAGCCAGCCGGCCGCCAGCTTGCAGCGCCCGTCCGGCAGCGGGTAGTGCACCAGGTGTGGGTCGCGCGCGATGATGTCGCGGCACTGCTCCTGGCTGACCACCGGGTTCTTGAAGAAGCTGCCGGCGTTGCCCAGCGCCGCGGGGTCCGGCAGC
>JBJXHB010000305.1:0-3540 GCA_046160725.1 Aquabacterium sp.
CTTTCGGGTTGGTGGGTGGGAACAGAAACTGAGATCAAAGCGCCATCAAAGCGCCTCGGCGTCCTTGTCGTCCATCAGTGCTTCGGCCGGCTTGCGCCCGAAGAGCCAGAACATCGCAGGCGTGAGGAAGGTGTCGAGCAGGGTCGAGCTGATGAGGCCAGAGAAGATCACCACGGCCACCGGGTGCAGCACCTCGGTGCCGGGTTGCTCGGCCTCAAACAGCAGCGGCGCCAGCGCAAAGGCCGTGACCAGCGCGGTCATCAGCACCGGGCTCAGCCGCTCCAGCGAGCCGCGCAAGATCATCTTCTGGTCGAAGGACTCGCCTTCGAAGCGCATCAGGTTGATGTAGTGGCTGACCTTCAGGATGCCGTTGCGCACCGAGATGCCCGCCATCGTGATGAAGCCGACGAGAGCTGCCACGCTCAGTGGCTGGCCCGACAGCCACAGGCCGATCACCGCGCCGACCAGGGCCAGCGGGATGTTCACCATGATCAGCGCTGAGAGCAGCGCCGACTTGTAGCGGCTGTACAGCACCACGAACATCAGCGTCAGCGACACGATCGACAGCAGGCCGACCAGCCGCGAGGCCTCTTCCTGGGCCTGGAACTGCCCGCCGAGGGTGATGAAGTAGCCCTCGGGCAGCTTCGTCTCGGCGACCACTTTGCGGATGTCGGCGACGATCTCCGACAGAGCGCGCCCAGACGCATTGGCCGACAGCACGATGCGCCGCTTGCCGTCATCACGGCTGATCTGGTTCGGGCCGTCGCCGTCCTCGATCGTCGCAATCTTCGACAGCGGGATGCGCCCGTTCGGCGTCTCGATCAGGATCTGGCCCAGCCCTTCGACGGAGCGCGCCGACTCGGGCAGCTTCACCACCAGCGCGAATCGGCGGCTGCCCTCGACGATCTGGGTCACCTTCTCGCCCTCGACCAGCGCTTGCAGCGCCGACAGCACCTGCGGCGCCGGCACGCCGTACTGCGCGGCGGCGGCGTAGTCGATGCGCACCTTGATCTGCGGCGCCAGCACCTGCTTCTCGATCTGCAGGTCGGCCATGCCGGGGATGGCCGCCAGCTTCGCGCGCAGCGCGTCGGCTTGGCCGCGCAGCGCGTCGAGGTCCTCGCCGAAGATCTTGATGGCAATCTGCGAACGCACGCCCGACAGCATGTGGTCGATGCGGTGCGAGATGGGCTGGCCGATCTCCAGCGCGGCCGGCAAGTTGACCAGGCGCTTGCGGATGTCGGCCTTGATCTGGTCCATGCTGCGCGTCAACTCGGCGGTGGGTTTCAGGCCCACGTCGAGCTCGCTCACGTGCACACCCTCGGCGTGTTCGTCGAGTTCGGCCCGGCCGCTGCGGCGGCCGACATGCGTGACCTCGGGCACCTGCTTGATGAGCACCTCCGCCTGGCGTGCCAGTGCCGACGTTTCGCTGAGCGTCACGCCGGGGTTCAGCCGCAGGCCGATCAGCAACGTGCCCTCGTTGAACGGCGGCAGGAAGGTCGTCGGGAAGAAGGGCACCGCCACCGCAGCCACCAGCACGGCCGCACCCGCGGCCGCCATGGCGGCCTTGGGCCGGTTCAACACACGTTGCAGGCTGCCGCGGTAGCGCGTCTTGAGCCACGCCAGCATCTTCGTGTCGCCGTGGTCCAGGTTCTTCATCCGTGGCAGCAGGTAAAAGCTGAGCACCGGCGTCACCGTCACCGAGACGATCAGTGAGGCCAGCGTCGACACGATGAAGGCGATGCCCAGCGGCACGAACAGCTTGCCCTCCAGCCCCGGCAGCGCGAACAGCGGGATGAAGACGAGCACGATGATGATCGTGGCGTAGAGGATGGCCGATCGCACCTCCATCGTCGCGTGCGCGATGATCTCGATCGGGTGCAGACGACTGTGCGGATGGTTCGCGCGGTCGGCTTTCAGCCGCCGCAGCACGTTCTCGACACCCACCACCGCGTCGTCGACCAGGCCACCGATGGCGATGGCCAGCCCGCCGAGCGTCATCGTGTTGATCGACAGGCCAAAGTACTTGAAGACCAGCGCGGTGATGAAGATCGATACCGGGATGGCCGTCAACGCGATGAGGGTGGGGCGCGGCGTGCCGAGGAAAAAGAACAGGATCACCGCCACGAAGATCGAGGCGCCGATCAGCTTGCCCTGCAGCGTGGTGATCGAGGCCTCGATGAAGCTGGCCTGGCGGAAGGTCACGCGCGGGGCCTCCATACCGGCCGGCAGCGAAGCCTTCAGCCCGACCAGCGCGTCCTCGATGGACTTCGTCAGCGCGATGGTGTCTGCGGTCGGCTGCTTCTGGATGCCCAGGATCACTGCCGGCTTGCCTTCGTACCCGGCGTCGCCGCGCTTGAGCGCCGCGGCGAAAGTCACGTCGGCGATCTGGCGCATCAGGATGGGTTGTCCGGCCTTGGATGTCAGTGCCAGGTTCTTCAGGTCATCAAGGCGCGAGGTACGACCGAGGTTGCGGATCAGGTACTCGCGGCCGTTCAGTTCCAGAAAGCCGCCCGAGGTGTTCGACGAGTAGCCCTTCAGCGCCCCTTCGAGCTGGTCATGCGTGATGCCCAGCTCTGCCATGCGCGTGGTGTTCGGCTGCACCTGGAACTGCCGCACCTCGCCGCCGATGGGGATGACCTGAGCGACCCCCGGTACCGACAGCAGCCGCGGGCGCAGCACCCAGTCGGCGTACTCGCGCACGGCCATTGGGCTGATCTTGCTCGGATCGACCGGGATCGCGATCTGCATGATCTCGCCCATGATCGAGCTGATCGGCCCCATGTGCGGCGTGACGCCTTCGGGCACGCTCTCGGCCATGCCGGCGAGCCGCTCGGACACGAGCTGGCGCGCACGGAAGATGTCGGTGCTCCAGTCGAAGGTGACATAAAGGAAGGACAAGCCGGCCGACGAGATCGAGCGCACCGACTCCACGCCCGGCAGGCCGTTCATCGTCGTCTCGAGCGGGAAGGTGATGAGCTGCTCCACCTCCTCGGCGGCCATGCCGCCGGCCTCGGTGATGATGGTGACGGTGGGTTTGTTGAGGTCGGGGAATACGTCCACCGGGGTGCGCGACAGCGTGAACGCGCCCCAGGCCATCAGCACCACGCTGGCGATGATCACCAGCAGCCGGTTGCTCAGGCTGTTGTCGAGTAGCCACTTGAACATGTTGTGATTCCTTGGATCAAGTGGCCATCGAAGGCCAGGCCCAGAACGCCAGGCCCGCGGCCAGCGCCAGCCAAACCAGAACCACAACGACTCCCGCGATCTGATTCGACGGCAGTCGGCCCTGGGCCAACAGCCATTCGTCGACCAACAACCTGCAACGGGACTTGACTCCATCAGGCGTGAGTCGAAGGGCGAGCCAGATGCCGAGGGGAACGATCAACACGTCGTCGAGAAGCCCCAGGACCGGAACAAAGTCAGGAATCAAGTCGATAGGGCTGAGGGCGTAGGCCACTGTCAGCCCGGCTGTGAGCCGTGCGAACCAGGGGGTTTCGGCATCCCGCGCGACCATGTAGACAAACACGACCTGGCTCTTCA
>JBJXHB010000306.1:0-2562 GCA_046160725.1 Aquabacterium sp.
CAGCCCGGCCAGCGCGGCGCTCTCCAGCGCCTCGTCATCGGCCATCGGCGGCAGCAGGCCCAACAGGCGCCGCGCCAGCATCGACTTGCCGCTGCCGGGCGGGCCCACCATCAGCAGGCTGTGCGCGCCGGCGGCCGCCACCTCCAGGGCCCGACGCGGGCCGGCCTGGCCGCGCACGTCGGCCATGTCCTCGCAGGCCGGTGCGGCCCCGGTATCGGGTGGTCGTGCCGTGGGCATTGGCTCGGCCGGCGGGTCGGCATCGGCCGGGCGAAAGGCCCGCACCACGTCCAGCAGGTGGTCGGCGGCGCGGACCTGGCGCGGCAGCGCCAGGGCGGCCTCCTGGGCGCTGGCGCGCGGCAGCACCAGGGTGCGGGCCGGGCTGGCCTGGCGTGCCGCCAGCGCATGGGCCAACGCACCGCGCACCGGGCCCAGGTCACCGCCCAGGCTGAGCTCGCCGGCGAACTCGCAGGCGGCCAGGGCGGCCATGTCGAGCTGGCCGTCGGCGGCCAGGATGCCCAGCGCGATCGGCAGGTCGAAGCGGCCGCCCTCTTTGGGCAGGTCGGCCGGCGCCAGGCTGACCGTGATGCGCTTGTTGTGGGGAAAGGCGAAGCCGCTGGTGGCCAGGGCGGCGCGCACCCGCTCGCGCGACTCCTTGACCTCGGTATCGGCCAGGCCGACCAGGGTGAAGCCCGGCAGGCCGTTGGCCAGGTGGACCTCGACACGGACTTCGGTGGCTTGCATGCCGACCAGGGTGCGGCTGAGGATGACGGCAAGGCTCATGGTGCGGCGGGGCTGGTGGTTGATGGCCCTCATGCTGCGTCGCGCACCGGCGCGGGGCCATCGTTCGCTGGGGGGCAACCGCATGGGTGCCCCCAGTGCACCGCGACGGTGCTGCCACCAGGATGGCACTGCTTTGGTGCGAAACGGTTGCCCTCGCGGAGGCGGGGTTGCGCGCACCACGGAGTGCCAGTCAAGGGTGGGTGCCGCCCTAGCCCGATGGGCGCAGCGGTCGACCGAACGCAGCTCGCGACCGGCTGGCACGGAAGCTGCTCATTCACGAGCCAGTGCCATCTTTTCCCCCCTTAGGAGTGCTCGCCATGTCCCACTACAAGACCTTGATCGTCCTGGCCGCCGCGGCGGCGGCCCCCGCTGTTGCCTGGGCCGACGTCGCCTTCAACGCCAGCGTCGTCAGCGACTACCGCTACCGCGGCATCTCCCAGTCCCGGCTCAAGCCGGCGGTGCAGGGTGGCGTGGACTTCAGCCAGGGTGCCTTCTACCTGGGCGCCTGGGCATCGACCATCAAGTGGATCAAGGACGTCCCCGGCGGCGGCGCCGGGGTCGAGGTCGATGTCTACGGTGGTCTGAAGGGCGAGCTGGCCAAGGACCTCAACTACGACGTCGGCTTTCTAGCCTATGTCTACAACAGCAACCGCCTCAACCCCAGCGCCAACACCACCGAGCTGTACGGCGCGCTGACCTATGGCCCGGCGACGCTGAAGTATTCGCATGCGGTGACCAACACCTTTGCCAATGCCGACAGCAAGAACAGCTTCTACCTCGACCTGTCGGCCAGCTTCGAGGTGATGGACGGCTGGAGCCTGGCGCCGCACATCGGCTACCAGAAGATCAAGGGCCCGTTCGACCAGGCCGCCAGCTACACCGACGTGGCGCTGACCTTGTCCAAGGACTTCAAGGGTGTGGTGCCCAGCATCGCGCTGGTCAGCACCGATGCGGACAAGAACTTCTACGTCCCCGGCGCCAATGCCAACAGCACCAAGTTCCTCGGCAAGACCGGGCTGGTCCTGGGCGTCAAGGTCAATTTCTGAGCCTCAGAGGAGTCCCACCATGAAGATGCTGACAGCCGTCATCAAACCCTTCAAGCTCGACGAGGTGCGCGAGGCGCTCTCGGCCATCGGCGTGCAGGGCATCACCGTCACCGAGGTCAAGGGCTTCGGGCGGCAGAAGGGCCACACCGAGCTGTACCGCGGCGCCGAGTACGTCGTCGATTTCCTGCCCAAGGTCAAGATCGAGGCGGCACTGGACGAGGCGCTGCTGGAGCGTGCCATCGAGGCCATCGAGACCGCAGCCCGCACCGGAAAGATCGGCGACGGAAAGATCTTCGTTTCCGACCTGGAGCAGGTGGTGCGCATCCGGACCGGCGAGACCGGCAAGGACGCCCTCTGACCGCCGCCGCCGACACACCGAATCTGGAGAGACCAAGATGAAAAGACTGATCGCGATCCTGGCCCTGGGCGCCGCCGCCCTGGGCATGCTGGAGCCCGCCCTTGCACAGGGCGCGGCCTCCGCTCCCGTGGCGGCTGCGGCCTCTGCCGCTGTTGACGCTGCTGCCGCTGCGCCGGCGCCCGCTGCGGCGTCGGCACCTGCCGCGGCCGCCTCGGCCGCTGCCGCGCCGGCACCCACCGCCAACAAGGGTGACGTGGCCTGGAAACACGCGAAGAGGATCTCCGGGATGACGACACCCTTGCTGAAGGTGGCGGCGTTGGCAAAGGTGCCGGCCACGTTGTCCCAGACCCCGGCCATCAACAGTCGGTCGAAGCCGCC
>JBJXHB010000307.1:0-9588 GCA_046160725.1 Aquabacterium sp.
AGGGCTTGCGCTCGGCCAGCGCCCGCTCGCGCAGGCCCTTGAGGCCGATGAAGCCGGTCTCCAGGATGCCGGCCACCACCGGGCTCTTGTTGACCGGGTCGACGATGCGCTTGAACTGGTAGACGAAGTCGCCTGCCGTCATCTCGCGCTTGCGGCCCTTGAAGGCCGGGTCGTCGGCAAAGTAGATGCCGCGCCGGACCTTGACGGTGAAGGTGCGGAAGTCGGGCGAGATTTCGGGCAAGGCCTCGGCCAGCGCCGGCTTGATCAGGACCGGCCGCGCCAGATGGTCGTAGGTATACAGGCCCTCGAAGATGTGCGGCGTGACGTTGCGGGAATACAGGTCGACGATGCGTGCCGGGTCGAGGCTGGTCTCGCCGGACGAGAAGGCGAACCTCAGCACCTTCTTGCCCGCGGCCTCGGCCTGCTGCGCCGCGGCCCAGGCGCCGGCGGGTGCCAGGGCGGCTGCCGCGCCGGCCCCGACCAGGGCGGCAGCCTGGCGCCGCGTGATGCCGACGGGCGTAGCAGGTGCCGCCCGGCGGGCGCGTGAGGGGCTGGTCTTGCGGTTGGGGCTCATCGTGTGCTCAGGCGTGCGCGCTCGGCCATGTCGACATCGACATACTTCCAGAACTCGCGCACGAAGATGTTGCGGTGGTAGCCCTTGACCCAGGGCTGGTGCAGGTCGGTCCAGATGCGGTGCACGTGCACCTTGTAGGGCATGTAGGCGACCATCAGCTGCTTGGCCTGCTCGATGTGGGCCAGCCGATCGGGGCCGTCGGGCAGCACCTTCTGCGCCTGGTAGGCCGCGTTGTAGGCCGGCAGGTCGAAACGCGCATGGTTGGCCTGGCCCTTGTTGGGGCCGTAACCCAGCACCATGAAGGACTCGGCGTCCGGCGTGCCGGACGACCAGCCCACGCCCCACATCATCAGCTTGCCGGCCCGGCTGGCCTTGAGATTCTCGGGCCACTTGGCGATCTTGAACTCGATCCGGATGCCGATGGCCGTCATGTTCTTCTTCCACTGCTCGTTGAGCTGGCGGCTCTGCTGGTCCGGGCTGGTGGCGTATTCCAGCAGCAGCGGCTTGCCGTCGGGCAGGTCGCGCCAGCCGTCGCCGTCGCGGTCGGTGTAGCCGTGCAGGTCCAGCAGCGCCTTGGCCCGGGCACGGTCGAAGGTCGACATCTCGGTCTTCAGCTTGGGGTCGAAGCCCCAGGTCTGGGGCCCGATATGGGACTGCGCCGGAATGGCCTGGCCACGGCGCACGACGCGGATCTCGGTCTCCAGGTCCACGGCCAGTGCGATGGCGCGGCGCAGCGCCACCTTGTCCGGTGTGTAGCCGCCGACCACCGGATGCTCCATGCCGAAGTAGCTGACCGCGATGTCCGAGCGCGGGTAGCGGATCATCCCGATGCCCTTCTTGGCCAGGTTGGGCGCCAGCTTGTTGTTCGGGATGGCGGTGTGGGTGAACTCCGCCGGGATCTGCTCCTGGATGTCCTGCTCCTCGTTGACGAAGGACAGCCAGCGCGGCTGCGGCTCCTCGATGACGACGATCTCGACCCGGTCGACCAGGGGCAGGCGCCGGCCCTTGAGCGCCTTCGCGACGGCCTGCAGCCGGGCGTCGTCCGCCGGCGGGCTCTCGTCGTACAGCACCTCCCGGTAGTTCGGATTGCGCTCCAGCACCATCTTGGACGAGCGCTTCCACTGCGCCAGGCGGAACGGGCCGGTGCCCACAGGATGCTCGCCGGCCTTGTCGCCGTGGGCCTCGATCACCTCGCGCGCGACCGCGCCCAGGAAGCTGCCGTCGGTCAGGTTGTAGAAGAAGCGCGGCTGCGGGTCGGCAAAGCGGATCTGCAGGGTGTAGCGGTCCAGCGCCTTCAGGCCCTCGACCTCGCGGTCGTAGTCGAACGGCTTCTTCTGGTCGATGGCTTCCTTGCGCACCTCGGACAGGCCGAGGATCCTGGCCGACTCCAGGATGTAGAGGTTGCCGCTCTTCCAGCGCGGGTCGTAGTGGCGCTTCCAGGAGTAGACATAGTCCTGGGCCGTCAGCTCGCGCCGCACGCCCTTGAACACCGGGTCGTCCGCGAACACGATGCCGGGCTTGATGCGGATCGTGTAGGTCCTGAAATCGGCCGACACCTGCGGCATCTCGACCGCCGTATTCGGCCGCACCGATGCCGGCTTCAGAAACTCGAACTGCAGCGGCGCGTCGAAGATGCCCGCCGCGACCGTGCGCGAGTACAGGTCGGTGATGTAGGCCGGGTCGAACCCGGTCTCGGCGATCGGGAAGGCATAGCGCAGCACTTTGGGCGCGGCGGCCGCGGCGCCGGCCGGTGCGCCGGCCGCGACAGTCTGCGCAGGGGCGGCAACGCTGGTCAGCAGGGCCAGGATGCCGGCACAGGCGCCGGCGAGCAGGAGGGATCGACAGTTCATGGCCGTCAGGATGTGCGGGCGGCGCGGCCGGGGCCGGTGCGGACCGGGCCGGGACGCCCGTGTGGGTCGGGGTGGGCGAGTCTAGTGTCGGCACGGGCGCTTGCGCATCGGCACTCGCCCGGCCAGCGGCCGGTGCGCCGTGACGGCGGGTGACCCGAGGCCCGCCGCCGCCCGGGGTTTGCCAGGGGCGGGTGCCTGGGTGGCCGCCCCTACACTCGCCGCTCCTGAATATCAAGGGTCGCCGGGCACGAGCCGGACCGGCCCGTGGAGTGCGCATGGCGGCCTATCTGATACGACGCCTGTGGCAGATGATCCCCACGCTGATCGGCGTGATTCTGCTGGTGTTCGTGCTGTTTCACTTCTTTGGCGGCGACCCGGCCGAGATCCTCGGCGGCCTGAATGCCACGCCCGAGCAGATCAAGGCCATCCAGCAGCAGCTTGGGCTGGACCAGCCGTGGTACATCCAGCTGTGGATCTTCTTCAAGCAGATCGCCACCTTTGACTGGGGGCGCAGCTGGTCCACCAACGAGGCGGTCAGCCACATCTTCGCCACCCGCGTCGGCCCGACGCTGACGGTGATGATCCCGATCCTGCTGCTGGACACGCTGCTGGCGATCCCGATCGCCATGGGCGTGGCCTATGTGCGCGGCTCGCTCACCGACCGGGCGGTGATGGTCATCACCACCGTGGCGCTGTCGATCAGCTTCCTGGTGTACGTGATCGTCGGCCAGTATGTGTTCGCGTTCCAGCTCGGCTGGTTCCCGGTGCAAGGCTGGAGCGACTCCACCTGGACCAACCTCACCACCTATGTGCCGCTGCCGGTGCTGCTGGCGGTGATGGTGGGCGTGGCGCCGATGACGCGGCTGTACCGCAGCTTCTTCCTCGACGACCTGGGCCAGGACTATGTGCGCACGGCGCGGGCCAAGGGCATGCGCGAGGGCACGGTGCTGTTCCGCCATGTGCTGCGCAACGCCATGATCCCGATCCTCACCAACATCGGCCTGGCACTGCCCGGCATCTTCGTCGGCTCGTTCCTGATCGAGGTCTTCTTCTCGATCCCCGGCCTGGGCCGTGAGGTGCTGCTGGCGGTCAACCGCAGCGACTATCCGGTCATCCAGGCGGTGACGGTGTACCTGGCGGTGCTGACGATGCTGATCAACCTGGCCACCGACGTCCTGTACAAAGTGGTCGATCCACGGGTGGTGCTGAAATGACGGCCGCAACCATGACCAACGCTGCGACGTCGCAGGCGGCCCCGCGCAGCGAGGGCGTGTGGCATGCCGCGTGGCGGCGCTTCCGGGCCGACCGGGTGGGCTTCGTCTGCCTGCTGATCGTGGCGGCCTTCCTGCTGCTGATCGCGGCTTCGGGCATGGGCCTGGTGGCCGCCGGCTGGCAGAAGGAAGTCGGCGTGTCCAATGCGCCGCCGCACATCGTGGGGCCCAAGCCGCCGGAGGCCACCGGCGCCATCGAGGTGCCCAAGGGCCCCAACGTGGACATCTCGGCCGTGGACCCGCTGGCACCCCGCTACAAGGAGTGGGACGAGGCCGCCGCCAAGTTCAAGACGGTGGAGACGAAGAAGGCCGAGACCCTGCTGTTCGGCGCCGACCGCAATGGCCGCGACGTGCTGGACAAGGCCATCAAGGGCACCCAGGTGTCGGTAGCGGTCGGCGTGCTGGCGGCCCTGATGGCCACGGTGCTGGGCACCTTGCTGGGTGCGATTTCGGGCTTCTTCGGCGGCAAGGTGGGCGACTTCCTGGAGTGGCTGTACACCGTGTTCACGTCGATCCCGGACATCCTGTTGATCTTCACGCTGGCGGCGGTGCTCAACCGCGCCGACGCCATCATCCCCAAAGGCATCTGGACCATCGTCATCATCCTGGGCCTGGTCGGCTGGACCGGCCTGTACCGCCAGGTGCGTGCCGAGTTCATCAAGCATTCGACACGCGAGTACGTGCGCGCGGCCGAGGCCATCGGCGCCAGCGCGACGTCGCGCATGTTCCGGCACATCCTGCCCAACGTCAGCCATGTGGTGCTGGTGCGCATGAGCATCCTGGTGGTCGGCTTCATCAAGAGCGAGGTGATCCTGTCCTACCTGGGCCTGGGTGTGCCGGTGGACCAGGTGAGCTGGGGCACGATGCTGGCGGACTCGCAGAGCGAGCTGATCCTGGGCTACTGGTGGCAGCTGGTGGCGGCCACCGGCTTTATGGCGCTGTTCGTCACCGCGTTCTCGCTGATGGCCGACGCCTGGCGCGACGCCCTGGACCCCAAGCTCCGCGGAGCGGAGTGATTGGCCCCCACGCTCGCTTCGCTCGCTGCCCCCCGAGGGGGCTGGCCGGCCTTGGGGCGGCCCGGCGGCCGGCCGGATCCCTTTCGATGACCGCAAAGGTGCTTTGATCGTGTTGCTGTCCATTCAAGACCTGAAAGTCACGTTCCGACTGGGCGAGCGCGGGCACGTCGTGCGGGTGCCGGCGGTCAAGGGCGTGAGCTTCGACATCCCCGAGAACACCACCGTCGCGCTGGTCGGCGAGTCGGGGTCGGGCAAGAGCGTCACCGCCATGTCGGTGCTCAACCTGCTGCCCGAGAACGCCGAGCGCGAGGGCCGCATCCTGTGGCAGGGCCGCGACCTGCTGCAGGCCACGCTGCCGCAGCTGCAGGACATGCGCGGTCGCGAGATCGCCTGCGTGTTCCAGGACCCGCTCAGCTCGCTCAACCCGGTGTTCACCGTCGGCGACCAGCTGGCCGAGACCATGCAGCGGCACCTGGGCCTGTCGCGCCGCGCCGCGCTGGAAAAGGCCGAGACCCTGCTCAACGAGGTGGGCATCCCGGAGCCGAAGCGCCGGCTGGGCAGCTATCCGCACGAGCTGTCCGGTGGCCAGCAGCAGCGCGTGATGATCGCGATGGCGCTTTCGTGCGAGCCCAAGCTGCTGATCGCCGACGAGCCGACCACGGCGCTGGACGTGACCATCCAGCGCCAGATCCTGGAGCTGCTGGGGCGGCTGAAGACCACGCACCGCATGAGCGTGCTGTTCATCAGCCATGACCTCGGCGTGGTGGGCGAGATCGCCGACCATGTGGTGGTGATGCGCAACGGCATCGTGCGCGAGCAGGGGCCGGTGGCGCAGATCTTCAGCGCGCCGCAGGACAGCTACACCAAGGCCCTGCTGGCCTGCCGCCCGAGCCTGGACACCGTGCCCGACCGCCTGATGGTCATCGACGACCACATCGCCGGCGCCGACGCGCCGGCGCCGCGCAAGGCCAAGCCCAAGGACCCGGCCGCACCGGTGGTGCTGGAGGTGCGCGCGCTGGCCAAGAGCTTCTGGCTCAAGCAAGGGGTGTTCGGCAAGCGCGAATTCAAGGCCGTGCGCGACGTCAACTTCCAGCTGCGGCGCGGCCATACGCTGGGCGTGGTGGGCGAGTCCGGCTCCGGCAAGACGACCATGGGCCTGACGCTGCTGCGTCTGCACGAGCCGACCGCCGGCCAGGTGATCTTCGACGGGCGCGACCTGCTGACGCTGAGCGACACCGAGCGGCAACTCATGCGACGGCGCATCCAGATCGTGTTCCAGAACCCGTATGCGTCGCTGAACCCGCGCTTCACCATCGGCCAGACCCTGGTCGAGCCGATGGCCATCCACGGCATCGGCGCCGACCTGCCCGAGCGCGAGAGCCGTGCCCGCGACCTGCTGGCCAAGGTCGACATGGACGCCTCGGCCTTCGGCAAGTATCCGCATGAGTTCTCCGGCGGCCAGCGCCAGCGCATCGCCATCGCGCGCTGCCTGACGCTCAACCCCGAGGTGCTGGTGCTGGACGAGGCGGTGAGCGCCCTGGACGTGTCGGTGCAGGCCCAGGTGCTGAACCTGCTGAAGGACCTGCAGGACGACCTGGGGCTGAGCTATGTCTTCATCAGCCACGACCTGGGCGTGGTGCGCTTCGTCAGCGACGAGGTGCTGGTGATGAAGGACGGCGAGGTGGTCGAGCAGGCCCCGGCGCCGGAACTGCTGGCCGCGCCGAAGCAGGAATACACCCGGCGCCTGCTGAGCGCCATCCCGCGCGGCTGGCGGCCGGCGGCCTGAGACCCTGGCCGGTACGGGGACCCCGCAGGGCTACATCACGAACACCTTGCCCGGGTTCATGATGTTCAGCGGGTCCAGCGCCCGCTTGATGGCGCGCATGGTCTCCACGGCGCCGTCGCCGGCCTCGTCGACCAAATAGCCGATCTTGTGCAGGCCCACGCCGTGCTCGCCGGTGCAGGTGCCGTTCAGCCGCAGCGCGCGCTTGACCATCAGGTCGCTCAGGCGCTCGGCCGCGGCGCGCTCCTCGACGCTGTCCGGGTCCAGCAGATAGCTCATGTGGAAGTTGCCGTCGCCGACATGGCCGACGATCCAGTACGGCAGGCCGGCCGCCTCGGCCTCGACCACGGACTCGTTGATGCTCTCGGCCAGGTTGGAGATCGGCACGCAGGTGTCGGTGCTCAGCGAGCGGCAGCCCGGGCGCATCTGCAGCGACGCGAAATACGCATGGTGGCGCGCGGTCCACAGCCGCGTGCGCTCCTCCGGCGTGGCCGCAAACTGGAAGTCGGCGCCACCGTGCTCGCGCGCGATGTCCTGCACCGTGGTGCTCTGCTCCGTCACGCCGGCCTCGCTGCCGTGGAACTCCATCAGCAGCATCGGCTGCTCGGCCAGGTTGAGCTTGTTGTAGCGGTTGACGCCGCGGATGGCATTGGCATCCAGCAGCTCGCAGCGCGCGATCGGCACGCCCATCTGGATGATGGCGATGGTGCAGCGCACCGCCGCGTCCACGCTTGGAAAGTGGCAGATCGCCGCCCGCACCGCCTCCGGCAGCGGATACAGCTTGAGCGTCACCTCGGTGATCACGCCCAACGTGCCCTCGCTGCCGACGAACAACCGCGTCAGGTCGTAGCCCGCGGATGACTTGCGGGCCCGCGTGCCGGTCTTGATCACCGTGCCGTCGGCCTTGACCACGCGCAGGCCCAGCACGTTCTCGCGCATGGTGCCGTAGCGCACGGCATTGGTGCCGCTGGCACGGGTCGCGCTCATGCCGCCCAGGCTGGCGTTGGCGCCCGGGTCGATCGGAAAGAACAGCCCCGAGTCGCGGATCTCGCGGTTGAGCTGCTCGCGCGTCACACCGGCCTGCACGGTGACCGTGAGGTCGTCCGGATGCAGGGCCACGATGCGGGCCATGCGCGACACGTCCAGGCTGATGCCGCCCTGCACCGCCAGCACATGGCCCTCCAGCGACGAGCCGGTGCCGAAAGGGATGACCGGCACGGCATGCGCGGCGGCCAGGCGCACGGCGTCGGACACGTCCTCGGTGGACTCGCAGTACACCACCGCATCCGGCGGCGCCGGCGGGTAGGCGGACTCGTCGCGGCCATGCTGGTCGCGCACCGCCTGCGCGGTGGAACAGCGATCGCCGAAGCGGCTGCGCAGCTCGGCCAGCAGGCTGGCCGGCAGCTCGCGCCGCGCGACGGTCAGGCTCAGGGCTTCGGGTGCGTTCATGGCGCGGCTTCCAGGGGGTGGATGCGCCCGGGCGTCTGGGCTCGCAGCGATGCGGCGGGCCGGCCGGGGATGCGGACGATTCTATGGACCGCCGCCCGGCCCGGAAACTGGGTGGTGAAAGCCCTGCTTCTCGGCCGGCACGGCTGCGGTGGATCGGCGGAAATCAGGCCCCGTATGCCGGCCCTCCGCCGGCCGCAGGCCCCTGCCATGTCCAAGCCCGAACGCCGCAACTACTACCGACTGCTGCATGTGCAGCCCGAGGCACCCGCCGAGGTCATCAAGGCCAGCTACCGCGCGCTGATGAGCACGCTGCGGGCCCATCCCGACCTGGGCGGCGACACCGACACGGCCGCACGGCTGAACGCGGCCTATGCCGTTCTCAGCGACCCGGCCCAGCGCGCCACCTATGACCAGTCGATCAAGCGCCAGCGGCATCCGGCCGGTGCCGGCGCCGCCGGCCGGCCGGACTTCCGCCCCGCCGCCGAGGTGCTGGACCCCGGCTGCCCGATGTGCGGCCGCCGCCTGCCGCGGGCCATCGATGCGTCCACCCGTTGCAGCGGCTGCGACAGCCCGCTGATGCCGGCACCGCGCGAGGAGATGACCTCGCCGGAGTCGCTGGGCCGGCGCCGCGCCGCGCGCCATGCGCGCGAGCAGCCGGCGCTGCTGCGCGTGGCCGGCGAGGCCCAGGCCACGTCGGCGCGCCTGCGCGACCTGTCGCTGAACGGACTGTCGCTGGTGGCGACGCGGCCGGTGCCGGCGCGCACCACGATCCGCGTCTCGACCGACTTCTTCGACGCGCTGGCGGTGGTGGTGCAGTGCCGGCGCGTCAGCGACCACAGCACCGTGCACGCCCGTCTGCTGACCCTGCAGCTGCTGCGGCCCAAGGGCGTGTACGTCAACGCCCGCGCCTGAGGGTGCCCCAGGCTGGAAGGCGGCCAGCAGCTAGCATGCGCGCATGTCCAATCGACTGACGCAGATCGCGACCCGCACCGGCGACGACGGAACCACCGGCCTGGGCGACGGCAGCCGCACGCGCAAGGACGCGCTGCGCGTGCAGGCGATGGGCGATGTCGACGAGCTGAACTCCACCCTCGGCCTGCTGCTGTGCGAGCTGCTGCCCGATGCGGTGCGCGAGGGGCTGGTGACCATCCAGCACGAGCTGTTCAACCTGGGCGGCGAGCTGTCCATCCCCGGCTACACGCTGCTCAAGGAAGACGCCCTGGCGCACCTGGACGCGGCCCTGGCCGAGCACAACGCCGCGCTGCCGCGGCTGGCCGAGTTCATCCTGCCCGGCGGCACGCGCAGCGCGGCCATCGCCCACGTGGCCCGCACCGTGGCCCGCCGCGCCGAGCGCGCCGTGGTGGCCCTGGCCGCCGCCGAGGCCGTCAACGCCACGCCGCGCCAGTACCTCAACCGGCTGAGCGACCTGCTGTTCGTGCTGGCCCGGGTGCTCAACCGCGCCAACCTGGACGGCCTGGGCGGCGACGACCGCTACTGGAACAGCGAGAGGCTCAAGCGCGAGCAGGGCGGCTGAAGGCGGCCGCTTGTCACCCGCGCCCCCACCAGCGACCTCCCGCGCCGTGCCGCCCCCGCACCAACCGGCCGCGCCGGTGGGCCCCGCACCAACCTGCCGCGCCGGTGGGCC
>JBJXHB010000308.1:0-8473 GCA_046160725.1 Aquabacterium sp.
CCACGTGCATCACCATCTGTTTCCATGCGTGCATCTGAAAGTCACGCAGCAGGACCTTGCTGACGGCTCCTGCCAGCTCCATTTCAAGCACGGAGGCGTGGAAGGTTTCCTTCTTGAGCGCGAAGTACAGCGCGTTGTGATCAAGTTCGATCATCCGCGGTTCACCTGCGCCATAAACGATGCCCGGTACCTTGCCAGCGATGCGCAGGCGGCGGCTCGCTCCGGTCCCCTGCAGACTGCGCTCGAAAGCGACGAATTTCATGGTTCACTCCATGTGCGGCACCCGCGACCAGGTGCCTTGAGGTTGAAGGCGGCCGTTGCCGGCCGCCGCGAACATGGGCCGACGGCCCATCCAGGATCGGGCTGCAGGGCAGCCCGCAAAAGACGTCCTCAGAAGTTGCTGTTCTGCTCCGAGAACAACGAGGTCACCGACTCACCGTCGGAGATGCGACGAATGGTCTCGGCGAACAGGAAGGCCACCGACAGCTGCCGGATCTTCTTGCAAGCCTTGGCATCGGCGCGCAGCGGCAGCGTGTCGGTGATCACCACCTCGTCCAGCTTGCTGCTGGCGATGCGCTCGACGGCAGGCCCGGAGAACACCGGGTGGGTGCAATAGGCATAGACGCTGCGCGCGCCACGCTCCTTGAGAACCTCGGCCGCCTTAACCAGGGTGCCGGCGGTGTCGATCATGTCGTCCATGATCACGCAGTTGCGGCCTTCGATCTCGCCAATGACATGCATCACTTCGGACACATTGGCGGTCGGGCGGCGCTTGTCGATGATCGCCAGGTCGCAGCCCAGCTGCTTGGCCAGTGCCCGAGCACGGACCACTCCGCCGACATCTGGCGACACCACGATCAGGTCCATGTGCCGCTGGGCCTTGAGGTCGGAAAGCAGGACCGGGCTGGCGTAGATGTTGTCGACCGGTATGTCGAAGAAGCCCTGGATCTGGTCGGCATGCAGGTCCATCGTGAGCACGCGCTCGACGCCGACGGTCTCCAGCAGGTTGGCCACCACCTTGGCGCTGATCGACACCCGGGTGGAGCGCGGCCGGCGGTCCTGACGGGCATAGCCGAAGTACGGCATCACGGCGGTGATGCGACGCGCGCTGGCACGCTTCATCGCATCGACCATGATCATCAGTTCCATCAGGTTTTCGTTCGTCGGCGCCCCGGTGGGCTGCACGATGAAGACATCCCGCGCGCGGACGTTCTGCTGGATCTCGACATCCACCTCGCCGTCTGAGAAGCGCGCGACCTTGGCCCGCCCGAGCTCGACGCCCAGGTGGCGACCGATCTCGCGTGCCAGGGCCGGGTTGGCATTGCCGGTGAACAACACGGTGTTGAACATCGTGGCTCGCGCTCCGGATCGATCAGGTGCAGGCTGCAAGGCGTGTGCCGCTGGATGGGTTCTGGCAGGGGAGGAAGGACTCGAACCCTCGCATGTCGGAATCAAAATCCGATGCCTTAACCAACTTGGCGACTCCCCTACACAGGCCGCCGGCTTGCGCCATCGGCCCTCAACTCCCGGCTGCTGCCCGAAGACGCAACCGCTCGAAGAACGCTTCAGTCTGCCCAGGCACCCAGAGGGTGGCTGTCCAGACTCCGACACATGCGGCCCACCCAATGCAGCGGAAGCTCGTCCGCCGCCCATGTCGCCGAGGGTTGGCTGCCTGTACCGGCCCTGGCGAACACCGCGCTGCCCGAACCCGACATCCGGCTGTTGCCGAAGCGGGCCTCAAGCCACCGCCCAACCTGGGCCACTGCAGGGCAGTGGTCTTCGGCCGCTGGTTGCAGATCGTTGCGGCCGAAGCCATCAACCATCCCGCCGGGCGAGGTGCTCACAAGGAAGTCGGCGATTATATGCGGCGGCGCATCACGGCGCAGCATGGGGCTGCCGAAGATCGCCGCGGTGGCGATGCCCTGGGGCGGCTTGACCACGGCCAGCCACTCGACCGGCAGTTCCAACGGCGTCAGTTGCTCGCCGATACCTTGGACAAAGGCATGACGGCCGCCCAGAAAGAACGGGATGTCGGCGCCCAACGGCAATGCCAGGGCCATCAGACGCTCACGCCGCCAGTGCAGACCCCATAGGCGGTTCAGCGCCAGCAGCGTGGTGGCCGCGTCGGAGCTGCCGCCGCCCAAACCGGCGCCCCAGGGCACCTGCTTGTCGACCTGGATGTCCGCGCCCAGCGTACAGCCGCTGGCCGCCTGCAGCGCACGGGCCGCGCGCAGGATCAGGTCGTCGGGCGGCAACGGCGGCCCGATGTCGTGGCGACGCAACTGTCCGTCGATGCGGCGCTCGATGTGGAGCCGGTCGCACCAATCGATCAGCTGGAACACCGATTGAAGCAGGTGGTAGCCGTCCGGACGGCGGCCGACGACATGGAGAAAGCGGTTGACCTTGGCCGGCGCAGGCAGGTCCCAGAGGGCTTGGACGACTGCGGTGGGCATGGCGGGGCGGCGCAGTCAACGCTCCAGGCGCACCCGCAGCGTGACCATGGGTGGTGCGCTGCGTCGGGCTGTGATGAGCCCCTGGTCGGTGAATCCGGACAGGTCGATCGACCAGCCGAGCTGGGTGAACCCACGCCGTCCCTCGGGCGCGGCATCGACGGCGGCACCCGGCCAAGGCCGCCCACGCAGCCAGTCGAAGAGCGCCGCCATGGGGATGGCCTCGCCCAGGGCCTCCTGTCCCAGCGCGGCCAGCGAGTTGTAGTGCCGCGTGCCATGACCATCGGTCATGGTGGCCCGCCCGTCGACCCAGGTCGCCTCGGCAACGGCTGTGCCGATCGGGGTGGTGAGCAACAAGCGCCCTGCTTGCGCGTCGCCGCTCAGATCGAAACCGGCCGACTGGCGCTGCGGCGGGTCGCTGTCGACCTGGACCGATAGCCGGCCACCAAGCCGAGCGCTGTCACTGGCGGCTGGTGGCATGGACGTGCAGGCGACCAGGGCCAACGCCGCCGCCGCCGCCGCCGCGGCCAGGCGCCAAGGCATCGTCAGAGCCCGACCTTGAGCCGGGCCAAGGTCTCCTTCAGGACCTCGTTGGCCGCATCGCGCAGACGGGCATCGGCCCAGATGCGGCGCGCCTCGTCCTGCTGGCCACTGACCCACAGCACCTCGCCCAGGTGGGCGGCGATCTCGGTGTCCGGCCGGGCCGAGTAGGCCAGGCGCAGCTGCGCCACCGCCTCCGCCAGATTGCCCATCCGGTACTCGACCCATCCCAGGCTGTCGATGATGAAGGGGTCGCCCGGCGCCAGCTCCAGGGCGCGCTGGATCAGGCTGCGCGCCTCGGGCAGCCGAAGGCGCCGATCGGCCAATGAGTAGCCCAGGGCGTTGTGGGCATGGGCATGGTCGGGTTTGAGCTCGATCACCCGACGCAGCAGGCGCTCCATCTCCGCCATGCGATCGAGCTTTTCCTCCGTCATCGCCTGCTCGTACAGCAGGTCGGTGTCGTCGGGAAACCGCAAACTGGCCGCCTTGAAGACCTCGATGGCCTGGGCATGCTGGCGCATTTCTCGCAGCAACTGGGCCTCGGCGATCAGCTTGGCGCGGGCGTCGTCTGGGCTGCGTTCTGGCGTGCTCCTGATCAGGCGCCGGGCTGGTTCCACCTGACCCTGCCGCGCAAGCAACGTTGCGCGTCGCACCTGAACCTCCAGCGCGCGTTGCGCATCGTCGACGGCGGCAAGCCAGCGCTCCGCGGCGGGCAGATCGCCCCGCATCTCGGCGGCCTGCGCCAGCAGCAAGCGGGCCTGGGTCGGGTCCGGCGGCTCGCCTGCAGAACCCGACTCCGCTGCGACGGCCAATGACAGGTACCTTTGCAGCGCGGCCTCGGCTTGCTCGGGCTGGCGCATCTCCACGCGCAAGGCGCCCAGGCTCAACCAGGGCACAGCCTGGCCCGGCTGTTGGGTTGTGACGACTTCCAGCTCGCGTGCCGCATCGCCGAAGCGCTGCGCCTGGATCAAGGTCCGCACATAGGACATGCGCAGTTCCCAGCCGGCATGCGGTCGCCGCAGATGCGAGGTGACGAGCGACTCCGCGTCGCGCAGGCTGGGCATCAGGTCCAGCGCCAGCAAGACCGGCCCGGGCGCGTCGGGGTCGTCCAGCTGGGCCTGACGCGCCAGCTCCAATGCCCGTGCCGGGTCCGAGGCTGTCAGCCATTGCCGGCCCATGGCCACGCGTACCGCCGTGCGGGTGGCCGACGCGTCGCGATAGGGCGTCAGCACCTGGTCCAGCGTGCGGGCCGCCTGTTGCCGGTCCGACAGCCGCTGCATCATGCGCGGTAGGGCCGCGATCAGCCCCGGGCGGTCGGTCGCAGGCACGGCAGCCAACCAGGCCGACAGCGGCGCCGCCACTTCGGCGCCGCGGCCCAGCGCCAGCAGGATCTGGGCCTCGAAGCGCATCGCGTCGAGATGGGCCGGCTGCGCGCGGCGCCAGGCCTGCGCTGCGGCCAACGCCTGCTCGCCGGCGCGGGACTGCAAGGCAATCTCCACCGCGCGTTGGTACAGCTGCGCATCGCCGCTGCGCCGGGCGGCGTCCAGCATCATCTCGTAGGCGCTGCCGGCCTCGCCGGCCTGGGCTTGCATCTCGCCAATCAGCAGATGGAAGAACAGCGGCGCATCGAGCCTTGAATTGACGACCGGGCCCTCGCGGCCGTCCTGCGTCTGAGCGGAGGCCATCGGCGCGGCGAGCGCCAGAGCCAGCGCCATCAGCAGGTGTCGTGCGCCACGTGTGGCTGCGGCCATGAATGCTCCAAAGATGCGACGGAGATTCTAGGAGCGCCCCCATCCGCACAGGTTCAGTGCAAATCGGCTGTCGATAATGGGCCGATGCCCGAGTTGCCCGAGGTCGAGGTCACACGGCGCGGTCTGGCCGCGCCGCTGGCGGGTGCCCGTGTCGTGTCGGCGCGTCTGGGAAAGGCCTTGCGTTGGCCACTGGGCTGCCCGACAGGCGCGCTGCATGGCCTGGTCGTCGGTGCGCTGACACGCCGCGGCAAGTACATCTGGATGCCGCTGAACGGCCAGGACCGGCACGGCGGCCTGCTTTGGCATCTGGGCATGTCCGGCTCGCTTGCCCTGTTGGCGGGGCCAGCGCCGCCGCCCGGGCCGCATGATCACTTCGATCTGGTCACGAGCGTGGGACTGTTGCGGCTGACGGACCCGCGCCGCTTTGGTGCCGTGGTCTGGTCCGACGCATTGGATGAGCCGCCAGCGTTAGGGCTGCTGGCGCGCCTTGGGGCGGAGCCGTTCGATGCCGGGTTCGACGCCGCTGCATTCCGCGCCGCGCTGAAGCGTCGCCGCTGTTCGATCAAGACCGCGATCCTGGCCGGCGACATCATCGTGGGCGCCGGCAACATCTACGTCGCCGAGGCGCTGTTCATGGCCGGCATCGACCCGCGTCGGCGCAGTGACCGCATCAGCCTCGCCCGCTGCGACCGCTTGCTACAGGCACTGCGACAGGTGCTGGCCAATGCCGTGGTGGCCGGTGGCTCCACGCTGCGCGACTTTCAGGATGCCCAGGGCCATGCCGGGGCCTACCAGGACCAGGCGCAGGTCTATGGCCGCGAGGGGCAGGCCTGCCTGCGCTGCGGTGGCGCCGTGCGGCGCATCCTGCAAGGGCAGCGCTCCACGTTCTACTGCCCGGGCTGCCAGACCTGACGCCGGCTATCGACAGATCGCGGCCAAGTGTGACGTTTGCTTGCATGAGTCTGCACACCTTGTCAGCAGATGTTTCCGCAGACGGCATGCGGCCGGAGCCCTCGGCTAGCATCAAGAAGCACCTTTGACGCATGGCATGACCCCCCCCCGCCTGTCCCGCCGCATGGACGCGCGCGCCGAGTGGCGGCGCGGATTGCAACGCCGGCTCGACCTGTTCGGACGGTCGCTGACCGAGCATGACTTGCTGGATGCCGACGCCGCGGCCCAGTTGGCCGTGTTGACGCAGCGCCTCGCTGGCGAGCGCCTGGTGCTGGCTTTCGTGGCCGAGTTCTCGCGTGGCAAGTCCGAACTGATCAATGCCATGTTCTTCGGCGACGCCGGCCGTCGGGTCCTGCCGGCCACGCCAGGGCGCACCACCATGTGCCCGGTCGAGCTGGCCTGGTCCCCGGCACAACCGCCATCGCTGGAACTGTTGCCGATCCAGACCCGGCGCAACGGCGTGCCCGTCTCCCAACTTCGATCACATCCCGATGCCTGGCATCGGGTGGCGCTGCCGCTGGGGGATACCGCGCAGCTGGCGACGGCCTTCGCCGAGGTTTCGCGGACGGCCCAGGTGACGGTGGAGGACGCCCGTGCACTGGGCTTCTGGAACGACCAGGATCCGGCCGACAACCCGCCGCAGGGCGCGGACGGGCTGGTCGAGGTGCCGGCCTGGCGACATGCCCTGATCAACTATCCGCACCCGCTGCTGCGCCGTGGCCTGGTGGTGATCGACACCCCGGGCCTGAACGCCATCGGCGCCGAGCCCGAGCTGACACTGAACCTCCTGCCCAGCGCCCATGCCACGGTCTTCCTGCTGGCGGCCGATGCCGGCGTCACCCGATCGGACCTGGCCGTGTGGCGCGACCACTTGGGTGACCAGGCGGTCGAGCGCTTCGTGGTGCTCAACAAGGTCGACATGCTGGCAGACCCGCTGCTGTCGGCTGTCGAGGTGGCGGCATTGGTGGAGCGCCAATGTGAGGGCGTCGCGCAGACCCTGGTGGTGCCCCGCGAGCGCGTGTTTCCCTTGTCGGCGCGGCAGGCGCTGGCGGCCCGGCTGAGCGGCGACGCGGACGCGGCTGCCGGAAGCGGACTGCCAGCCCTGGAGCAGGCGCTGGTGAAGCAGTTGCTCCCCAGCCGCGCCGGCATCGTGTCGCGCATGGTGTGCGAGGGCACCCAGTCTGCCCGCGATCATGGGCTGCGGCAGGTCGCCGACCGCCGGCGCCAGAACGCCGAACAGCTGGCCGAGATGCGCAGTCTGCGCGGCAAGAGTCGCGGCAAGGTCCAGATGCTGGGGGCTCGGCTTGAGCAGGAGGCCGGGGACTTCGAGCGCTGCCTGCCACGGCTGGCGGCGTTGCGCTCGGTGCAGGTGCGGCATGTGCAGGCCGCGCTGCAACGCCTGTCCGGTGCCCGCGTCAAGGAGCTGGTGCAGGGCCTGCAGCGTGCCAGCGATGCCAGCCTGCTGCGCCTGGGGACCGGGCGCGCCTTCACGGCCATGATGGCCGAGCTGAGAACGGACGTGGAGCGCGCCACGGCCGATGCGGCCGAGGTCGACCAGATGATCGGAGCCAGTTTCAGGCAGCTCAACGCCGAACATGCCTTTGCCCTGACCGCAGCGCCCATGCCCAGCCTGCAGCGCCACCGACGCGAGCTGATGCATATCGAGGCCAGCTACGGCCGCTATTTCAGCCCGCGGCAGGTCTGGCGCCTGGCCGGCCCAGGCTTCATGGGTCAGTTCGTGCGCATGCTGCAGGCCAAGCTGATGACGGTCGTCGAGGGCGCCGCCGCCGACCTGGACGGCTGGGGCCGCGGTGCGCTGGCCCAGCTGGAAACCCAGCTCCGTGACCGTCGCAAGGCCTACCAGCAGCGACGCGAGGCCTTCCAGCGCATCGACGCCGCGGCCGGCGAGCTGGAACGCGGCATCGCCGACCTGCATGCCCTGGACGAGCGCCTGCGCGACAGCGCACAGCGCATCGAGACCATGGCCGCCGAAATGGTCGAGGACGCACAGCATTGGCCGCAGGACAACGACGAAGACCACGCCCCCCAGCTGCAGCTGGTACGCGTACCGGTCGAGCCCGGCCTGGCCGCTGGCAACGCGTGACGATCGCGGCCGGCGCGCGCGAAGTCGCACCCTCGCGGTGATGCCCGCGGCGCCCGGGACGCCAGCAGGCCGCTGTGCCGGCCCGGCGCCCGCCATCGCTGACGCCTGATGACCCGCTTTGCCCGGCGCGTCATCTCTTGGCAGCGGCTGCACGGCCGTCACGGCCTGCCATGGCAGGGCAGCCGGGATGCCTACCGGGTCTGGCTGTCGGAAGTGATGCTGCAGCAGACCCAGGTCACCACCGTGCTGCGGTACTACCCGCGGTTCCTCGAACAGTTCCCGACGGTGCAGGCCTTGGCCGCGGCCCCGCTTGACGCAGTGCTGTCGCTGTGGAGCGGTATGGGTTACTACAGCCGGGCCCGCCTGCTGCATCGATGCGCGCAGGCCGTGGTCGGGCAGCACCAGGGGCGCTTTCCGGGTTCGGCCCAGGCCCTGGCGCAACTGCCGGGCATCGGACCTTCGACCGCAGCCGCCATTGCCGCGTTCTGCTTCGGCGAGCGCGCGGCGATTCTGGACGCCAACGTCAAGCGGGTGCTGGCCCGCCACACCGGGTTTGCCGATGACCTTTCGCGGCCGGTCGCCGTGGACGCCCTGTGGCGCCTGGCGCAGGACCGCCTGCCGCGGCAGGGCATCGAGACCTACACCCAGGGCCTGATGGACCTGGGTGCCACCCTGTG
>JBJXHB010000309.1:0-3807 GCA_046160725.1 Aquabacterium sp.
ATCGGCATGTAGCTGACCGACGTGAAGTTGTCGTCGCCACCGTGGAAGTCCGGCACCGGCGGCCCGCCGTTGAGCTTGTAGACCGGGTTCAGCTTGTCCTCGCCGCCGACATGGAACAGCACCGGGATGCCCGCCTCCTGGGCCTGGGCCCAGACCGCGTCCAGCCCGACGTGGCTGGGGCCATGCTGCCGCGGGCAGCGCGACGGCACCAACAGCGCCTTGGCGCCCAAGCGCAACGCCTGGGCCGTGGTCGCGCGGGCAAGATCAAAGTCCTCCAGCGGCACATAGGCCGTAGCCAGCAGCCGCGGGTCGACGGCGCAGAAGCTCGTCATCATGCGGTTGTGGGCATCGGCCGCGGCATAGCACAGCGCCATGTCGTCGCCCTGGTCCAGGTCGAAGTTGCCCAGACAGAAGGTGGTGAACACCAACTGGCTGGCAAAGCCCAGCAGGTCCAGCGCATGCGGCCGGTCGGCCGCGATGAAGGCGCCATGGGCCTCGTGGTTCTTGCGCAGCATGACCTGGGCATCGACGCCGGCGCGGAAGGCCGGGTCGGCATGCGCCTGCACCGACCGCCCGGGTCGCAGGCCGCGGCGCTGGGTGGCCTGGTAGCCCGGCGTGGCATGGAAGGCGGCCAGCAGCGAGGGCTGGAAGTGCGCATCCAGGCAGTCGTCCAGCTCCATCAGGTGGCTGTCGGCGTCGTGGATCAGGCGGCCGTTGGCATAGCTCATCTGCAGCACTCCATGAGTGGGTTGGCGGTCAGGGCACCGCGGTGCCGCGCTCCAGCCGCTCCACGGCGGCATCGGCCAGCGCCAGGTTGTGCAGGATGCCTCGCTTCAGGCCGTCCAGGTCGACACCGACGGTGCTCTTCTTGCCCTCCAGGTAGCGGGCATAGACGCCGTGGACGATGGCGGCGGACTTCCAGCGGTTGAAGCCGATGTAGTAGTCCAGCCGGGACAGGTCACGGCCGGTGTGGCTTGCATAGCGGTCGGCCAGCTCGCGCCGTGTCGCGAAACCCGGCAGCGAGGTCGGCGGCACGGCGCGCACCGGCGGCGGGTCGCCGGGCTCGGCCCATTGGTTCAGCGCATAGGCCAGGTCGGCCAGCGGGTCGCCCAGGGTGGAAATCTCCCAGTCCACCACCGCGGCGATCGTGGCATCGGCGCCGACCAGGGTGTTGTGCAGGCCGTAGTCGCCGTGCACGATGCGCGCGGGCCCCTGCTCCGGCACATGCGCGAGGAAGTAGCGCTGCAGCGCGTGGGCCCGCGGGTCGTCCAGCTGCGCCGGCTCGATCGATGCGGTCCACGACCGATACCAGGTCTTGAGCTGGCGCTCGATGTAGGCGTCCTTGCGGCCCAGGCCGCCCAGGCCCACGGCGTCCGGGTCCAGCGCATGCAGGCTGGCCAGCACGTCGATGAACGAATGGCCCAGGCGCTGGCGCAACGGCTCGGGCACGTACTGGCGGGCATGGTCAGCGCTGTACAGCGCATGGCCGTCGACATGGCCCATCACGTAGAAGTGCGCGCCGGTCACGGCTGGGTCCTCGCAGAAGCCCAGCGCCGGCGCCACCGGCACCGCCGTGCCGCCCAGGGCGCTGATCAGCGCCCACTCGCGCCCCATGTCGTGCGCCTTGGGCAGCAGTTCGCCCATGGGCGGGCGGCGGATCACGGCCAGGCGACCGTCGGCGTCCTGGATCCGGTAGGTCAGGTTGGAATGGCCGCCCTCCAGCCGGGTCCACACCAGCGGCACCCGAAGCGCGGGCACATGCGCGTCGATCCAACGTTCCACCGCCGGTATGTCATAGCCGACCACGCTGCCGGCCGGTGCTGCGGCATCGCTCATCTCATTGCCCCTTGAACGCAGCCTTGCGCCGCTCCAGGAAGGCCGCGCCGCCCTCGCGCGCATCGGCGCTGTCGCCGGCGATCATCTGGTGCGTGGCCTCCATGGCCAGGGCCTCGGCATAGCTCTGCTCCAGCGCGCGGGCGATGCCCTGGCGCATCAGGCCCAGCGCCCGGGTCGGCCCGGCGGCCAGGCGCTCGGCCAGCGCCATCGCCTGCGGCATCAGGTCGGCATCGTCGACCGCCTTGTGGATCAGGCCCCAGGACTCGGCCCGCTCGGCCGGGATGCGCTCGCCCAGCATCATCATCTCGGTGGCGCGGGCCTTGCCGACCAGGCGCGTCAGCATCCAGGTGGTGCCGCCGTCCGGCACCAAGCCGATGTTGACGAAGGCCTCCAGAAAGTAGGCCGAGCGCGCCGCGATGGTGAAATCGCTGGCCAGCGCGAGGGCGCAGCCGATGCCAGCTGCCACGCCGTTGACCGCGGTGACCACCGGGACGTCCAGCCGCGACAGCGCCATCATGGCCGGGTTGTAGTGCTGGGTCAGGGCCTTGTAGGCACCTGCGCCGCGCGATGTGGTGGCTGGTGCATCGGCCCGCCCGGCCAGGTCGGCGCCGCTGCAGAAGGCGCGGCCCTCACCGGTGATCACCAGTGCCCGCGCGCCCAGGCCCGGAAGTTGCTGCAGAGCCGCCATGATCTCGTCGAACATGGCCGGTGGCGCTGCGTTGAGCCGTTGCGGACGGTTCAGCGTGATGGTGGCCACCGCGCCGGTGGCGGCCAGGCGGATGGTGTCGAAGGTCGGCAACGCGGTGTCGGGCATGGAGTCTCCGGGTTCGGTGGCGCAGCCTAGCCGCTCGCGGGGCGGCGGCCTGTCATGTTGCGGACTGTGGCCACCCGCGGGCGCCGCGCCCACCGGGGGTTCCCCTGCCCGGCCCAGGGGCAGGGACGCAGCGGACAATCCGCGCATGCTGACCATCAACAAATGCCTTCCCCAAGGCCGCGGCCTGGCTGCGGTGCTGCTCAAGCGTGCGGCCTCCGTGGCCCTGGACTGGGACCTGCGGCAACGAAGCCGCTTCGAGGCCCGGGACGATGCCGGCCGGGCGCTGGCGGTGTTCCTGCCGCGCGGCACGGTGGTGCGCGGTGGCGATGTGCTGGTGGCCGAGGACGGCACGCTGGTGCGGGTGGCGGCCGCGCCGCAGCCGGTGCTGCGGGTGACGACCTGCCCAGCCCACGGCACGCCGCTGGACCTGCTGCGGGCCGCCTATCACCTGGGCAACCGCCATGTCGCGCTGCAGGTGCAGACGGACCACCTGAAGCTGGAGCCGGACCCGGTGCTGGCGGACATGCTGCGGCGCATGCATCTGATCGTGCAGGAGGTGCAGGAGCCCTTCGACCCCGAAGCGGGGGCCTATGCGGACGGTGGACATGGGCATGGTCACGTTCATGACCATGGTGATCATGGGCACCATGGACATGCGCATGCCGATCATGGGCACCACGACCATGCGCATGCGGACCACGGTCATGGCCATGGCACCGGGCATGTGCATGACGAGCACTGTGGTCACGATCATGGGCATGGACATGCGCCCGGGCATGGGCATGGGCACTGAGGGCGGGGTGGCTGTGAGTGCCACAGGCGGCAGCAGTTGCCGCCGCAGTGGCGCGGGCCTTTCGCGGTGAGGCGGGACGAGGGGGGCCGGTGGCCCCTTGCGCTCATGTCCCCCGGCGTCGGCCTGCGGCCGCCACCTCCTCCTTTACTTCGCTCCCGGGGCCAGAGGCCCCCCTCGTCCGGCGACCCATGTTCGGGCCGGCGCGCTGTGGGTGGCGCGATTCGGGTCATTCGGTTCGGCTCTCCTGTGCTTGGGTTTGGTGACCGGCCCTGCTCAGGTGATCGATCGGGGCGGGCTGGGGCGGGGCGCAGCGAAGTCAAGGAGGAGGTGGTCGCCGCGGGCGCGCACCGGGGGACATGAGCGG
>JBJXHB010000310.1:0-5546 GCA_046160725.1 Aquabacterium sp.
CTCGTGGAAGCGGCGCTGGCCGCCGCGCTCACGGGCCAGCCCAAAGCGCCGCTCGCGGCCCTCGCGCACCTCCAGGTCCAGGCGCTGCCCGGCCACCGGCTGCCAGACCAGGCCGGCCCAGCCGTCCGCCTTGTCGCGCGCCTCCAGCTCGGACAGCCGCCGGTCGGTCGGCGAGGTCAGCGAGCTGCGGCGGGTCTGGGCCGCGCCGGCCCGCAGGCCCAGGCCCGGGCCCAGCGGTCCGTCCGCGCGCATCGAGACGCGATGGCCACCGCCGCCGCGGCCGCCATCGGCCATGCTGCCCTCGACGGCGGCGCCCAGCCGCCAGCGCTCACCCGGCTCGCGCGTGATGATGTTGATGACGCCGCCCAGCGCCTCTGAGCCGTACAGCACCGACAACGGCCCGCGCACGATCTCGATGCGCTCGATGTCCTCGGCGGCGATCCAGTCGTACTGGAAGTCCGACGCACCGACCGTGCCGTCGCTGGCGCCGATGCGCCGGCCGTCGACCAGGAACAGGGTGTGCTTGCTGTCCAGGCCGCGGATGCCCAGCACCTGGCGGCCGCCCACCGCCCGGCCCTGCATCGACAGGCCGATGTCGCCGCGGATGGCCTCCAGCACGTTGTCCGCGCCGCGCGCGCGCACGTCGTCGCGGGTGACCACGCTCAGCGA
Organism: Aquabacterium sp.; assembly: GCA_046160725.1. Taxonomy (GTDB): domain Bacteria; phylum Pseudomonadota; class Gammaproteobacteria; order Burkholderiales; family Burkholderiaceae_C; genus JBJXHB01. The sequence goes on from JBJXHB010000310.1 coordinate 670, forward strand.
TGCCGGCGCGTCCGCGGCCGGCATTGCATGGCGCGCGGCGGTCACCACCACCACCTGTGCGGCGCGGTCGTCGGGGGCCGTCTGGGCGGCCGCCGCCAGCGGCAGCAGGTGGGCCAGCAGGGCGGGTGCGGCGGCAAGCGCGCGCAGGCGTCGGGGCCGCTGGGCGGGCATCGAGGTCTCCAGGTCGGGTCGGGATGGCCGCAGCATCGCGGCCGCGGGCCCGGCTTTCCTTGACCTGGTTCGCGTGAACGGAAATCTTGACCTCGGGCAAGCCCTGGCTTGCCCGAGGTCAAGCCCAGCGCGTGGCCTCAGCTGCCCTGGTAGGCGGCCAGTCGGCGCACGTCGCGGATGCGCACGTCGCGCCTGTCGACCTCGATCAGGCCGACGTCCTCCAGCTCGCGCAGCACGCGCGAGAAGTACTCCGGCGTCAGCGACAGGCGCGACGCCACCGTGGCCTTGCTGACGGCCAGCGTCACGGTCAGTGGGCCGGCGCCGGCTTCCGCGGCGTCGGCCTGGTCGCGCAGCAGGTAGCCGATGACGCGCTGCACGCCGTTCTGCAGCGCATAGGCCTGCACGTCGCGCACCAGCCCGTGCAGCCGCTTGGACAAGCCGGCCAGCATGTGCATGGCAAAGCGCGGGTCCTGCTGCACCTCGGCCAGTACGGCATGGCGGCGCACCGCCAGCAGCAGCGAGTCGGCCAGCGTCTGGGCATTGACCACGCAGGATCGGTCCATGAACACCATGGCCTCGGCGAAGCTGCCGCCCGGGCCGATAAGCTCGATCACCTTCTCGGCGCCGGCCGGCGAGATGCCAAACAGCTTGACCTGGCCGGTGACCACGACGTAGAAGGCCTCGCAGGGGTCGCCCTGGCGCAGCACCATGGCGCCCCGCTCGTAGCGGGTCAGCACGCAACCCTGAGCCAGCCGCTGGATCTCGGCCGGGCCGATGTCGTTGAACATCGGCAGCACGCCCAGCAGGCGGGGGATGTCGAGACGGGGTCCTTCGGTCATCGGTGCGTCCCGGTTTCATGCGGCAGAAGCCCGGGATTTTGAGCGACACCGCCGGCACCAGGTTGACACGGGTCAAGCCAGCCGGTGCCACGGAGAGGGTGTAAACCCGCTACATCGCGTAGGTCGATACCACCCGGCGCACGTCCAGGTTGATGACGTAGCCGGTGCGCCGGCCGGATGCATCGGCCGCGCCATGGCCGATGGCCTCGGCCTGGTGCGCATCCAGGCGCAGGCCGTGCAGCGGCTCCGTGATGATGATGCGGCGCAGGCCCAGGTAGCCGCGGGTGGGCACGCCTTCGCCCATGCGGTAGTCGTGCACCAGGCCCTCGTAGAAGTCCTCGGCCCGCGGGTCCACCGAGATCTCCCACAGCTGCGCCAGCGCCTGTGGCGCGACGATGAAGCTGCGCCGCAGGTTGGCGGCCAGCACCAGCGCCGGTGCCGCCAGTGGCGGGCTGGGTGTCGGCAGCGGCCAGAGGCGCATGGCCGTGCCGGCACCGTCCTCGACCCACATCTCCGGCGGCTGTGCCTGCCAGCGCAGGCGATGTCCCAGCAGCCTGGCCGCGCCATCTCGGGCCGCTTCGGCTGAGGCCGCGCGTGCCGTCAGCGGCAGCGCCAGGCCCAGCATGGCCAGCCACCGGCGCCGGCTGCGGTCGGGCAGTGCAGGCGTGGTCAGGCCGGGCCTGGGGGCATGTTCGGGCATGGCGATACCGGACGGCGGTGAAGTGAGCCAGAGGCCGGCATCAGAGCCGCCGGCGCGCTGTTTCGCCTTGATCTGCTGCAAGTCCCGCAGCGTTTGATGCTGCGCTGCAGAAAAACCAGAACTACTTCAAGGTCTTTGACCCATCGGGCTCCTACCTTGGCGCCATGAACATCAGCAGCCTGATCGTGCATGTCCAGCCGGCCCACCTGGGCTCGGTGCAGCAGGCGCTGCACGGCTGGGACGGCCTGGTCGTGCATGCCGCCACGGCTGAGGGCAAGGTCATCGTCACCGTCGACAGCTCTGACGACCGCAGCGCGACCGACACCTTCCAGCGCATCGGCGCCATCGACGGTGTCATGTCGGTGGCGCTGGTCTACCACCATGCCGAGCCCGACGAGGCGCCCAGCGCCGCCGCCGCGCCGCCCAGCCTGTCCTGACATCCATCCCCATACGGAGTCCGCCATGGAAGCCCCCATCACCCTGACCCGCCGCGACTTCATCACCCGCAAGGCCGCCCTGGCCGCGGCCACCACCGCCGGCGTCGCCCTGCCGCTGGAGGTGACCGCCCAGGGCGCAGTCGGCAACGACGGCGTGCGCTGGGACAAGTCCGTCTGTCGCTACTGCGGCACCGGCTGCGGCGTGCTGGTGGGCGTCAAGGACGGCCGCGTTGTGGCCACCCAGGGCGACCCGGAGGCCCCGGTCAACAAGGGCCTGAACTGTGTGAAGGGCTACTTCCTGGCCAAGATCCAGTACACGGCCGACCGCCTGACCACGCCGCTGCTGCGGATGAAGAACGGCCAGTACGACAAGAACGGCGAGTTCCAGCCCATCAGCTGGAAGCAGGCGCTCGACATCATGGAAGACAAGTGCAAGGCCGTGCTCAAGGCCAAGGGGCCAACAGGCGTGGGCATGTTCGGCTCTGGCCAGTGGACGATCTGGGAGGGCTACGCCGCCAACAAGCTGATGAAGGCCGGGCTGCGCAGCAACAACATCGACCCCAACGCGCGCCACTGCATGGCCAGCGCCGTGTTCGGTTTCATCCGCACCTTCGGCGCCGACGAGCCGATGGGCGTGTACGACGACGCCGAGCATGCCGACGCCTTCGTGCTGTGGGGCAGCAACATGGCCGAGATGCACCCCATCCTGTGGAGCCGGATCACCAACCGCCGGTTGTCGGCACACCATGTGCGGGTGCATGTGCTGTCGACCTACACCCACCGCTCGTGTGAGGTGGCGGACGCCGAGTTGATCTTCACGCCGCAGACCGACCTGGCGATCCTCAACTACATCTGTCACCACATCATCAGCACCGGCGCGGTCAACCAGGCCTTCGTCGACCGCCACGTCAACTTCCACCGCGGCGTCACCGACATCGGCTACGGCCTGCGCGCCAACCATCCGCTGGAGCAGGTGGCCGGCAACAACGGCTACCCGGGGCCGGACGGCAAGCCCAAGGGCAACCCAGGCGCGAGCACGCCGATCAGCTTTGACGAGTTCAGGCGCTTCGTCTCGACCTACACGCTGGACTACACGGCCCAGCTCACCGGCGTGCCCAGGGACAAGCTGGAGGCGCTGGCGCGCCTGTATGCCGACCCCAAGACCAAGGTCACCAGCTACTGGACCATGGGCTTCAACCAGCACACCCGCGGCACCTGGGTCAACAACATGATCTACAACGTCCACCTGTTGGTGGGCAAGATCAGCGAGCCCGGCAACAGCCCGTTCAGCCTGACCGGCCAGCCCAGCGCCTGCGGCACCGCGCGCGAGTGCGGCACCTTCTCGCACCGCCTGCCTGCGGACATGCTGATCGCCAACCCCGAGCACCGGGCCACCGCCGAGAAGATCTGGAACCTGCCGGCCGGCACGCTGCGCGGCGAGATCGGCTTCCATGCGGTGCAGCAGGACCGCATGCTGAAGGACGGCGTCCTCAACTTCTACTGGACGACCACCACCAACAACATGCAGGCCGGGCCCAACCTCAACCAGGAGCGCTACCCCGGCTTCCGCGACCCGCGCAACTTCATTGTCGTCTCCGACGCGTATCCGACGGTGACGGCGCTGGCGGCGGACCTGATCCTGCCCAGCGCGATGTGGACCGAGAAGGAGGGCGCCTTCGGCAATGCCGAGCGGCGCGGCCAGTTCTGGCGCCAGCAGGTCAAGGCCCCAGGCGATGCCCGCAGCGATCTGTGGCAGTACATCGAGTTCAGCAAGCGCTTCAAGACCGACGAGGTCTGGCCGGCCGAGTTGCTGGACCAGAACCCGCAGTACAAGGGCAAGACGCTGTACGAGGTGTTGTACGCCAGGCCCGAGATCACCCAGTACGGCAAGGCCGAGGCGGCGCGCGTGAACGCCCATGCCTGGGCCGGCTACACCAACGACGAGACCGAGGCCTTCGGCTTCTATGTGCAGAAGGGCCTGTTCGAGGAATACCGGAAGTTCGGCCTCGGCAAGGGCAAGGACCTGGCCGAGTTCGACCAGTACCACCGCGTGCGCGGCATGCGCTGGCCGGTGGTCAACGGCCGCGAGACGTTGTGGCGCTACCGCGAGGGCTATGACCCCTATGTCAAGGCCGGCGAGGGCGTGCGCTTCTACGGCAAGCCCGACGGCCGCGCCACCATCTATGCCCTGCCGTACCAGCCCGCCGCCGAGAGCCCGGATGCCGAGTTCGACCTGTGGCTGTGCACCGGGCGCGTGCTCGAGCACTGGCACACCGGCACCATGACGCGGCGGGTGCCGGAGCTGTACCGCGCCTTTCCCGATGCCGTGGTCTGGATGCACCCGAAGGATGCCGAGCGGCGCGGGCTCAAGCATGGCGACGCGGTGAAGGTGGCCAGCCGACGCGGCGAGGTGGCCCTGCGCGTCCATACCCGGGGCCGCAACCGCATGCCCGAGGGTCTGGTGTTCGCGCCGTTCTTCGACGAGCACCGCCTGGTCAACAAGCTCACGCTGGACGCCACCTGCCCGATCAGCAAGGAGACCGACTTCAAGAAGTGCGCGGTCAAGGTCACCCGCGCCTGAGGCGACGTGGGCCGGACGTAGGCGCTGCACCGCCATGACGACCGCCGATCCCGTCGATCGCGCCGAGCGGGCCCGCCAGCGGCGGCGCTTCCTGCAGGACAGCGCCCGCACGGCCTGCGGCGTCGGGCTGGCGGCGGCCGGGCTGGCCA
>JBJXHB010000311.1:0-4907 GCA_046160725.1 Aquabacterium sp.
CGAGGTCTACATGATCAACCTCGACACCGAGCAGGTCTCGATCTTCGCCAACCGCAGCACCATCGATCTGGCCACCGGTCAGACCATCGGCAGCGCGCTGGCCAGCCCCGACAACCTGGCCATCGACTCGGAAGGCAACATCTACGTCATCGAGGACCGCAACGGCGGTGTCGACAACGACATCTGGTTCGCGCGTGACCTGAACCACGATGGCGACCTGCTCGACGCTGGCGAGGGCCTGGCCCGCTGGGCCTCCAACGGCGTGCAGGGCTCGGAGTTCACCGGCCTGTACTTCGACCCGTTCAATGCCAACCGCGCCTGGGTCAACATCCAGCATCCGGCCAGCGGCGTGGACCGCATGATCGAGATCACCGCGGTGCCCGAGCCCGGCACCTATGCGCTGATGCTGGCCGGCCTGGCCGGCGTCGGCCTGGTGGCGCGCCGCCGCAAGGCCCGCTGACGACCCCTTGCATCCGACCGCGGGAAGTCCCCGCATCCTCAAGCCCGGGCGCGCGCGCCCGGGCATTTTTTCGTCTACGGCGAAGCCCGTCGGCCCTTCTGTTGCGGTGCCGCATCAGCGTCGGTGCACATGCGGCTGTGCCTCTGGCGCCCCGGCGCACGCAGCGCCATGATGGATGCTCGCCAACCCTGCAACCTTGGAATCGACATGAACGCCTACCCGTCCCCGTGCCCGACCCATCCCGGGCGCCTGCATGCCATCGCACATGGCCTGCTGGCGCTGACCGCGCTGGCCACGTCCGCGCCCATGGCGTTGGCCCAGCAGGGCCAGTTGCAGACCGTGACCGTGACGGCCGAGCGCCGGCCGGAGAACATCCGTGACGTGCCCAGCTCCATCAGCGCCCTCAGTGGCGAGCTGCTGGACGTGCTGGGCTCTGGCGGCCTGGACGTGCGGATGCTTGCGGGTCGGGTGCCCAGCCTGAACATCGAGTCGTCCTTCGGCCGTGCCTTTCCCCGCTTCTACATCCGCGGCCTAGGCAACACCGACTTCGACCTGAACGCCTCGCAGCCGGTATCTCTGGTGTTCGACGACGTGGTCCAGGAAAACCCGATCCTGAAGGGCTTTCCGATCTTCGACCTGGAACGCATCGAGGTGCTGCGCGGCCCCCAGGGCACGCTGTTCGGCCGCAACTCGCCCGCCGGCGTGGTGCGCTTCGAGTCGGCCAAGCCGACCCGGCAGTTCGAGGGCTACGGCACGGTCGGCTTCGGCCGCTACAGCGCCATCAACGTCGAGGGCGCTGTCAATGTGCCGCTGAGCCCCACGGCCTCCGCCCGGGTCTCGCTGTCCTCGCAGAACCGCGACGACTGGGTGAAGAACACCTTCGCCGGCGGTCCGACCAAGGACCTGGAGGGCTACAACGACACCGCCGGCCGCATCCAGCTGTCGCTCAACCCCTCCAAGGACTTCAGCGCGCTGGCCAATGTCCACTTTCGCGACCTCAAGGGCTCGGCCCGGTTGTTCCGCGCCAACATCATCCAGCCCGGCACCAGCAACCTGGTGGCCGGCTTCGACCCTGCCAAGGTGTCCTATGACGGCATCAACGGCCAGGACCTGAGCAGCCTGGGCGGCAGCCTGCGCCTGCGCTGGGACCTGGGCGGTGTCGCGCTGACCTCGATCACCGGCTACGAGAAGGTCGACGTCTTCAGCCGCGGCGACATCGACGGCGGTTTCGGCGCCGTCTTCCTGGGCCCCGGCAATTCCGGCCCCGGCCTCATACCCTTCGATGCCGAGTCCGCCGACGGCCTGCCCCAGCACCGCCAGTTGACCCAGGAGTTCCGGCTGGAGAGCACCAACCGCAGCGGGTCCAAGTGGCTGGTCGGCCTCTATTTCTTCGACGAGCTGATCGGCATCGACAGCTTCAACTACAGCTCCATCGGCGGCAACACCCAGAACGGCTACGCCACCCAGCGCCAGGACAACAAGGCCTGGGCCGTGTTCGGGTCCTACCACCTGGACCTGAGCGACGCCCTGAAGCTGCGCGCCGGCCTGCGCCACACCAAGGACAAGAAGGACTTCATCGCCGATCGCATCCAGGCCCCGCCGTTCAGCCCGACCTTCATCGGCCGTCGCACCGCCAAGACCGACGCCTCCAACACCAGCTTCGACCTCAGCGGCACCTATGCGCTCGATGCCGGCACGAACGCCTATGCCCGTGTCGCGACCGGCTTCCGCGCGCCGTCCATCCAGGGCCGCCTGCTGTTCGGCGACACGCTGTCGATCGCCGACTCCGAGCGGGTGCGCTCGCTCGAGGCCGGCGTCAAGGCCGACCTGCTGAACAAGCGCGCCCGGGTCTCGTTCAACGTCTTCCAGTACAACATCCGCGACCAGCAACTCACGGCGGTTGGCGGCAATGCCAACTTCAACCAGCTGGTCAACGCCGCCAAGACCACCGGCAGCGGCTTCGAGCTGGACTTCCAGGCCCTGGTGGCGGACAACCTGATGGTCATGGTGTCGGCCAGCCACAACAAGACCCGCATCCGCGACAAGCAGTTGCGCGTCGATGCCTGTGCCAGCGGCTGCACGGTGCTGGACCCCATCGTCGTGCCGGCCAACCCGGGCATCGGCAAGTTCGCGCCGACGGTGTCCATCGACGGCAACCCGCTGCCCCAGGCACCGCAGGCGGTGGTCAACTTCAGCGCTCGCTGGGGCATGCCGATGGCCAACGGCGAGCTGTACGTGCTGACCGACTGGTCCTACCGCAGCAAGGTCAACTTCTTCCTCTATGAATCGACCGAGTACACGGGCAGGGCGCTGACTGAGGGTGGCCTGCGCATGGGCTACCTCTGGGGCAATGGCAAGTACGAGGCGGCCGCTTTCGTGCGCAACATAACCAACCAGATCCGCACGGTTGGCGGCATCGACTTCAACAACCTCACCGGGTTCATCAACGAGCCGCGTACGTTCGGCGTGCAGGTGAAGGCGTCGTTCTGATGGTTTCAAGGGGCCGGGCGGCGCCCGGTCCCGGCCCCTGACCTGCGGCTGTCAACGCGACCAGAAGTCCCAGTGCAGGGCCGCGATGGCCTCGGCCCGCTCCGGCACCGGGCCGGTGATCGCGACGGTTTTCTGCCCAGCCGCAAAGACCGCGCGGCAGGGCAGGTTCAAAGTCGGGTTCTCGGGGTGCGCCCCGGTCATCTCCAGCAGTCGGGTCTCGGACAGGCCATACACCAGCGCGCCGATGTGGGCCCAGTACTGCGTGCCTGCGCACATGGCGCAGGGCTCGACGGTGGTCACCAGGGTGCAGGTCCACAGGTAGGACGCAGGCCAGCGGCTCGCCGCCTCGCGCGCCAGCACCGCCTCGGCATGGTTGACCGCGTCGACATTGCCCTGCTCAAGAAGGATGGTCTCGCCATCCGGCGCGACCAGCACCGCGCCGAACGGGTGATGCCCCTGTTCCAGCGCCTGCCGCGCCACCGCGTTGGCGCGGTCCAGCGCGGCCAGCATCGGTGGCGGCGTCATGCCGCCGCCACCAGCAGCCCGCGGCGCTCGATGAAGGACACCACGGCCTCCAGCCCGTCGCGGGTGCGCAGGTTGGTCATCACCCAGGGTCGGCTGCCCCGCATCCGCGTGGCGTCTGCCGCCATCACACCCAGGTCGGCGCCGACATGGGGGGCCAGGTCGGTCTTGTTGATCACCAGCAGGTCGCTGCGCGTGATGCCGGGCCCGCCCTTGCGCGGGATCTTCTCGCCGCCGGCCACGTCGATGACATAGATCGTCAGGTCGCTCAGCTCCGGGCTGAAGGTGGCGGCCAGGTTGTCGCCGCCCGACTCGATGAAGACGATGTCGGCGTCCGGAAAGCGCTCGATCATGCGGTCGACCGCCTCCAGGTTGATCGACGCGTCCTCGCGGATCGCGGTATGCGGGCAGCCGCCGGTCTCCACGCCCATGATGCGCTCGGGTGCCAGCGCACCGGCCACGGTCAGCAGGCGCTGGTCCTCCTTGGTGTAGATGTCGTTGGTGACGACCACCAGGTCCCAGCGCTCGCGCATGGTCTTGCACAGCATCTCGACCAGGGTGGTTTTGCCCGACCCGACGGGCCCGCCCACGCCCACGCGCAGCGGTGGCAGGCGCTTGGTGCGGCCGGCGATGCGGTGCAGCGGCGAGGCAGCGGGAGATGAAGGCGCGGCGGGGTTCGGTGTCATGAGCGGAACAGCCTGGAGTACTGGGTTTCGTGGCCGGCCGAGGCAATGGCCAGGCCCGGAAGGTAGGCGACACGGTCAGCGTCACCGGTGGCCTGTGACGCGTCGACGGCCGCCGGCAGGGCATCGGCCAGCGCCTGCAGCACGCGCCGGCCGGCGGCCTGGCCCAGTGGCACGGCCTTGAGCGCGCCCTGGACCTGGTTTTCGCACCAGCCGAAGCCGAAGGCCAGCATCGCCGCCCGTTCGCTGGCGCCGCCCAGCACCGCGCCCAGCGCCCAGGCCAGCGGCCACAGCGGTGCCGGCCGCAGCGCATCCAGCAGCGCGACGCGCGCTTCGCCCGGGTGGGCCTCCCGCAGCCAGGCGGCCATCGACCGGCCCATCTGCAGCGCCTGGGCCAGCAACTCGGCGCTCTCGCGCGTCTGCATCATCCAGTCGTTGAGCGACACGAGTCGCTCCATGTCGGGCTGTTGCCAGGCCCGGTGCGCGGCCGCCAGCAGCGGCCACTCCGACCGCGCGGCGCCCAGGATCAGCTGATCGTGCAGCCAGCCCAGCGTGCTGGCCTCGTCATGGACAAACCCCTGGTCGATGGCACCTTCCAGGCCCTCGGAGTAGCTGAAGCCGCCGACCGGAAGGGCTGGCGAGGCGAGCCAGATCAGGCGCAGCAGTGCGGTGTCGGGCAAGGCTGCACCCGGCGATGGGTTCGCAGTGCCGGCCTCGCGACCGTGGCGCGCGATCGGGGCGGGCTGGGGCGG
>JBJXHB010000312.1:0-5603 GCA_046160725.1 Aquabacterium sp.
TATGACCGCCTGGCCGAGATCGCCGGCGAGTACCTGAAGAAGGGCAAGTCGGTCTACATCGAGGGCCGGCTGAAGACCCGCAAGTGGACCGACAAGGAGAACGTCGAGCGCTACACCACCGAGATCGTCGCCCAGGAGATGACGATGCTGGGCAACCGTGAAGGCGGTGGCGGCGGCGGCAACTACAGCAGCGACGAAGGCGGTGGCATGCGCGAGGGCGGCGGCGCGCCGGCCCGCGCCGCGGCGCCGCGGCCCGCGCCCAGCAAGCCCGCGGCCAAGTCCACCGGTTTCGACGACATGGACAACGACATCCCGTTCTGACCGCCGCCGGGCGGCCGGCCGGCCGCCCACCCGGCACACCCCTACCGCGAGCCCGACGATGATCCGACGACGCCACACCCTGGCCCTGGCCACCGCGGCCGGGCTGCTCCCCCTGCCGGTGCTGGCCCAGGGCCGGCGCACGAAGGACCAGCTGGTCCTGGGCATGACGCTGGAGCCGCCCGGCCTGGACCCGACCGCCGGCGCGGCATCGGCCATCGCCGAGGTGGTGCAGTACAACGTCTTCGAGACGCTGACCAAGATCCGCAGCGACTCCACCATCGCGCCACTGCTGGCCCAGAGCTGGACCGTGACGCCGGACGCCAAGACCTGGGCCTTCAGGCTGCGCGAAGGCGTCACGTTCCACAACGGCGAGCCGTTCAATGCGGCTGCCGTGAAGTTCAGCTTCGAGCGCGCCGTGGCACCCGGCACGCTGAACAAGGACCGTGCGGTGTTTGCCAACATCGTGCACATCGCCGCCACCGACGCGCATACGGTGGTGTTGACGCTGAAGAATCCGAACCCCGACTTCCTGTTTCAGCTCGGCCAGGCCACGGCCATCATCGTCGAGCCCAAGAGCGTGGCGGGCAACGGCACGCAGCCGGTGGGCACCGGCCCCTTCCGCATCGACAGCTGGGCCAAGGGCGCGTCCGTCGTGCTCGCGCGCTGGGACGCCTATCGCGACGCCAGGGCCATCCGGCTCAAGCGCGTGACCATCCGCTTCATCAACGACGCGGCCGCACAGGTGGCGGCACTGCTGTCCGGCGACGTGGATGTGTTCCCGCGCGTGTCGGCGGCGCGCTCGCTGGCGCAGTTCCGCGCCGACAAGCGTTTCCAGGTGCTGACCGGCGGCTCGCGCGCCAAGACCATCCTGGCCATCAACAACAAGCGCAAGCCGCTGGACGACGTGCGGGTGCGCCGCGCCATCGCCATGGCCATCGACCGCAAGGCGGTGATCGAGGGCGCGGCCGACGGTTTTGGCGTGCCCATCGGCAGCTACTACGTGCCGGGCGCGCCGGGCTATGTGGACCTCACCGGTGTCAACGCCTTCGACCCGGACCGGGCCCGGGCGCTGCTGCGCGAGGCTGGCGTCACCACGCCGCTGGAGCTGACCATGAAGCTGCCGCCGACGCCCTATGCGCGCGCCGGCGGCGAGGTCATCGCGGCCATGCTGGCCAAGGTGGGCATCGTCGCCCGGCAGGAGAGCGTCGAATGGGCGCAGTGGATGAGCGGCGTGTACGGCCAGAAGGCCTACGACCTGACCGTGATCGCCCATGTCGAGCCGCTGGACTTCGGCAATTTCGCGCGGCCCAACTACTACTGGAACTACGAGTCGCCGAAGTTCAACGCGCTGTGGGCCCAGATCAATTCCACGGCCGATGTCGGCGCACGCAACAAGCTGCTGGCCGAGGCACAGCGCCTGGTGGCCGACGAGGCGGTGGCGGCCTACCTGTACCAGCCGACCTGGATCACCATCGCCCGCACCGGCGTGACCGGGCTGTGGAAGGACGTGCCGGTGTTCGTCAACGACATTGGCGCCATGGGCTGGTCCTGAGCGTTGCCCGTCCAAGCCGCGGCCGCAGCCGCTGAGGAGATTGCATATGAGCGCTACCCGCCCCACCGTCGCCGACAAGCGCCGCGCCTTCCACGCGCTGCATGCGTCCGGCTGCTTTGCGCTGCCCAACCCCTGGGATGTCGGCAGCGCGCTCTGGTTGCAGGGCATGGGCTTCAAGGCACTGGCCAGCACCAGCTCGGGCTTCGCATGGTCGATCGCCCGGCCGGACAACGGCATCACGCGTGACGCGGCGCTCAGCCACCTGGCGGCGCTGGTCGAGGCCACCGACGTGCCGGTCAACGCCGACTTCGAGGGCGGCTTTGCCGCCGACGCGGCCGGCGTGGCCGAGAGCGTGCGGCTGGCCGTGGCCACCGGCGTGGCCGGGCTGTCGATCGAGGACTCCACCGGCGACGCGCAGCGCCCGCTGTGGGACATCGACACCGCCAGCGAGCGCATGCGCGCCGCCCGCCGGGCGATCGACGCCAGCGGCGGCGACACGCTGCTGGTGGGCCGGGCCGAGTGCTTCCTGGTCGGCCGCCCGGACATAGCCGAGACCATCGCCCGCCTGCGCGCCTATGCCGACGCCGGTGCGGACTGCCTGTATGCGCCGGGCATCCGCACGCCCGAGCACATCGCCGCCGTGGTGGCCGCGGTCGCGCCGCGGCCGGTGAACCTGCTCTACACGACGCCGGGCGGCCTGTCCCTGGCCGACATCGCGGCGCTGGGCGTGCGCCGGGTCAGCGTCGGCGGGGCGTTGGCCCGCGCCGCCTGGGCCGGCTTCCAGCGCGCGGCGCAGGGCCTGCTCGAGGGCAGCTTCGAGGGCTTCGTCGGCGCGGCGGCCGGCGGGCCGCTGAACAGCTTCTTCAGCAGCGAGCAGCAGCGGCTGCGCGGCTGACCTACCCCGGCGCCGCCGGAGGGGCGCCTGCTCATCGCAGGTGCGTGGCCTCGGCCCACTGCAGCACGCGCAGCCGCCCGGCGTCCCACCTCAGCCGGTTGATGCCGGTGTTGGGTATGGCGCACTCGCGCGGGCCGGCCAACGGCAGGCCATGCGCGGTGCGCCACAGCATGTCGAGCACGCCGCCGTGGGTGAACAGGGCCACCCGCCGGCCGGCATGCGCCTGCGCCAGCGCCTGCACCGCGCCCACCACCCGCTCATGAAAGGCGCGCACGCTCTCGGCGCCGCCCGGCAACGCAAAGTCCGGGTCGTGTCGCAGCCACTGCGCCCACAGCTGCGGCTGCGTGGCCTGCACGTCGGCCAGCTCCTGGCCCTCCAGCAGCCCGAAGTGCTGCTCGCGCCAGCGCGGGTCGCGCTCGATGTCCTGCCCCAGCGCGGCGGTCGCGATGGCGGCTGTCTCTTGGGCCCGGCTCAGGTCGGAGCTGACCACGACGTCGATGGGCTCCGAGCCCAGCGCCGCGGCCAGCGCCAGGGCCTGGCTGCGGCCGGTGGCATTCAGCGGCACGTCGATCTGGCCCTGGAAACAGTTGCGGCGGTTCCAGTCCGTCTCGCCATGGCGGATGACGATAAGGTCGATCATGGCCACATTGTCGCGGGCCCCTGTGGCAGCGGTGGGCACTGGGTCGGGTGTAGCGAAGTCAAGGGGGAGGAGGAGGCCGAAGGCCGACGACGGAGGACATGAGCGCAACCCGACCCAGTGCCCACCGCTGCCGCAGGGGCGGAGTGGCGAGCAACGCTCAGCCCTTGAAACCGTAGGGTCCCGGCCGCGTGCTCCAGGCCGGCAGCTGCGCCTGGGGCAGCAACTCGGCCACCGCGCGCGTGGCCTGGTCGATGGCCGAGTGCGCATAGGCATAGGCGCCGGCGTCGCTGTTGGCGATGGCCACGCGGCCCCAGCCGCGGCGCGCGGTCTCGCAGGGCAACGCGCCGCCGGGCCAGAAGCCGGCGTCCCAGGGCCGCAGGTATTCGTCGGCATAGCCATGGGACCAGCGGTTGACGGTGATGGCCTCGATGTCGCGCCGGTGGTCGAAGCCGTGCGGCCCCAGCGCACCCTGCAGCAGGGCGCGGGTCTCGGCCTCGAAGTGGCTGAAGGGCCATTGCAGCAGTTGCGCGCGCCCGGTCATGGCCTGCTCGCGCGGCGGGCGGCCATCGCCAGTGGCCACCACCTTGGCCAGGTGCACCAGCAGCGGCTCGGCCGGGCTGGCCGCAAAGCGCACGCCGCCCATGCTGACCGGGAAGTCGAGCTGTGCCAGGTTCCAGAAGCCCTGCACCGCCTTCAGCCCGCCGATGCCGGCGCGGGCCCAGGCCTCGCCGCTGCGCAACAGCGCGTTGGCATAGACCATGGGTGTCTTGACCTGCAGGTCCAGCGCCTTTGATTGCGCGGCCGGCAGCTCGTCGGTCAGACGCGCGATCACCCGGTGCCAGCAGGCCAGCAGCACCTGCCGCGCCTGCACCTCGCGCAGCACGCCGCGGGCATCGACATAGCGCAGCGCCACCCGCTCGGCGCGGTCGGGCGGCCCCAGGTGGCGCAGACCGACGACGGTGGCCGACAAGCGCAGGCGCACCGCGGCGTCCGGGGCGTCCAGGGCCGCGTAGTCCACCCGCGCATCGGCCAGCGATTCCATGGTCGTGCCCGGCACCAGCGCCGGCCGCAGCGCGCGCAGCAACGCCCGGGCCACGCCGTGGTTGCCGTCGGGGAAGTGATAGATGTACTTGTCGCTGCTGGCCAGCGACAGGCGCCCGCTGGGGCTCATCAGCGCATCCGGCTCGTCGCCCAGGTCCATGTCCTTGAAGCCGGGCTGGCCGGCGGCATAGGCATCCAGCGCACTGATGGCATCGCTGCCGACCGCGAAATAGCCCAGCGTGTCCTGCCACAGCACACGTTGCACGTCCTCATGCACCCGGGCATGGCGGTGCAGGAAGTCGCGATAGGTCATGCGCGACAGCGCCAGCCGGCGGGCGGCGCGGCTGCGGCCGGGCAGCAGGTCGCCCGGCGCTGCCAGCAGCCGCGCCCAGTCGGCCTGGGCGGCGGCGGCCAGCGGCGTGCGCGATAACCACTGCGCGGGCGGCTCGTCGCGGCCGCGCACCACCAGGCGGTCCTCGCCCCAGGCGGCGCGGCCGAAGAACAGGCCGCGCCGGGCCACGCCGTGGCGCTGCGCCCAGCCGTGGTCATGGAACTCGCGGTCGAATCGCTGCAGCTCGATGCCGATGCCGGCCAGCAGCGCATGCACCGCCGGCGAGAACTGGCCCGGGCTGTCCAGCGACTGCGAGCCGCCATAGCCGACCAGCCGGCGGCCGTCGTGCGCGGTGAACTCGTTGCGCCGCGCATGGCCGCCGAAGTCGTCCAGCGCCTCCAGCAGCAGCACCCGCACCGGCCGCCCGGCGTGCTGCACGAAGAGGTGCGCGCCGGCCAGGCCGCTCAGCCCGGCGCCGACCACCACCAGGTCCTCGATGCCGTCGTCGCGCTCGGCCACGCCGTCGCGCAGGCGCGCGGCCCCGGCCGGATCGCGCAGCTGGTGCGCGACGGCGGCGCGGTCGTCGGTGTGGCCCTGCAGGCCGGTGCGCGCGGGCGGGTCTTGCACGGTGGCCGGCGCGGCGCCGGCCCAGCCCGGCAGCGTGGCGCCGACCGGCAGCGCCATGCCATTGAGGAAATCGCGGCGGCTGATCATGCGTGGCGGTTGTACCCGGCCCCATGCCGGGTGTGCCGCAGCATAGCCGTCGGGCCGGCCGCTGGACACGATCCTATGTTTCGATAAAAATGGAATCATGGATGAAAAA
>JBJXHB010000313.1:0-4832 GCA_046160725.1 Aquabacterium sp.
GCCGACACCAAGAGCGACGAGCTGGCCTTCCTGCGCGAGCGCCTGGCGGCCCTGGGCGCGCCGGCGCTGCTCATGGACGTGGGCGTGCTGGCGCCCGGCCATGCCGGCGTCGACATCAGCAACGATGCCGTGGCGCGTGCCGCCGGCACCACCATCGATGCCGTCATCGCCGGCGGCGACGAGAACAGCGCGATGACGCTGATGGCCCAGGGCGCCAGCACGCTCGCCGCGCAACTGCATGCCGAAGGCCGCATCCAGGGCCTGCTGGCCCTGGGAGGCAGCATGGGCACCGACCTGGCCTTCGACGTCGCCGCGGCGCTGCCGCTGGGCGTGCCCAAGGTGCTGGTCAGCACGGTGGCGAATTCGCACCTGATACCGCCCGAGCGCATCACGCCCGACCTGATCATGGTGCTGTGGGCCGGTGGCCTGTACGGCCTGAACAGCCTGTGCCAGTCGGTGCTGGCGCAGGGCGCCGGCGCGGTGGTGGGGGCCATGCAGGCCGCCATGCCGCCGCGGCCGGGCCGGCCGATGGTGGGCATGACATCACTCGGCAAGAGCTGTCTGCGCTACATGGTGACGCTCAAGCCGGCGCTGGAGGCGCGCGGCTACGAGGTGGCGGTGTTCCACAGCTCGGGCATGGGCGGCCGCGCCTTCGAGGCCCTGGCCGCCGCCGGGCGCTTCTGCGCCGTCATGGACTTCTGCCTGCAGGAGCTGGCCAACCACCTGGGCGGCTCGGTCGTCACCTCCGGCCCGGGTCGGCTGACCGGAGCCGGTGCCAGCGGCACGCCGCAGCTGGTGGCACCGGGCGCGGTGGACATGGTGGACTTCCCGGCCTGGCAGCCGGTGCCGGCCGCGCTCGCCGGCCGCGCGGTGCATGTGCACAACAGGCTGATCGCCAGCGCCACCTCGCCGCCGGCGTTGCGCCGCCAGATCGCCGGCGAGATCGGCCAGCGCCTGGCGCAGGCGCGCGGCCCGGCTTGCCTGCTGCTGCCGCGGCGCGGCATCGAGCAGTGGGACCAGCCCGGCGAGCCGCTGCACGACCCGGACGGCCTGGACGCCTTTCTCGCCGCAATGCGCGGCGCGGTGGTCGGCCACACGCAACTGCACGAGATCGACGCCCACATCAACGATGCCGCGTTCTGCGACGCCGCGCTGGCCCGCTTCGACCAGTGGGTGGCCGAGGGCCTGATCCCGCGGGGCCAGCCCTGATGGCCGCACCCACCAGCGGAACGCGCGCCCTGGTGCTGGACTTCGGCGGCGTCATCAGCCGCACGCTGTTCGAAACCCACGACGTGACCGAGCGTGCGCTCGGCCTGGCGCCCGGCAGCCTGCGCTGGCGAGGGCCGTTCGACCCGGCGCACGACCCGCTGTGGCGCGACATGCAGGAAGGCCGCATCACCGAGCGCGACTACTGGCTGATCCGCGCCCGCGAGACCGGCGTCCTGGTCGGCGAGCGCTGGGACCGGATGGAGACCCTGGTGCAGCGTGCCCGCGGCGCCGAGCCGGCGCTGGCCATCCGGCCCGAGGCGGTGGCGGCGGTCGACGCGGCAGCGGCCGCCGGCTGCCGGCTGGCCGTGCTGTCCAACGAGCTGGACCTGTTCTACGGTGCGGACTTCCGCCGTCGCCTGCCGCTGCTGGACCGCTTCGACACCATCGTCGACGCCACCTACAGCGGCATCCTCAAGCCCGACCCGCGGGCCTATGCCGCGGTGACCGATGCGCTGGGTGTCGCCGCAGCCGACTGCGTCTTCGTCGACGACCAGGCGCGCAATGTCGAGGGTGGCCGTGCCGCCGGCATGGCGGTGGTGCACTTCGACGTGCAGCAGCCGGCGGTGTCCTACCGCCAGGCACTGGCCCTGCTCGGCGTTGCGGTGCCGGCCGGCGAGCGATGACCGGGATGGGCCGGACACCATGCCCCTGAGCCCCTTCCAGCCGGTCAGCGGCCCGCGGGTTCAAGTCCGGGAGGTGGCCGAGGCTGACCTGCCGGACCTGATGGCGGTCAACGGCGACGACCAGGTCACCGCGTTCCTGCCCTACGCCAGCTGGCAGGGCCTGGACGACGCAAAGGCCTGGCTGCAACGCATGCAGGCGATGGCCGAGGCGGGCACCGCGCGCCAGCTGGTCATGGTGCACGGCGAGAGCGGGCGAACCATCGGCACCGTGCTGCTGTTCCGCTGGGACGAGGCCAGCGCGCGCCTGGAGCTGGGCTATGTGCTGGGACGGGCCTGGTGGGGCCAGGGCCTGGCCCGCGAGGCGGTACAGCTGGTCGTCGGGCAGGCCTTCGCGGACCTGGGCGTGCGCCGCATCGAGGCCGAGGTCCACCCGGCGAACGCGGCCTCCAACGCACTGCTGCTGTCCCTGGGCTTCGTGCACGAGGGCCTGGCCCGCGAACGATGGGTGGCCAAGGGCCGCGCCTATGGCGTCAACCTCTGGGGCGTGCTGGCCCACGAGTGGCCGGGCGCCGTCTAGGCGCGTGCGCGCCCGGCCGGCCCCGTACACTGGTGCATGGTCTCGACCCCGCTGCTGCTGACCGCGGCGCCGCTGGTGCTGCTGTACGGGCTGTTCCTGCTGTGGTACGGCGGCCGCGGCCGCCCGCTGACGCCACAGGAGACCGACCGCTTCCTGCAGGCCCTGGCGGAGCAGGCACGGGGCCCCGACGCGCAGGCCCAGCTGGCCGGCGTGCGCGAGCTGGTCCGCCAGGACGACGGCCGCGAGTTCGTGATGCAGAACCTGGTGCGCTACCGCGAGCGGGCGGCCTACCCGCCTGGCCATGCCGGCCCCGACGACCCGCGCGAGGCCGACCGCCGCTACGGGCGCGCGATCATTCCGCACCTGCTGCGCTGCGGCAGCCTGCCGGTCTTCGTCGCGCGGCGCAGCGGCAGCCTGTTCACGCCGCCCGGTGCCGACGCCTGGCACTACGTGGCCATGGTGCGCTACCGCAGCCGCCGCGACTTCCTGCGCTTTGCGCTGGCCATCGAGCGCGAGGACATCGTCGTGCACAAGTGGGCTGCCATCGAGAAGACCCACGTCTTCCCGGTGCAGCCCATCGTCAGCCTGGTCACGGTGCGCCTGCTGGTGGGCGGGCTGCTGGGCCTGGCCGGCCTGGCGACCTGGACCCTGGTCGGCTGATGCCCGTGGAGATGTCGAGATGAACAGATCGACACCCTGGCGGCGCCGGCTGCTGGTGGGCATGGGGGTGCTGGCCGCGATCCTGGCCCTGGGCTGGCTGAACCGCCTGACCGTGCTGCAGTACTCCCTGGGCTGGCTGACCGACCTGCAGCATCCGCGCTCGCCGCCGCAGGCCGTCCCCTGGCAGGCCGGCCCGACGCAGCCGTCGCAACCCGCGGCGCAGCGTCCACCCAACATCGTCATCATCCTGGCCGACGACCTGGGCATCAACGACGTCAGCACCCACGGCGGCGGCCTGACGGCGCTGGGCGTGCCGACGCCGGCCATCGACGCCATCGCCCGCGACGGCGTGCGCTTCGACCAGGGCCATGCGGCCGCGCCGGTGTGCACCGTCTCGCGCGCGGCCCTGCTGACCGGCCGCTACCCCTGGCGCTACGGCCTGGAGTTCACGCCCACGCCCGGCGCCATGGCCCGGGTCGCCGGCGCGCTCTACAACGACGCCGGGCGGCTGCACCCGGTGCTGACCGATACCGCCAAGGCCCGCCAGGCCCGGCCCTTCGGCGAGCTGGGCCTGCCAGAGTCCGAGGTCACGCTGGCCGAGGCCCTCAAGCCGCGTGGCTATCACACGGTGCACATCGGCAAGTGGCACCTGGGCAGCACGCCGCAGATGCGGCCGAACAACCAGGGCTTCGACGAGACCCTGTTCATGGAGAGCGGGCTGTACCTCCCGGTGTCCGACCCGCGCAGCGTGAACGCGCGACAGGACTTCGACCCGATCGACCGCTTCCTGTGGCCCAACATGCGCTTCGGCGTCAGCTACAACGGCGGGCGCTGGTTCGAGCCGGCGCGCTACCTGACCGACTACTTCACCGAAGAGGCGGTGCAGGTGATCGAGCGCAACCGCCACCGGCCCTTCCTGCTGTACCTGGCGCACTGGGGCGTGCACACGCCGCTGCAGGCCAGCCGCGAGGACTACGACGCCCTGGCCCACATCCCCGATCACCGGCAACGCGTCTATGCCGCCATGGTGCGCTCGGTCGACCGCAGCGTGGGCCGGGTGCTGCAGGCGCTGAAGGACCAGGGCCTGGACGACAACACCATCGTCATCTTCACCAGCGACAACGGCGCGCCGGGCTACCTTGGTCTGCCCGAGGTCAACCGGCCCTATCGGGGCTGGAAGCTGACCATGTTCCAGGGCGGCCTGCGCGTGCCGTACGTCGCCCGGTGGCCGGGCCGCATCGCCGCGGGCACGCAGCATGCCTCGCCGGTGTCCAACATCGACATCCTGCCCACCGTGCTGGCCGCCGCCGGTGTGCCGCTGCCGCAGGGCCGTGACATCGACGGTGTCAACCTGCTGCCGTACCTGGCCACGGGTGGCGCGCCGCAGCCGCCGCGCGACCTGTTCTGGCGCGACGGGCCGTACCGTGCCGTGCAGTCCCAGGGCTGGAAGCTGATCGTGTCCGAGCGGCCGCGCCGCACCTGGCTGTTCGACCTGACCACCGACCCCACCGAGCGCCGCGACCGCACGACGTCGGACCCGCAGCAGCTGGCCCGCCTGCAGGCGCTGATGGCCGCCCACCATGCGCCGATGCCGGCGCCGATGTGGCCCTCGTTCATCGAGATGCCGGTGCTGATCGACAAGACGCTGGACCAGAAGCAGCTGCCCGGCGACGAGGTCGCCTACTGGTACAACTGAGCGCGGC
>JBJXHB010000314.1:0-9336 GCA_046160725.1 Aquabacterium sp.
GTCCCTGCAACCCGCCGCCCGCCGCCTGCCCGACCTTGCCGACCCTTCCTGGCCGATGCCGATCGAGTGGCTGCCCGCTGCCGGCGCGCCGCAGCAGCTGGTGGTGCTGCTGCACGGCTGGGCCTCCGATGCGCAGGGCCTGCGCCCCTTGGCCGAGGCGCTGCGCGCCCAGTGGCCGCAGGCCGCGATCCTGGTGCCGCAGTCGCCGCTGGCGGCCGACGGCGGGCGGCGTGGCTTCCAGTGGTATTCGATCCAGGACCTGGTGGACGACGAGGTCTGGGCCGGCCGGGTCGACGGCGCGGTCGCGCATCTGCAGCCCTGGCTGCGTGCCCAGCAGCAGCGCCTGGGTATCGACCCCCAGGCCACCGCGCTGGGCGGTTTTTCCCAGGGCGGCATCCTGTCGCTGGCTTTGGCGCACCTGGACGACGGCATCTGCGGCCGCGTGCTCAGCTTTGGCGGCTGCTTCGTTCGGCCACCCCGGGCCGCGCCGCGCCACAGCACGCTGCACTTCTTTCATGGCAGCGCGGACAAGGTGATCCCGGCGCAGCGCTCGCGCCAGGCGATCGAATGGCTGTCCGCGCTGCAGGGCGACGCGACGCTGGACATCGCCGAGGGCGTGGGCCACGTGCTGCACCCGTCGCTGATCGACTGCGCGCTGCACCGGCTGACCACCCACATCCCGCTGCGCACCTGGCGGCGGGCGCTGGGTGCGGCCAGCTGACGCACTGGTGTCCGGGGGTCGGCCCAGCCAGGCGCCTGGGCCGCCAGGATCGACATGGCGCCCCTTCCGTGGGATGGACCGGCGCGCACCACGCCGATACGATCCGCGCCCACTGCACTGGCGCTTGGTTGGTGCGCGAAGGATCCGTCATGGCCCCACCGACGCTGCCGCCCTCACTGACCGTGGCGTATTGGAGCAAGCAGGTCGGTCTGATCGAGAAGCCGCCCCGGATGCCCGGCCTGCTGGGGGACCTCAAGTCGCGCGTCGACAAGCTGCCGACGGACCTGCTGGACCTCGGTGACGTCGCCGACCCGCCCGCCGCCGCCCGGCGAGAGCAGGCGCTCAAGGGCGAGTACGACAAGTCAGCCCGCGCGCTGGCTGATCTATGCGGGACCGTAGCCGACCTGGCGGGCGACCTGGCGGCCCGGTTCAAGAAGGACGCCGGGTCGGCCAAGCAGGCGGCGCCGGCCGCCGCCACGGTCGCCAAGGAGGCGTCGAGCTTTGGCCGTGCCGTCCAGGACGCCAGTGCCAAGGCGTTGAACGAGTTGAAGGCGCTGGCCACGAAGCTCGAAGCCGCGGCCCAGAAGGCGCAGGCCGAGCAGGCCAAGGCCGACAAGAAGGCGGCCGGTGAAGAGGGAGACGACTCCGTCGCCGGCCAAAAGGACGAGAAGACGTTCCGCGATTCCATCAAGGGCCGGATGAAGTCGGCCATGAACGGCGTCAAGCGGGAGGGTGCAGCTCCTGCGAAATTCCGCGCCCGCGTGCTCGGCAAGAACTGGGGCATCTTTGTCAGCAAGGCCGACGGCGGACCTCAGGACAAGATCGCCTGGCGACTGATCGGCCATGTCGGTGGCGCCAAGCCCATCAAGGGGCAGATGCTCTGGGACGCACAGGCGAAAGCCTTCGTATTCGAGAGCGCGGCTGGGCCCAGCGGGGCGTCCGCTGCCAACAACCTGGCCGCAAGCCTGAAGGGCATCATCGGCTTCCGGCCGAAGGTGCGCTTGCAGAAACCGGGGCAGCGTGGCGACGACAGCGATGAGGGCGAGGCCGACCCGGATGAACTTGAAGACCGGGCGGTTGCAGCAGAGGGCAAGAAGGCCGACGAAAAGGTGTCCGCCCCCGACGCGACGTCCGGCAAGACGGTCAACCCATCTGTCGAGCCGACCAAGGGATTCACGGCCCGCCTGGAGGCGCTGATGCCCCGCATTCAAGCGGCCGTCAAGAAGGCCGGTGTCGGCGGCAAGAAGATCCTGGGTGCGGTCGAAGACGCTGGCAAGCTTGCCAAGGGCAACCGGGTCGGGCTGGCCGAAAAGATGCTGGATCGCGTCGAGTCCATGATCGCCGAGGTCGACAAGGCCCAGCGGGACGACAAGGTCGGCCCCGCTTTCGCCAAGCTGGCCGGCGAGTGGGCCAAGGTGCGCAGCGCAGCGATCGCGGGTGTCGACCAGCTGGCGGCTCATATCGAGACCGAGTACGCTGATGATCCCGACCAGGCGGCCCAGGTCAAGCAGGCGGTCAGCCGGCTGCGTGACGCGGCCCGGCAACTCAAACCCGACCTGGACACCTTGCTCAAGGCACTGGCCGACAGCAAGAGCGACGCCAACCGCGAGCGCATCACCAAGGGCGTGCGCACGGCCGTCAACGCCACGCGCAAGTTGCTGCAAGTTGACCCGCTGCTCAAGGAGGTCGACGGCAATGAGCTGATGCCGTCGCTGCGGGTGATCAAGCCGATGCTCGACACCCTGTCACGCGCAGAGTCTGCGCTGGGCTGATACAGCCGACCGTGCTGCCGCCAAGGCCGTGCGGACACCACGGCCGACGGGTCGCCTCCGGCGACGCTCACTCACGCGCGATTGGCAGCCTTGGCCTGGTCGAAAAGGCCCTGGATGGCGTTCCAGGCGCCGATCCGCTTCTGGGCATGGGTGCCAATCATCTGGGGCTCGTAGTTCGGGTCCTTGCACGCCAGCTCGAAATGGTCGGTGTCGCTTTCCAGCAGCGCCATCTGGGTGTAGGCCTGGCCGCCCAGCTTCTCGGCCTCAGGGCTCACGAGGCCCTTCTTCCTGGCGCCGTTGAACCAGCCGGACGCATTGATCGCGGCCTTCTTGGCCGATGCCACGGCCGGGCGCCACTGCTTGATCTGAGCCTGGCGCACGGTCTCGCGCGCATCCAGCCGCTTGGTGGCCGCGACCTGTTGTTGATAGGGGTCCATCCGCTGCCCCTGCTCCTGACCACGGGTGACCTGGCCGTCGTCCGTGCGCGGGTTCTGTGCCGTCGGGTCCAGATGGTTGACTTCAAAGACCGACGCGATCTCATTGGCCAGGGGCGAGCCGGGATCGATCATCGGGCCTCCACCCCAGTCGGGCGGGACCATTCCTGCCGCGGTCCTCGCAGCTTCCGGTAGTTTCCCGACGATGGATTCCACGTCGTCCTGGAGGCGTTTGAGACCCTTGCCTTGGTAGAGCGCCGGAATCGTCAAGTCGAATATCGCGATCTCATAGGAGCCGATCGGCTCGCACGCATACTTCAGCGAGCCGACCGTGGCCTCGCCGACCAGCGCGATGCTGATGGAAATCGGCTTGGCGCCGGCCACAGTCCAGTTGCCCGCTGCGCTGCGAGACACGGTCCAGAAGTCCGCCGTCGCCGTCGTCTGGCCACTCAGCGCGACATTGAAGCCCTTGAAGCCGAGCTCAACGCCTGCGGTCGCCTTGACTTCCGGGCCCACCGTACCGGTGATGACACCGTCATCGCCCTTGACGCCCTGACCGAACAGGGACGCCGAAGCGGTCACCTTGCCATGCAGGAGTCCGACGCCGAGATCCACCTCCTCCTTCACGAGCGTCTTGCTGATCTTGACGGCCGTACCGCTGTCATCGTCCGAGAACTCCAGGCCCCAGCCCGACTTGTCGTTCTCGTAGGCAACCGAGTTCTTGGTCCGGCTGGCGGGCGGCGCTGCCTTCGGGGCTGCGGCCGCGTCGCCACTGTCACCGGCCGCGACCGATGGCCCGGCAGGCGGGACGCGTGGCGTCGAAGGTCTCGGCTTGAGGCCCAGCGCGCTGAGAAGAGCCATGGTCGTGTCCCGCAGAGGGTTGGCGTCAGGCAGTCTAGGGCCTGAACTCGACAAAGGGAATCGGTCCCGCTGGTCCGCCGCGCGCCTGCACCCTGCGGTGCACCTCAGTCCGGCAGCGGCATGCCGGCGCGCCAGCGGGCCGCGGCCAGCTGGTCCAGCAACAC
The DNA here is from genome assembly GCA_046160725.1 of Aquabacterium sp. GTDB lineage: Bacteria > Pseudomonadota > Gammaproteobacteria > Burkholderiales > Burkholderiaceae_C > JBJXHB01. The sequence continues at coordinate 3,953 of JBJXHB010000314.1, forward strand.
GCGGACCCGGTCACGTGCCGCGCTGGCGTGGACCGGCAGCACCAGGGCATCGCCGGCCTGGGCCCAGGCCAGAGCGGCGGTCACGGCCTGGAGCTCACCGTCGGCCGGTTGCAGCTGCTGCGCCGGCATGCCCCCTGCGCGCAGGGCCGACACCAGGTCTCGGACCACCTCGCCAGGTGCCCGGCCGCGGGCGTACTCGGGCAGTTCCTTGACGATGATGCGGTCCGGTTGCGCCGCGGCCGCCGCCGCGGCCAGTGCCTGCAGCTCGGCCGGCGTGCGGTCACCGGCCTGGCCCAGCACCAGGGCCAGCCGGCGGGACCGGGAGGCCCGCGCCACCGCCAGCAGGCCGCTCAGGCCGTCCGGGTTGTGGGCAAAGTCCAGCCAGACCTGCACGTCGTCCAGCACCCAGTGTTCGAGCCGGCCGGGGTTGTCGGCCCGGTCGCGACCAAAGCGGTGCAGCACCTCGCGGATCGCGGCCAGCGGCAGGCCCAGGCCATGCCCGGCCAGGGCCGCGCCCGCCAGGTTGGCGATGTTGTAGGCGGCGTGGCCGCCGGCGGACAACGGCATCTCGTCCACCGGGCCCAGGTCGGTGTCCAGGCCTTGGGCCGCGTCAGCCAGCCGCAGCTGCCCCAGCCGCACCCCGCAGGTGGCACCGCCCTGCGCGCGGTGCTGCTGCAGCAGCGGTGCGGCATCGTCGAGTCCGAACCAGCCGATGCGGCCCCTGTGGGCCCGCGCCCGCTCGCGCAGCAAGGCGTCGGCCGCGGGCAGCACCAGCAGGCCCGCGTCCTGCACGGTGGACGCCACCAGCCACTTCACGTCGGCGATGTGATCCAGGGTGTCGATGCCGTACTCGCCCAGGTGGTCGGCACTGACATTGGTGATCAGGGCCACGTCGGCGCGATCGAGCGCCAGCCCGCGCCTCAGCAGCCCGCCGCGGGCGGTCTCCAGCACAGCCAGGTCGATGGCCTGGCGCAGCAGGCGGCGCGCGCTGTCCGGGCCCGCGCAGTCGCCGTCGTCCAGTATCTGGCCGTCCACCACCAGGCCCTCGGTCGAGCAGTGGCCGGCGCGCAGGCCGGCCGCGCGGGCCATGGCGGCGATCAGGCGCACCGAGGTGGTCTTGCCATTGGTGCCGGTCACCTGCGCGCACGGTATGCGGCCGAGCGCCGACCAGTCGACCTGCCCCGGGGTGGGCAAGGCGGCGCGGGGCCAGGCCTGGCTGCGCCGGCCCAGGCCCAGGCTGACCTGGTCATCGTCCAACAGCAACGGCAGCGCAGCATGCTGTTGCGCGGCCTGCAGCAGTTGCAGCAACGCCGGGTCGCGCTCGGCCGCACTCAGGGCCTTCAGTGCCGCCAGGGCATCCAGGGTCGGCAGGCCGGCATCGTCGGGTGCTGTCCAGGGCTGCCCCAGCGCGCTCAGCCAGGCCCATTCGTTGGCATGGGTGGCACACATCCACTGGTCCACAGGCGCCGCGAGCGCCAGCGCGGCGCCGCCGGCATGGTGGCGGACCACGGCCGGGGCGTCCGGCCAGCCGAGATGCTGACGGGCCTGCGCCACATGGCCCAGCCAGCGCGTGGCAAGCGCCGCGTCCACCGGGCACGGGGCCTGCAGCACCGCGCCGCCCTGGGCAAAGTACAGGTTGGGCCCGGTCAGGCGTCGCGAGCTGGTGAAGTGGGGCGAGTCGGACATCAGCGCAGGCCGGCACGCCAGCCGTGTGCCGGCGCGCGTGGTCGGTCAGCGGCCGTGCGGGCGGTCAATCACCGCTCTCGCGCGCCAGCCGCACGCCGCGCTCGTCGCGCACCAGGCCCTCCATGCTGGCCAGCACGCTCTCGTCGCCCAAGCCGCCGGCGGCGGCCGGCTCTGGCTGCCGTGACAGGGCTGCTGCGGCCGGTGCCACTGCGCCATCGGGGCGGAACTTGATGATCTGCTTCCACGAGCGCGTCAGCGCGTCGCCACAGACCAGCAACAGGTCGCCGGCACGGCCCATGCGCAGGGCATGGGTGATCGCCTCCTGCTCGTCCGGAATCTGCTCGACCGCCTCGGCCGGCACACCCCGGGCCCGCAGCTGCGCGGCCACGATGCGTGGCACCTCGTCGGGCGCGCGGCCGCGCAGCGAGTCGTCGCGGCGGCAGATGTAGTGGTCGAAGCGGCCGGCCACGGCATCGGCGATGGCATTCAGGTCCTCGTCGCGCCGGTCGCCCGGCCCGGCCAGCACGACGATGCGCCGCCCGCTGACATCCAGGCGCTGCGCCAGGTCGGCCATCACCGACACCGCATGCGCGTTGTGGCCATAGTCGAACAGCACCTTGAACGGGTGCTCGTTGAACACGTTCATGCGCCCCGGCGCCTGGAAGAAGGTGGTGTCGAAGGTGCGAAGGCCTTGCCGGATCGGGTCGAGCTTGATGCCCAGCGAGTAGGCGCAGGCGGCCGCGAACATGGCGTTGCTGACGTTGTGCATGGCCCGCCCTTCCAGCGTCGCCGGTATCAGGTGCGTCCACATCAGCGGCATGTGGCTGCCCTTGTCGTACAGCGTGATCATCTGGCCGTTCACGCCCGCCTCCAGCGCGCAGGCGCGGCCACCGGCCCGGATGTGCTCGCGCACCAGCGCATGCTGCGGGTTGGTGGTGACGTAGCAGATGACCTTGGCGTCGGTGTAGCCCGACATCTTCAGCACATGCGGGTCGTCGGCGTTGAGCACGGCGCAGTCCTGCGCAATCTCCACCACGATGCGCTTGACCTCGGCCAGCTGCTCCAGCGTGTCGATGCCCTTCATGCCCAGGTGGTCGGCGGCGATGTTCAGCACCGCGCCGACGTTGACCTCGCTCACCGCCATGCCGGCGCGCAGCAGGCCGCCGCGGGCCGTCTCCAGCACCGCGATGTCGATCATCGGGTCGGCCAGCACCATGCGCGCCGAGACCGGCCCGGTCATGTCGCCCTCGACGGTGCGCTGGCCGTCGATGTAGACGCCGTCGGTGGTGGTCAGCCCGGGTGTGTAGCCGGCCATCTTGGTGATGTGGGCCAGCATGCGGGCGGTGGTGGTCTTGCCGTTGGTGCCGGTGATGGCCGCGATCGGCACGCGCGAGGGTGCGCCGGGCGGGAACAGCATGTCGATGACCGGCGTGGCGACGTCGCGCGGCGTGCCTTCGCTGGGCGCCACGTGCATGCGAAAGCCCGGCGCGGCGTTGACCTCGCAGATGCCGCCGCCGATGCTGCGGTAGCTCTCGGCAATGTTCTTGCTGAGGAAGTCGACCCCGCCCACGTCCAGGCCGATCGCGCGGATCGCCCGCACCGCCATCTCGCGGTTGTCCGGGTGGATGATGTCGGTGACGTCGGTGGCGGTGCCGCCGGTGGACAGGTTGGCCGTGGAGCGCAGGAACACCGTGGCGCCGGCCGCCGGTACCGACTGCGCCGTGCAGCCGGCGCGCGTCATCATCATCTCGGCCTGCGCGTCCAGCAGCAGCCGCGTCAGCACCTTCTCGTGGCCGACGCCGCGCCGCGGGTCCTGGTTGACGATGTCCACCAGCTGCGCAATGGTGTGCACGCCGTCGCCCACCACATGGCCCGGGGTGCGGCGGGTGGCGGCCACCAGCTCGCCGTTGACCACCAGCAGGCGGTGGTCGTCGCCCTCCAGGAAGGTCTCGACGATGACCGAGCGCGCGTGCTCGCGGGCGGCGGCAAAGCCGGCGCGCACCGCGTCGTCATCGGTCAGGCGGATCGAGATGCCGCGGCCATGGTTGCCGTCGTAGGGCTTGGTCACCACCGGAAAGCCCAGGCGCCGCGCGGCCCGCACCGCGGACGCCTCGGACTGCACCAGCTCCTGGCGCGGCACCGGCAGGCCCAGCCCGGCCAGGATCTTGTTGGTCTCCTCCTTGTCGCCCGCCAGTTCGACTGCGATGTGCGGCGTATGGGCCGTGATCGTGGCCTGCAGGCGCTGCTGGTACTTGCCGTGGCCCAGCTGCACCAGCGACTGGTCGTTCAGCCGCATCCACGGGATGCCTCGCGCCTGCGCCGCCTTGACCAGCGAGGCGGTGGACGGGCCCAGCGCGCGCCGCTGCGCATAGTGGATGAAGTCGTCCAGCGCGGACTGCCAGTTCCAGTCGTCGGGCACCGTGCCTGCGGGCCGCACCTCGGCCGGCAGCAGCGCGCACAGAAGCTTCAGGCCCAGTTCGCCGGCGGCGATGCCCTCCTCGCGCTGGGCGTACTCGTAGATCATGCTGTAGTGGCCGGGCTGGCCGTCGATGCTGCGCGTCTTGCCGAACGTGACGTCCTCGCCGGCGACGTTCTGCAGCTCGATGGCCACATGTTCCAGCACATGGCCCAGCCAGGTGCCCTCGTCCTCCTTCATGCGGCGGATGAAGCCGCCGGGTTCACGATAGGAGCAGCCGTGCTCCTGCAGGCCCGGCAGCGCGGCGACCAGTGCATCGACATAGGCCACGCCCAGCCGGCCGGTCGGCCAGGCCTCCAGCGCGCCCAGGTCCAGCACCAGGCGGATGACCGGAAAGTGCGCATACAGGGACGGGCCACCGAACACCGAGCGGTCAAGGATCTTCATGGGCGAGGCTCCAGGGTCATGGCGGATTGGGGGCGGCTGCCGTCGTGGCGCGGCGTCAAGGACGTCGTGTCACTCCTTGGCCCGCAGCAGGCTGCCTGGCGATGCCTTGCGGGTGTGCAGGTTGAAGCTGGCGCCGGCCACGAGCATGTGCATCGTGAGGCCGAGCAGGCACACCGGTTGGCCCTCGTCGACCTGGTCCATCGACGAGAACTCCAGGCCGGCCGCGTCCACCACCGTGACGCCTCCGGAGCCGCAGACCTCCAGCGTGTTGTCCGGGCCGATGAAGGCGGCCGTGTCCTCGTCCAGCCCGATGCCCACCGCAAACGGGTTGTAGGCCAGCGCCGTGACCAGGCGGCCCAGCCGGTCGCGCTGGCGGAAGTGCTGGTCGATGACCACTCGATTCGTGAGCCCGAGGCCGGGGGTGAGGGTGGCCGCGCCAGCGATGGGGGTGGACCCGTTCTCGCCGTACGCGATCATGTGCTCCGACAGGATCGCCGCGCCCGCCGAGGTGCCGCCGACCGTGACCCCGCGCGCGTTCAGGCGGCGGAGCTGCTTCGCGACCGGCGTGCCGCCGAGGATGGTGGAGATCCGCAGCTGGTTGCCCCCCGTCAGGAACACGCCCGTGGCGCGTTCGAGCTGCTCGAGGAGGTCTTCGCGCTCTGCGTCGGAGCGCTCGGAGTAGGGCAGGGCGTAGGCCTCTGCGGCCCCGAGCTTCTTGAACAAGGCCGCGTACCGGTCTCCCGTGTCCGGCAACATCGAGGCGGTGGGGATGACGGCGATTACCGCGTCCTCCCCGCCAGAGACCTCCACGAAGCGACGCAGGATGGCCGCGTTG
>JBJXHB010000315.1:0-27305 GCA_046160725.1 Aquabacterium sp.
GCGAACTGCGCCTCGGCCTCGCGCAGGATCTGCGCCTCCAGGGCGACGCGGCGGGCGGCGCGTGACGGCCGGACGGGCGCGGGTTTCGGTGCGGGGCTCACGGACGGCGACGGTGCCACCGCCGGCCCGCGCTGTCGCCCGGGAAATTACCAAGTGGTCAAATTTGACCGTACGATCAAACTTCGGTCTGCCACGATGGCCGGGCTGCGCAAAGGCAGCGACCGGCCGTCGTCACCGGAGGCCCGCCATGTCCGACACATCCGATGCCACGCAGACGCCGCCCGGCGCGCAGGCCCGCGCACCCGGCCTGCGGGCTGGCCGCCTGGATGCCCACCAGCTGCGCCGGCACTTTGCCGACGCCCACCCGTTGCTGGCACCGCAGCAGGCGCTGGTCGAGGCCGAGCGTTGCCTGTATTGCCATGACGCGCCCTGCGTCACGGCCTGCCCGACCGGCATCGACATCCCCAGCTTCATTGCCCGTATTGCGCAGGGCAACCTACGCGGCGCGGCCAAGGTCATCCTGACAGCCAACCCGCTGGGCGGCATGTGTGCCCGGGTCTGCCCGACCGAGGTGCTGTGCGAGCAGGACTGCGTGCGCCATGCGGATGACGACCGGCCGGTGCAGATCGGCGCGCTGCAGCGCGTGGCCACCGACGCGCTGATGGCCCAGCCGGGTGCGCCGTTGTTCAGCCGCGCCGCGCCCACCGGCCGGCGCGTCGCGGTGGTCGGCGCCGGCCCGGCCGGTCTGGCCTGTGCCCATGGCCTGGCCCGCATGGGCCATGACGTGGTGGTGTTCGACGCGCGGGCCAAGGCCGGCGGCCTCAACGAGTACGGCAGTGCGGCCTACAAGACCGCCGACGATTTCGCTCAACGCGAGGTGGCCTGGCTGCTGTCCATCGGCGGCATCGAGCTGCGCCTTCAGCAGGTGCTGGGCCGCGACATCACGCTGGACGGCCTGCGGTCGGACTTCGACGCGGTGTTCCTGGGCCTGGGTCTGGCCGGCGTCAATGCGCTGGGCGTGCCGGAGCCGGCGGTGCCGGGGCTGGACGCCGCCGTGAACTTCATCGCCGATCTGCGCCAGGCCGCCGACCTGTCGCAGCTGGCGGTCGGCCGCGACGTGGTGGTGATCGGCGGTGGCATGACCGCCATCGACGCCGCGGTGCAATGCCGCCTGCTGGGCGCACAGACCGCGACCATCGTCTACCGGCGCGGCCCAGCCAGCATGCCGGCATCGCGTGACGAGCAGGACTGGGCGCAGCGCCAGGGGGTCACCATCCGGCACTGGGCCGCGCCGCAGGAGGTGCTGGCCGACGCTGGCCGGCTGGTCGGCGTGCGCTTTGCCCACACCACGTTGGACGCTCAAGGGCGGCTGGCGCAGGCCGGCGACGGCTTCACGCTGGCAGCCGACATGGTGCTGCGTGCCATTGGCCAGACCTTCGTGGCCGATGCCACTGGTGCGCTGCGGCTGGAGGCCGGGCGCATCCATACCGACGCGCAGTGCCGCACCTCGCTGGGCGACGTCTGGGCCGGCGGCGACTGCCGCGCCGGCGGCCGCGACCTGACGGTCGAGGCAGTTCAGGACGGCAAGGTCGCCGCGCAATCCATCCACGCCGCTCTGACCAGCCGCTGAGCCCGCGGCGCGAAGGAGACCACCTCATGGCCGACCTCACCACCCACTTCCTGGGCATCCGCAGCCCCAACCCGTTCTGGCTGGCCAGCGCGCCCCCGACCGACAAGGCCTACAACGTCAACCGGGCCTTCGAGGCCGGCTGGGGCGGCGTGGTCTGGAAGACCCTGGGCGAGGAGGGTCCGCCCATCGTCAATGTCAGCGGCCCGCGCTATGGCGCGCTGCACGGCATCGACCGGCGGTTGATCGGCTTCAACAACATCGAGCTCATCACCGACCGGCCGCTGGCCGTCAACCTGGCCGAGATGCGCCAGGTCAAGCGCGACTGGCCGGACCGCGCCCTGGTGGCGTCGCTGATGGTGCCGTGCACAGAGGAGGCCTGGAAGGCCATCATCCCGATGGTCGAGGACACCGGCTGCGACGGCATGGAACTGAACTTCGGCTGCCCGCACGGCATGAGCGAACGCGGCATGGGCTCGGCGGTTGGCCAGGTGCCGGAGTACATCCAGATGGTCGCGGCCTGGTGCAAGCACCACAGCCGCCTGCCGGTGATCGTCAAGCTCACGCCCAACATCACCGACATCCGCTTCCCGGCCCGTGCGGCCAAGGCCGGCGGCGCCGACGCGGTCAGCCTGATCAACACCATCAGCTCGATCACCGGGGTGGACCTGGACCGCATGACCATGAGCCCGGCGGTCGATGGCCGCGGCTCGCATGGCGGCTATTGCGGGCCGGCGGTCAAGCCGATCGCGCTGAACATGGTGGCCGAGATCGGCCGCGACCCGGCCACCCGCGGCCTGCCGATCTCCGGCATCGGCGGCATCGGCACCTGGCGCGACGCGGCCGAGTACATCGCCCTGGGCTGCGGCACGGTGCAGGTCTGCACCGCCGCGATGGTGCATGGCTTCAAGATCGTGCAGGACATGATCGACGGCCTGGACGGCTACATGGACGACCATGGCTATGCCACCGTGGCCGACTTCCAGGGCCGCGCCCTGCCGTCGGTCACCGACTGGCAGCACCTGAACCTGAACTACACCGAGAAGGCGGTCATCGACCAGAGCTCTTGCATCCAGTGCGGGCGCTGCCACATCGCCTGCGAGGACACGTCGCACCAGGCCATCACCGCCACCCGTGACGGCCGACGCTGGTTCGAGGTCATCGAGGCCGAATGCGTCGGTTGCAACCTGTGCACCACGGTATGCCCGGTCAACGGCTGCATCACGATGCGCCAGGTCAAGCCCGGCGATATCGACAGCCGCACCGGGCAGCCGGTGCGGGCAGACTACGGGCCGTGGACGGTGCACCCGAACAACCCGATGCGCGCCGCCTGAGGCCGCGCGCCGTGCCGGTGGCCTGAATCTTGCAAACCCAGGCCCGCCGGTGGTGGGCCGCAACCGACGCCCCTGAGGAGACATGACGATGTCCGAAGCCCTGCTGATCCGTGGCGGCACCGTGGTCAACGCCGACCGCGAGTTCAAGGCCGATGTGCTGTGCGTGGATGGCCGCGTGGCCGCCGTCGGCGATACGGCGGCGGCACAGGCGCCGGCCGGCGCCGCGGTGCTGGACGCTGGCGGCACCCTGTTGCTGCCCGGTGGCATCGACCCGCACACCCACATGCAGCTGCCCTTCATGGGCACCACCACGGCAGACGACTTCTTCGACGGCACGGCGGCCGGCTTCTCCGGCGGCACCACCAGCATCATCGACTTCGTCATCCCGGACCCGCAGGAGCCGCTGATGGACGCCTACCGCAAGTGGCGCGGCTGGGCCGAGAAGTCCGCCGGCGACTACGGCTTCCATGTCGCCGTCACCTGGTGGAGCGACAGCGTCCATGCCGACATGGGCACCCTGGTGCGCGAGGAGGGCGTCAACAGCTTCAAGCACTTCATGGCCTACAAGAACGCCATCATGTGCGACGACGAAACCCTGGTGAACAGCTTCCGGCGCGCGCTGGAGCTGGGCGCCATGCCCACCGTGCATGCCGAGAACGGCGAGCTGGTCTACCTGCTGCAGCAGGAGGTGGCCCGGATGGGCATCACCGGCCCCGAGGGCCATCCCTTGAGCCGGCCGCCGATGGTCGAGGGCGAGGCCGCCAACCGCGCCATTGCGATCGCCGATGTCCTGGGCGTGCCGATCTACATCGTGCATGTCAGCTGCATCGAGTCGGCCGAGGCCATCGCCCGCGCCCGTGCCCGTGGCCAGCGGGTCTATGGCGAGGTGCTGGCCGGCCACCTGGTACTGGACGACAGCGTCTATCGTCATCCCGACTACGCCACCGCGGCCGGCTACGTGATGAGCCCGCCGTTCCGGCCCAAGGGCCACCAGGAGATGCTGTGGCGCGGCCTGCAGAGCGGCCAGCTGCACACCACCGCCACCGACCACTGCGTCTTCTGCGCGCCGCAGAAGGCCATGGGCCGCGCGAATTTCGCCCAGATCCCCAACGGCTGCGGTGGCGTCGAAGACCGCATGAGCGTGATCTGGGACGCCGGCGTCAACACCGGGCGCCTGACGCCCAGCGAGTTCGTGGCCATCACCTCGGCCAATGCGGCCAAGCTGTTCAATCTGTACCCGCGCAAGGGCTGCATCGTCGAGGGCTCGGACGCCGACATCGCGGTCTGGGACCCGGCTGCGACGCGCACCATCAGTGCCAAGGCGCAGAAGAGCAAGGGCGACTTCAACATCTTCGAGGGCCGCAGCGTGCGCGGCAACGCGGTGCACACCGTGGCCAACGGCAGGCTGGTGTGGACCGGCGGCGACCTGCGGGCGGTGCGCGGTGCCGGCCGATACCTCAAGCGGGCGCCCTTCGGCGCGAACTTCCAGGCCGCGGCGCTGCGCAGCCGCGACCTCGCACCGACGGCGGTGTCACGCGGCTGATGCAACATCCGCGCCTTCATCATTTACGAGACCACCCATGACCGCCCGCAAACTCGTCACCATGCGCAAGATCGATGCCGTCCGCCAGGTCGATGACTATGAAGTCCTGGTGATCGACGGCGTCGACTTCAGCGACTTCCATTCCGTGCGTGACGCCTTCCATGCCGGCGAGTACTGTGTGGTGGTCGAGGCCGGGGTCAGCCTGCCGGCCAATGCCACCCGCGGCTGGCAGCCCGTGGCCCGCACCGACAGCGTGCGCATCTATCCCCTGTCGCTGTTCCCGGAGGTGCAGGAGGACATGATGATGCTGATGCACGACCACGACGGCTTCAGCACCGAGGACTACCTGCAGATCCGCGACACCGACTTCGCATCGCGCGTGGGCGTGAAGCCCGCCGCCTGACCGCCTACCGCCCGCCGGCCATGGCGGCCGGCACGCCGCCAGGAGACCGCCATGGACATGAAAGCCAAGCCCGACATCGCCAAGCTGCGCGTCAACGGCGAGCGCCTGTGGGCCAGCCTGATGGAGCTGGCCCGCATCGGCGCCACCGACAAGGGTGGCGTGTGCCGCCTGACGCTGACCGACTTGGACAAGCAGGGTCGCGACCTGGTGCTGGGCTGGGCACGTGACGCCGGGATGGAGGTGACGATCGACAAGATCGGCAACGGCTTCATGCGCCGCCCTGGCCGCAACAACGCCCTGCCGCCGGTGATGACCGGCAGCCACATCGACACCCAGCCCACCGGCGGCAAGTTCGACGGCAACTATGGCGTGCTGGCCGGCATCGAGGTGGTACGCACGCTCAACGACCACGGCGTCGTCACCGAGGCGCCGATCGAGGTCGCCTTCTGGACCAATGAGGAGGGCTCGCGCTTCGTGCCGGTGATGATGGGCTCGGGTGTGTTTGCCAAGGCCTTTACGCTCGAACATGCCTATGCCGCGACCGACACCACGGGCAAGACGGTCAAGGGCGAGCTTGAGCGCATCGGCTACATCGGCACCCAGGAGCCGGGGGACCACCCCATCGGCGCCTATTTCGAGACCCATATCGAGCAGGGGCCGGTGCTGGAGGACCATGACAAGACCATCGGCGTGGTCGGCGGCGTGCTGGGCATCCGCTGGTACGACTGCACCGTCACCGGCATGGAGGCCCATGCCGGGCCGACGCCGATGGCGCTGCGCAAGGATGCGCTGCAGGTGGCCAGCCGGCTGATGCAGGAGGTGGTGGCCTGCGCCCACCGCCACCCGCCGCATGGCCGCGGCACGGTGGGCATGGTCCAGGTGCATCCCAATAGCCGCAACGTGATCCCGGGCCGGGTCAAGTTCAGCATCGACCTGCGCAACGCGACCGACGCGCTGTGCGAGGCCATGGACGCAGACATCCGCGGCGTGGCCGCCCGGCTCAGCGCCGAGTCCGGGCTGCCGATTCAGATCGACATCGTGTCGCAGTACCCGGCGCAGCCTTTCCATCCGGACTGCGTGGCCAGCGTCGGGCGCGCGGCGCAGGCGCTGGGCTACAGCCACATGCCCTGCGTCAGCGGCGCCGGCCACGACGCGGTGTACATGGCGCGGCTGGCCCCGGCCGGCATGATCTTCATCCCGTGCAAGGACGGCATCAGCCACAACGAGATCGAGGACGCCCAGCCCGAGCACATCACCGCCGGCTGCAACGTGCTGCTGCATGCCATGCTCGAGCGCAGCGGCGTCGTGGTGCCTGGGGGCGCATGACGACCACAGCCGCTGCCGCTGACGCACCGCACGCTGTCGAGGCCCGCAAGCTCTCGCTGGTGTTCCAGACCGCGGACACGCCGGTGACGGCGCTGTCCGAGGTTGACCTGACCATCGCCCGCGGCGAGTTCGTCTCGCTGATCGGCCCGTCGGGCTGCGGCAAGACCACGCTGATGCGGGTCATCGCCGACCTGGAGCGGGCCACCTCGGGCACGCTGCAGGTCAACGGCATGACGCCGGAGCAGGCGCGGCTGGCGCGGGCCTACGGCTATGTTTTCCAGGCCGCGGCGCTGTACCCCTGGCGCAACGTGATTCGCAACGTCATGCTGCCGCTGGAGATCATGGGCCTGCCGCCGCAGGAGCGCCATGAGCGGGCGCGCCAGCAGCTGGCCAACGTGGGGCTGGAGGGGTTCGAGCGCAAGTTTCCCTGGCAGCTGTCGGGCGGCATGCAGCAGCGGGTGTCGATCGCGCGGGCGCTGGCCTTCGAGCCACGGCTGCTGCTGATGGACGAGCCCTTCGGCGCGCTGGACGAGATCACCCGCGACCACCTGAACGAGCAGCTGCTGCGACTGTGGGAGCGCACCGGCAAGACGGTGGTGTTTGTCACCCACTCGATCAGCGAGGCGGTGTTCCTTTCCAACCGCATCGTCGTGATGAGCCCGCGGCCGGGCCGCATCATCGAGGTGATAGCCAACGACCTGCCGGCCGGCCGGACGCTGGACGTGCGCGAGACCACCGCATTTGCCGCCGTCGCCCAGCGGGTGCGGGCGGCGTTGCGGGCGGGGCATTCCTATGACTGAGGCGGCGGGCGTCGGACGATGAGCGCCGCGGCCGTCCTGGCCCCGGCACCGGCAGCCGAGCGGCTGGTTGGCGCCTGGTACCGCGCCTGGCCGGTGGCGCTGGTGGTGGCGCTGGGGCTGCTGGCCTGGCATGCGCTGGCGGTGTGGCTGAACGCGCCGCAGGTCATCGAGCGGCTGGACGGCATCGGCAACACCTGGGGCTGGCGTGAGCTGGTGGCGGCGTGCTGGGCCATGGAGCGGCCGGTGCTGCCGGCACCGCACCAGATCGTGCAGGAGTTCGTCGCCAGCATCGTCGACAACGACATCGACAGCCCGCGCAACCTGCTGTTCCATGCCGGCGTCACGCTCACCGCCACGTTGCTGGGCTTCGGCCTGGGGCTGCTGCTGGGCGTGCTGATTGCCGTCGGCGTGGTCCACAACCGGGTGCTCGATCGTGGCCTTCTGCCCTGGATCATCGCGTCGCAGACCATCCCGATCCTGGCCATCGCGCCGATGGTGGTGGTGGTGCTGGGCAGCCTGGGCTATCCGCCGCTGGTCAGCAAGGCCGTGATCTCGATGTACCTGTGCTTCTTTCCGGTGGCGGTGGGCATGGTCAAGGGGCTGCGCAGCCCGGACCCGCTGCAGCTGGACCTGATGCGCACCTACAGCGCCTCGCGGCCGCAGGTGCTGGCCTGGCTGCGCCTGCCGGCGGCCGTGCCTTTCCTGTTTGCCAGCGCCAAGGTGGCCATTGCCACCAGCCTGATCGGGGCCATCGTCGGCGAACTGCCCACCGGAGCCCAGGCCGGACTGGGCGCACGGCTGCTGCAGGGTTCGTATTTCGGCCAGACGGTGCAGATCTGGTCCGCCCTGCTGATGGCATCGCTGCTGGGCGTGACGCTGGTGGCCCTGGTCGGCCTGCTGGAGCGCGCTGTCGGCCGGGCCATGGGGGGACGCGTATGACCGCGACGGCCAGCGCTTCCACCAGCGCTTCCGCCAGCCCCGCCGGCGGCCCCGCCATGCCGGGGCAGCTGCGCGCCGTGCCGGCATGGGCGGTGGCGCTGGCCGGCGCCGTGATGCTGGCCGCGGCCATCGCCATGCTGCGCGCGGTGGCGGCCGACGGGCCGCGCGGCGCGGCACTGGCAGGGGTCTGGGCGGCGCTGCTGCCCTGGCTGGCCGGCCTGTGGTGGCTGCTGGACCAATGCGCGGCGCGCCTGCTCGGCCGCTGGACGCGCTGGGTGGCGCCGGCGTTGCTGGGCGCGGCGTTGCTGTACCTGTGGGAGCTGCTGGTGGTCGGCTTCGAGGTGCCGCGGGTGCTGCTGCCGGCGCCACATGCGGTGGCCGACGCGCTGGTGGCGCGCTGGGGCACGCTGTGGACCGACTTCCTGCAGACCGCCTGGGCGGTGGTCGCCGGCTATGGCATCGGCTGCGGCCTGGGCCTGGCCATGGCCCTGCTGGCCGACCGCTACGACCTGCTGCGCCGCGGCATGCTGCCCCTGGCCGGGCTGGCCGGTGCGGTGCCCATCGTCGGCATCGCGCCCATCATGGTGATGTGGTTCGGCTTCGACTGGCACAGCAAGGCCGCGGTGGCGGCCATCGTCACCTTCTTCCCGATGCTGGTGAACACCCTGGCCGGCCTGGCCACCGTGGACGCCATGCACCGCGACCTGATGCGCACCTATGCCGCCGGGCATGGCGCCACGCTGCTCAAGCTGCGGCTGCCTGGCGCGCTGCCGTTCATCTTCAACGCGCTCAAGATCAATTCGACGCTGGCCTTGATCTCGGCCATCGTGGCCGAGTTCTTCGGCTCGCCCATCACCGGACTGGGCTTTCGCATCAGCGCCGAGGTGGCGCGCATGAACGTCGACGTGGTCTGGGCCGCCATTGCGCTGGCGGCCCTGGCCGGCAGCCTGTTCTACGGCCTGGTCGCGGTGCTGGAGCGGGCGCTGACCTTCTGGCATCCCTCATACCGGCGTTGACCGCCAACGCACACAATCGGCCCATCCTGCGCCGCAAGCAGGAGCCCCTTTTTGCACCCCCCCAACCGATAGGAGAGACACCATGAGCAAGCGCGCCACCACCCTGAAGCTGCTGAGCGCCGTCGCGCTGGCGGCATCGACCTTTGCCGCCCAGGCCCAGGACAAGCTGACGCTGCAGCTGAAGTGGGTCACCCAGGCCCAGTTCGCCGGCTACTACGTGGCCAAGGACAAGGGCTTCTACAAGGAGGCCGGCCTGGACGTGACCATCAAGGCCGGCGGCCCCGACATCAACCCCAGCCAGGTCATCGCCGGCGGCGGCGCGGACGTCATCGTCGACTGGATGCCCAGCGCCCTGGCCACGCGCGAGAAGGGCGTGCCGCTGGTCAACATCGCCCAGGTGTTCCAGCGCTCGGGCATGCAGCTGACCTGCCGCAACGACAGCGGCGTCAAGGCACCGACGGACTTCAAGGGCAAGACGCTCGGCGTCTGGTTCTTCGGCAACGAGTACCCGTTCCTGTCCTGGATGGACAAGCTGGGCCTGAAGACCGCCGGCGCGACGCCCGACGTCAAGGTGCTCAAGCAGGGCTTCAACGTCGACCCGCTGCTGCAGAAGCAGGCCGCCTGCATCAGCACCATGACCTACAACGAGTACTGGCAGCTGATCGACGCCGGCATGAAGGCCGACCAGCTGACCGTCTTCAAGTACGAGGATCAGGGCGTGGCCACCTTGGAGGACGGCCTGTATGCGCTGGAGAAGTCCCTCGCCGACCCGAAGATGGCCGAGAAGCTGGCCAAGTTCGTCAAGGCCAGCATGAAGGGCTGGGACTATGCGGTCAAGAACCAGGACGAGGCGGTCAAGATCGTGCTCAAGAACGACGCCTCCGGCGCGCAGAAGGAGGCGCACCAGAAGCGCATGATGGGCGAGGTGGCCAAGCTGGTCGGCACCGGCAAGACCGGCATGCTGGACATGAAGGCCTACGACCGCACCGTGGACACCCTGATGAAGGGCAAGAGCGACCCGGTCATCACCAAGAAGCCGGCCGGCGCGACCACCGACAAGATCTTCGCCGCTGCATCGAAGTGACGGGCTGAGCCGGCGCCGGCATGACGCCGGCCCTGGAATGGTCCGGAGGGTCGGCCCCGCGCCGGCCCTTTTTTCATCGTGCCCCCGCTTCAGCCTTGAAACGGCTCTAGCGGTAGTAGGCCTCGACCTTGCCCTTGAGCGTGACCATCAGCGGGCGGCCCTTGCGGTCCAGCGCCTTGGCATGCGGCACCTTGATCCAGCCCTCGCTGATGCAGTACTCCTCGACATCATGGCGGTCGCGGCCGTTGAAGCGGATGCCGATGTCGTGCTCGAAGACCGCCCGGATGTGGTGCGGGCTCACAGGGTCGACCGACAGGCGGTCGGGCAGGTCGGGGCGGGTCGGGGCAGCCGGTTCGGTCGTCATGTCGGATGTCGTGGGCAGGCCGCCATGGCGGCGGACGGGACCGCATTGTGGGCGAGCCGGGACATCGGCCCGGCGTGTCGTGGCCCATGGCCCGTGGCTATGCGCTGCGCGGCCCGGGGTCTGTGATCCAGCCAAAGCGCCGGGCCTGCATCACGGCCTGGGCGCGCGAGCGCACCTGCAGCTTGCGGTAGGCGCGCCGGATGTAGGTGCCCACGGTATGACGGGACACACCCATGCGATCGGCGATCTCGATGGCAGTGAAGCCGGCCGCGGACTGCTGCAGCACCTGCACTTCCTGCTCCGACAGGCTGGCGCGCGCGCCCTCCGTTGCCGTGGCGGCGGATCCCGCCAGCGGCGTGGCGGCCGTCGCAGCGGCGGCCAGGCGCGTCAACAGTCGCCGCGCCAGGATGGGGCTGACCGGGCTGCCACCATCGCGCAGCACCTGCAACTGGGCCACCAGGTCCTGCGGCGAGGCATCCTTGAGCAGGTAGCCGGTGGCGCCGGCCTCGATGGCGGCGATCAGCTTGTCGTCGTCGTCCAGGGTGGTCACCATCACCACGTCGCAGTCGGGCCGCGTGGCGACCGCAGCGCGGATCACGTCCAGGCCGCTGCCGCTGGGCAGGCCGATGTCCACCAGCACCACCTGTGGCCTCTCGCGGTCCACCATCGCCAGCGCGTCCGGCAGGTCGGACGCTGCGCCCACCAGCTCCAGTGCCGGTGCCCGCAGCACGGCCGACGCGAACGCGGCCCGGAAGACGGGATCGTCCTCGACGATGACAACGGTGAGTGGCGGGTGCATGGGTCGTGGGCCCGGCCAGGGATGGCGGACGACGCCACGGGTGACCGGCCGGCGAGTGTGGACCCGCCCCTCGGTACCGCGCCATCCCACGATTGACGAGCCGCTGTCGCGAGAACGCGCGACAGCGGCGGCTGCCACCAGCGTTCAGTTGAAGCTGCGCGCTCGCGCCTGCATGCGCTCGCCGCGACGCGGCAATCGGCTGTCCGCAGGGACAGCCTCCTGTCCGCTCAGCTGAAGCTGCGCGAATCTTCGATGACCTTGCCGTCGTTGGGGAGCGTGCCGGGGGCCAGCAGCTGCACGTCGCCGCGCAGCTTGGTGATGTCACGGATGCTGCGGGCGATGGCGTCGACGATGCCGTCGGGCTGTGCGCTGACCTCGACGCGCAGGGCCAGCTGGTCGTTGGACATCTCGCCCGAGACCACCAGGCGCGCCTTCAGCACCTCCGGATGGCGGCGCGCGATCTCGGCCACCTGGCTGGGATGCACGAACATGCCGCGCACCTTGGCCGTCTGGTCGGCGCGGCCCAGCCAGCCCTTGATGCGGGTGTTGGTGCGGCCCGTCGGGCAGGCGCCGGCCAGCACGGCCGACAGGTCACCGGTGCCGAAGCGCACCATCGGATAGTCCGGGTTCAGCACGGTGATGACGACCTCGCCGACCTCACCGTCCGGCACCGGGTCGCCGGTGCCGGGCCGCACGATCTCCAGGATCACGCCCTCGTCCAGCACCAGGCCCTGGCGCGCCGCCGTCTCATAGGCGATCAGGCCCACATCGGCGGTGGCATAGCACTGGTAGCCGGCGATCCCGCGCTCGGCCAGCCAGTCGCGCAGGCTGGGCGGGAAGGCCTCGCCGCTGACCAGCGCCTTCTTCAGCGACGGCAGCGCGACGCCGGTCTCGGCCGCCTTCTCCAGCAGGATGCGCAGGAAGCTGGGCGTGCCGGCATAGCCGTCGGGCCGCAGGTCGGCCATCGCCTGCAACTGCAGCTCGGTGTTGCCCACGCCGCCGGGGAAGGTGGTGCAGCCCAGCGCCTGGGCGCCGGACTCCATGATCCAGGCGCCGGGCGTCAGGTGGTAGCTGAAGCTGTTGTGCACCAGGTCGCCGGCGCGGAAGCCGGCCGCGAACAGCGCCCGCGCCACGCGCCACCAGTCGGCGGCATGGCCGTCCGGCTCGTAGATCGGCCCGGGCGACTGGTACACGCGACGCGCGCCGGACAGGCCGCGCAGGCTGCGCCAGCCGATGGCGGAGAAGCCGCCGAACGGGTCGCGCCGGGCGTCGTCAGCGGTGGCGCGGGCGGCCTTCTGACACTCCAGCAGTTCGGGCTTGCGCAGCACCGGCAGCCGGGCCAGCGCGGCGCGGCTGGAGACGGTGCCGGCATCGATGCCGGCCAGCAACTCGGCAAAGGCCGGCGTGGCCTGCGCCTGGGCCACCTGGCTCGGCAGCGCGGCCATCAGGGTGGCCTCGCGCGCGGCCGGGTCGCGGGCCTCCAGCGCGTCGTGGTACGGGTTCACGGCCTCAGTCATCGTCATTGCTCCATAGCGCCAGGCTCTTCTTCAGCGCAGCGGTGAAGTCGCGCAGCGCCGCGGCGTCGCGGGCCTGCCTCGGGGGTTGCCATTCGGGGCTGCGCCGCGACGGCCGGCGCACCATGCGCAGCGCCAGTGCATCGCCCTCGACCCGGGCCTGGGCGATGGCGGTGCCCCGGCGTTCGAACACGCCCTCACGCTCGGCCAGGCCCAGCTCGCGCCAATCGCGCCGCAGACGCTGCAACGCATCGTCGGGCTTGAACGGCGGCGGTGCGAAACCGCCAGGCAGATCGTCAGTCGTCACAGTCCTTATCCAAGGTCCGGCGTGGATCCGGCTTTGCCGGTCCGCCGCCGGGGCCCCCTCGGGGGGCAGCGAGCGGGAGCGAGCGTGGGGGCCTACGACAACCACCGCTTGCGTCGCTTGTAGCTCTTGACGTCCTTGAAGCTCTTGCGGTCGCCACCGCCCATGCCGAGATAGAACTCCTTGACGTCCTCGTTCTCGCGCAGGGACTTCGCCTCGCCGTCCATCACGATGCGGCCGTTTTCCAGGATGTAGCCGTAGTCCGCATAGCGCAGGGCCATGTTGGTGTTCTGCTCGGCCAGCAGGAAGGTCACCTTCTCGCGCTGGTTCAGGTCTTTGACGATCTCGAACACCTCTTCGACGATCTGCGGCGCCAGGCCCATGCTGGGCTCGTCCAGCAGCACCATCTTGGGCTCGGCCATCAGCGCCCGGCCGATGGCGCACATCTGCTGCTCGCCGCCCGAGGTGTAGGCGGCCTGGCTGGTGCGGCGGGTCTTCAGCCGCGGGAAGTAGTTGTAGACCTTCTCCAGCGTGGCCGCGATGGCGGCCTTGCCGTCGCGGCGGGTGTAGGCGCCGGTCAGCAGGTTCTCCTCGATGGTCAGGTGGGCAAAGCAGTGCCGCCCCTCCATGACCTGGATCACGCCGCGGTCGACCATGGCCGATGTCGAGAGCTTCTCGATGCGCTCGCCGCGCAGCTCGATGCTGCCCTTGGTCACCTCGCCACGCTCGCCGGCCAGCAGGTTGCTGACGGCGCGCAGCGTGGTGGTCTTGCCGGCGCCATTGCCGCCGAGCAGCGCGACGACGCCGCCCTCGGGCACCGTGAGCGAGACGCCCTTGAGCACCAGGATGACGTGGTTGTAGATGACCTCGATGCCGTTGACGGTGAGCAGTGCGGTGGCAGTCATGGGAGCCTCATGCAGATCCAAGGCCACACACGCCGGCGGCGCCATGGTCTTGGATCTGCAGGCGGGGCGGCGCACGGGCCGGCCCGCCTGCGCGCCCCTCGGCGAGGGGCGCAGGCACAGGTCAGGACTGGCAGTCCTCCGGGGTGCGCCGGGTCAGCTTCTTCTCGCTGGCGTACTTGTCGGCCGCGGCCTTGATCATCGGCTTGATGATGGCCTGGTCGGCCTCGATCCAGTCCGAGGTCCAGTTCCACTTCTTGCCGTCCCAGGTGTGGACCCGGCCGATGGCGGCGCCGCGGTGGTCGGCGCAGCTGGTGGAGATCGGGCGCAGCACGCCGGAGAAGCCCAGCGCGTCCAGCTTCTTCTGGTCCAGCGCCAGGTTCTCATAGCCCCAGCGGGCTTGCTCGCCGCTCATCCACTTTCCCTTGCCATAGCGCTCCTGGGCGCGCTTGACGCCCTCGACCGACAGCATGGCGGCGACCAGGCCGCGCATGTACAGCACCTGGCCGACCTCATCCTTCGGTCCGGTACCCTGGCCCTTGCCGTGCACGTCCTTCAGGATGTCCTGGGTGATCTTGGCGTTGGGCTCGGCACCGTGCTGCAGCGCCAGCGCGTTGTAGCCCTTGGCGCCGTCGCCCACGTCCTTCACGTCCGGCTCCGCACCGGCCCACCATACGCCGTACATCTTCTCGCGCGGGTAGCCGGTGGCCACCGCCTCCTTGATGGAGGTCGAGTTCATCACGCCCCAGCCCCACAGGAAGACATAGTCCGGGCGGTTCTGGCGGATCTGCAGCCAGGTGGCTTTCTGCTCGACGCCGGGGTGGGCCACCGGCAGCAGCGACAGGTCGAAACCGTTCATCTTGGCCCGCTCCTGCAGCAGCGCGATCGGCTCCTTGCCGTACGGGCTGTCGTGGTAGACCAGGGCGATCTTCTTGCCGCGCAGCTTGTCCTCGCCACCTTCCTTCTTGGCGATGTGTTGGACCAGCATGTCAGCCGCGTCCCAGTAGGTACCGGTCAGCGGAAAGTTCCACTTGAACACCATGCCGTCGGTGCTCTCGCTGCGGCCGTAGCCGGCGGTGATCAGCGGGATCTTGTCGCCGGGGGCCTTCTCGGTCAGGGCGAAGGTGATGCCGGTGGACAGCGGCTGGAACACCGTGGCGCCGCCGTTCTTGCCCTTCAGGCGCTCGTAGCACTCCACGCCCTTGTCGGTGGCATAGCCGGTCTCGCATTCCTCGAAGGAGACCTTCACGCCGTTGATGCCGCCCTTGGCATTGACGTACTTGAGGTAGTCGACGTAACCGTTGGCAAACGGCACGCCATTGGGCGCATAGGCACCCGTGCGGTACACCAGGACCGGGAAGAACTGCTCCTTCGCCTGCGCGAAAGCGGGCGCGGTGAGCAGGCTGCTCGCAGCGGCCGCGGAGATCGCGGCGGCAACGGCCAGGGACTTGAGTTTCATGCTTGCCTCCAGAGGACTATCCACACATCGCACGTTCGTCGTGCGTCCGAACACCCGCACGACGAACGTGCGCCCTTGAATCGCCGCGTCCGGCGCTCCATCCGTGGCCGCGCGCAGCGGCCCTTGTCCAACGGCCATCCGGCACCCGTCAGTGCGGGAACGGCCACAACCGAAGCTTTTCCTTGCCGATCGACCACAACCGTGCCAGCCCGTGCGGCTCCACGATCAGAAAGAAGACGATCAGCGAGCCGAACACCATGAAGGTCAGGTGCGATGCCAGCGCCGTGTCGAAGCCCAGCGCGACGGTCAGGTTGTCCAGGAAGATCGGCAGCACGACGATGAAGGCGGCGCCGAAGAAGCTGCCCATGATCGAACCCAGGCCGCCGATGATGACCATGAACAGCAGCTGGAACGAGCGGTCGATGTTGAAGGCCGCCGGCTCCCATGAGCCCAGGTGCACGAAGCCCCACAGCGCGCCGGCCACGCCGACAAAGAAGGAGCTGACCGCGAAGGCGGTGAGCTTGGCATAGACGGGCCGGATGCCGATCACCGCCGCGGCGACGTCCATGTCGCGGATGGCCATCCATTCGCGGCCGATGTGGCTGCGCACCAGGTTCTTGGCCACCAGCCCGAACAGCAGCAGGAAGCCCAGGCAGAACAGGTACTTCTCGGCCGGGCTGTCGATGACCCAGCCGAACATGCTCAGGCCGGACACGTTGACCGAGCCGGATGACGAGTCGTTGGTGAACCACTTGATGCGCAGGAACGCCCAGTCGGTGAAGAACTGCGCCGCCAGCGTGGCCACGGCCAGGTACATGCCCTTGATGCGCAGCGACGGTATGCCGAACAGCACGCCGACGGCGGTGGCGCAGACGCCGCCCAGCAGGATGGCCGGTACCACCGGCATGCCGTCGATGCGGACGAAGAAGTTGTAGGCGGCATAGGCGCCCACCGCCATGAAGCCGCCGGTGCCCAGCGAGATCTGGCCGCAGTAGCCGACCAGGATGTTCAGGCCCAGCGCCGCCAGCGACAGGATCAGGAACGGGATCAGCACGGCGCGGAACAGGTACTCCGACGCCAGCATCGGCACCAGGACGACGGCCGCCACCAGCACCGCCGTCAGCACCCAGCGGTCCTGCGCGATCGGGAAGATCTGCTGGTCGGCCTTGTAGGAGGTCTTGAACTGGCCGTTCTCTCGATAAATCATGCCCCCACGCTCCCTCTGGTCGCTGCCCCCCGAGGGGGCGCTTGCAGCGGACCGGCGAAGCCGGATCCGCGCAAGGTCCTGGATTGAATGCAATGCGTCATGGCGGGTCCCGTGGTCATACCCGGTCGATGATCTTCTCTCCGAACAGCCCCTGGGGCCGCACGAGGAGGAACAGCAGGGCCAGGACGTAGGCAAACCAGATCTCGATGCCGCCGCCGAAGAACGGGCCGATGAAGACCTCGGACAGCTTCTCGCCGACGCCGATGATCAGGCCGCCGATGATGGCGCCGGGCACGCTCGTGAGGCCGCCCAGGATGACCACCGGCAGCGCCTTCAGTGCCACCAGCGACAGCGAGAACTGCACGCCCAACTTGCTGCCCCAGATGATGCCGGCCACCAGCGCGACGAAACCGGCCACACTCCAGACGATCACCCAGATGCGCTTGAGCGGGATGCCGATGGACTGTGCCGCCTGGTGATCGTCGGCCACCGCGCGCAGCGCCCGGCCGGTGCCGGTGTACTGGAAGAAGGCCGACAGCAGGGCCACCAGCGTGGCGGCGATCGCTGCGGCCATCAGGTCCTCCTGGCTGACCAGGATCCCGCCCTGGAACACCTTGTCCAGCAGAAACATCGGGTCCTTGGGCATGCCGATGTCGATCTTGTAGATGTCCGAGCCGAACACCGTCTGGCCGAAACCGTCCATGAAGTAGGTGATGCCCAGCGTGGCCATCAGCAGCGTGATGCCCTCCTGGTTGACCAGCTTGCCCAGCACCAGGCGCTCGACCAGCCAGGCCACCGCGATCATCACCAGCATGGCCACCAGGAAGGCCAGCAGGTTGGCCATCAGCTTGCTGTCCAGCCCGGTCCACTTCGGGATCCACTCCGCGAAGCGGGCCATGGCCAGTGCCGCGAACAGCACCATCGCGCCCTGCGCGAAGTTGAAGACGCCGCTGGCCTTGAAGATGAGGACGAAGCCCAGCGCGACCAGCGAATACAGCATGCCCGTCATCAGGCCGCCGATGAGTGTTTCGAGGAAGAAGGCCATGGCTTAATGGGACGTGCCCAGGTAGGCGGAGATGACCTCCGGGTTGGCACGCACCTCTTCGGGGCTGCCGTCACCGATCTTCTTGCCGTAGTCCAGCACCACGACGCGGTCGGAGATGTCCATCACCACGCCCATGTCGTGCTCGATCAGCACGATGGTGGTGCCGAACTCGTCGTTGACGTCGAGCACGAAGCGGCACATGTCCTGCTTCTCCTCGACGTTCATGCCGGCCATGGGCTCGTCCAGCAGCAGCACGCTGGGCTCCATGGCCAGCGCCCGGCCCAGGTCCACGCGTTTTTGCAGGCCGTAGGGCAGGCGGCCCACCGGTGTCTTGCGGAAGGGCTGGATCTCCAGGAAGTCGATGATGCGTTCGACCACCGCGCGG
Organism: Aquabacterium sp.; assembly: GCA_046160725.1. Taxonomy (GTDB): domain Bacteria; phylum Pseudomonadota; class Gammaproteobacteria; order Burkholderiales; family Burkholderiaceae_C; genus JBJXHB01. The sequence goes on from JBJXHB010000315.1 coordinate 18,052, forward strand.
TGCTCGTTTTCCTCGCGTTCGGCGGCGCCCCAGCGCAGCGCCTGCTGGAAGATGTTGGTCTTCATCTTCAGGTTGCGGCCGGACATCATGTTGTCCAGCACGCTCATGCCCTTGAACAGCGCCAGGTTCTGGAAGGTGCGCGCAAAGCCCATCTCGGCGACCTGGCGCGAGTTCATGTGGTCGAAGGTCTGGCCGCGGAAGCTGATGGTGCCCTTCTGCGGTGTGTAGACACCATTGATGCAGTTCAGCATCGAGCTCTTGCCGGCGCCGTTGGGGCCGATGATGGCCCGCACCTCGTGCTCGCGCACGTCAAAGCTGATGTCGCTCAGCGCCTTGACGCCGCCGAAGGCCAGCGAGATGTTGTTTACCGCGAGGATGACCTCGCCGATCTTGCGTCCGGCCATGTCAATGCCCGCCCGGCCGCCCGAAGGGCATTGAGCGCCCCCTCGGGGGGCAGTGAACGCAGTGAGCGTGGGGGTTCGACATCAGGCGGCCCTCTTCAGCGTGGGGAAGGTCTTGGCGTCGACGATCCTCAGCGTCGCCGAGACGCTGCCGGCGCGGCCGTCCTCGAAGCGCACCGCGGTCTCGATGTACTGCTCTTTCAGCCCGGCGTACAGGGCATCGACCAGCACCTGGTACTTGTCGGCAATGGCGCCGCGCCGCACCTTGCTCGTGCGGGTCAGCTCGCCGTCATCGGCATCCAGCTCCTTGTGCAGCACCAGGAAGCGGCGGATCTGGCCGCCGGCCAGCTTGTCGTCGCCGGCCAGGTCTGCATTGACCTTCTCGACGCAGTCGCGGATCAGCTCGCAGACCTCCGGCTTGCCGGCCAGGTCGGTGTAGCCGGCATAGGGCAGGCCGCGCCGCTCGGCCCAGTTGCCGACCGCGTTGAAGTCGATGTTGATGAAGGCGCAGACCTGGTCGCGCTGATGGCCGAAGGCCACCGCCTCCTTGATGTACGGGAAGAACTTCAGCTTGTTCTCGATGTACTTGGGCGCGAACAGGCTGCCGTCGGCAAGCCGGCCGACGTCCTTGGCCCGGTCGATGATCTTCAGGTGGCCGCCGGCGTCCAGGAAGCCGGCGTCGCCGGTGTGGTACCAGCCGTCTGCCGTCAGCACCTCGGCGGTGGCGGCCGGGTTCTTGTAGTACTCCTTCAGCAGGCCCGGCGACTTGACCAGGATCTCGCCGGACTCGGCCAGCCGGATCTCCACGCCCTCGATCGGCACGCCGACGGTGTCGGCGCGGGCCTCATGGTCAGGCTGCAGGCAGACGAACACCGCGGTCTCGGTGGAGCCGTAGAGCTGCTTCAGGTTGATGCCGATCGAGCGGTAGAAGGAGAACAGGTCCGGGCCGATGGCCTCGCCCGCGGTGTAGGCCACGCGCACGCGGCTCATGCCCAGCGTATTGCGCAGCGGGCCGTAGACGAAGGCGTTGCCCAGGCGGTACTTCAGACGGTCCAGCGCGCTCACCGGCTTGCCGTCCATGATGTCCGGGCCGACCCGGCGCGCCAGTGCCATGCCGTGCTCGAACAGCCAGCGCTTGATGGCACCGGCATCCTCCATCCGGATGGTGACGCTGGTCAGCAGGCCCTCGAACACCCGCGGTGGCGCGAAGTAGTAGGTCGGCCCGACCTCGTTCATGTCGATGGTGACGGTGCCGGCCGACTCCGGGCAATTGACGACGTAGCCGCAGACCAGCCACTGCGCATAGGAGAAGATGTTCTGGCCGATCCAGGCCGGCGGCAGATAGGCCAGGATGTCGTCGCCCGGCCCGAGCTTGTCGAAGCGCGCGCCGGCCGCGGCACGGTCCATCAGCGTGAAATGGGTGTGGACCACGCCCTTGGGGTTGCCGGTGGTGCCGGAGGTGAAGAACATCGCCGCCACGTCCTGCGGCTGGCCCCGGGCCACCTCGGCATCGTAGAAGCCGGGCTCGCGCCCGTTGCGGGCGCTGCCGGCGGCGATCAAGGCATCCAGCGACGCCAGGCCGGGTTCGCTGTAGTTGCGCAGGCCGCGCGGGTCGTCGAACCAGATGCAGGCGAGCTGCGGGCACTGCTCGCGGATCTCGAGCATCTTGTCGACCTGCTCCTGGTCCTCGACCACCGCAAAGCCGATCTCGGCGTTGTTGACCGGAAAGACATATTCGCTCGCGGCGGCGTCCTGGTACAGCGGCACCGGGACGGCGCCCAGCGACTGCGCGGCCAGCATGGTGGCGTACAGGCGGGGACGGTTGGAGCCCACCACCACGATGTGGGCACCGCGGGTCAGCCCGGCCTCGGCCAGGCCGCAGGCCAGCTGACGCACCAGCGTGGCCAGGTCCTGCCAGCTCAGCATCTGCCAGATGCCATATTCCTTCTCGCGCAAGGCGGCGGCCTGGGGCCGGGTCTTGGCATGCTCCAGCAACAGGCGAGGGAACGTTGATTGCACCGAGGGTCTCCTGACGACGGCATCCTGCGGCGCGCTGTGTTCCGGCCCGTTGGGGCCGGGGTCACCAGGCCGCATCGGGGAATGTGGCCAAGGCGGTTGATGCGCAGACGGAATGCAGCTTGGAGAAGGATGCTAGGGATAAGTTTGACGTCAGGTTGTCGGTCTGACGACAATCCTAGGGTCAACACGGAGCGGACTTTCCCGACCATTTGCGATGCGTCAAACCAACCCCATCCAGCGCCGGGCGCGCGCCGCCGAGCCGCATGAGCTCAACAGCATCGCCTGGCTTCACGTGTTGGACGAGACCGACCGCGCCTGGGCGGCGCGCACGCTGGTGGTGGCACCAGCCGAAGTCGGCGACCGCGTCTGCCGCCACGGCGCCGCGCCGACCTGGTGGTTCGGCGTCATCGACGGCCTGCTGAAGATGAGCAACGACACCGCCAGCGGCGGCACCATCACCTACACCGGCATTCCGCCCGGCGCCTGGTTCGGCGAGGGCACGCTGCTCAAGCGCGAGCCCTACCGCTACAACATTGAGGCCCTGCGGCGCAGCACCGTGGCCGGCCTGCCGATCGCCGACTTCCATGCCCTGCTCAGCCGCAGCATCCCGTTCAACGGGTTTGTCATGAACCAGCTCAACGAGCGGCTCGGCCAGTTCATCGCCGCACGCGAGATCGACCGCCAGAACGACCCCGACACCCGGGTGGCCGGCGGCCTGGCCCAGCTGTTCCATCCGGTGCTGTATCCCGGTGTCGGCGAGTTGCTGCGCATCACACAGCAGGAGCTGGGCTACCTGGTGGGCCTGTCGCGCCAGCGCGTCAACCAGGCGCTGCAGGTGCTGAGCGCCGAGCAGCTGATCCGCGTCGAGTACGGTGGCGTGCGGGTGCTGGACCTGGCGCGGCTGCGGCGGTTTCGTCTGGGCTGATCGGCCCCGGGGCTGCGGCCGGGCTACAGATCCAGCAGCGCCGCCTGCAGGTGGCGCCTGAAGCGATCGACATCGCCCAGCGCCTGCGCATTCAGCAGGGCCAGCTTGACCAGGAAGCGCTCGCTGTGCTCCGGGCCGGCCGTGTCGATAGCCTCGGCCAGCAGGTCGTACACCGTCTCCAGTGCGCCGACATCCATGGCGCTGGCGGTGGGCTCGATGGTTGGTTGGCGGTCATCGGGTGTGGTCATTCGGCTCTCGTCCAGTCGTCGGGTCAGGGCGGCGCCGGCATGGGCGCGTGCCGCTGCAACGCGGCGTCAAGCGCCGCCTGCAGGTCCATGCGGTCGATGGACAGCCAGCGTGCGCAGACATGCTGGTCCGGTCGCAGCAGGTAGGCGGCGTCGTCGCCCGCAACGCCATAGCGCATGCGGAACGTGCCATCGGCGTCGGTCCATGCGACATCGGTGCCGGCCAGGGCCGCGCCGCCGTTGACGGCGACGACGCGCAGGCGCAGGCCTTTTGCCCGTGCGGCATCGATGTCGCGCCGCAAGGCGTCAGGCAGCGAGGGCCTCCGCGTGAACAGCAGCAGGTCGAAGCCGCCCCCCAGGTGGTCCAGCAGGAAGTCGTCGGCGCCTAGCCGCACATTGCGTGCCGTCTCGCCCGCCGCCGGGCCGGCCGTGAAGCCGGCGTTGTCGTCGCCGGCGCAGTTCAGCTGCGAGTCGGCATAGACATGGGCGCGCGCAGTGCGCCAGGGGTACAGCGGCCGCACGAAGGGCTGCGTCAGCGACAGCGACAGCACGGCGTCGCGCAGCAGCCGGAACCCGCGGCTGGGCGGGGTCATGAAGCGCGTGCTCTTGCCGGCCTCCGCGATGATCTCGCGCGCCGCGCCCACGCGCTCGGCGCTGAAGCCCTCCAGCAGCAGCTGCGGCGGCGCCAGCCCCCGGGCGACATGGGCCAGCTGCCAGCCCAGCGCCTGCGCGTCCTGGAACGCGGTGTTGGCACCGCGCACGCCGAAGATGGGCAGCAAGTGTGCCGCGTCCCCGACGAAGCAGGCGCGCCCGGCCACGTAGTGCGGCAACGTCATCGTGCGCGCCGAGTACACCGAACACCAGTCCAGCTCCCAGGGCACCCCGGCATGGCCGACCATCGCGAGCTGCGCTTCGATGCGCGCGCGCAGGGCCTGCGGCTCCAGCGCCTGCTCGGGCGTCTCGCCGGCCGGCAGCTGGTAGTCGATGCGCCACAGGCCCAAGGGCTCCTGGTGCATCAGCACCGTGTTGCCCGGGTTCCAGTCCGGGTCGAAGTAGGCCCGCCGCTCGGTGGGGAACGGCAGGTCGACGCGGATGTCGGCAATGACGAACAGGCCCTCGTAGCTGGCGCCCTCCAGCCGCTGGCCCAGCAGGCTGCGTACGGTGGAGCGGCCGCCGTCGGCGGCGACCAGCCAGTCGGCCTCGACGGTGCAGGCGCCACCGGGCGTATCGACCTCGGCCGCCACGCCGTCGTCTTGCGCCTGCAGCGCCACCAGCCTGTTGCCCCAGCGCAGCTCGATCAGCGGCTGTGCCTCGCAGGCGTCCACCAAGTACTCCTCCAGGAACTGCTGCTGGATGTTGAGCATGGGCGCGAAGCGGTCATGAGGGTCCTGCGGCGCCTCCATCCGGAACACCGCCTGGCCGCGGTAGAACGAGGTGCCGTAGCGCCAGGGCAGGCCGAGCGCCGTCATCCGGCCGGCCACGCCGACCTGCTGCAGGATCTCCAGCGACCGCCGCGTGAAGGCGATGGCGCGGCTGCCCTGCGAGACCTGCAGGTCGGCCGTGAGCACCACGCTGCGCACACCATGCCGGGCCAGCTCCAGCGCCGTCACCAACCCGGCCGGGCCGCTGCCCACGACGAGCACCGGCACCCGCTGCGGTGCCGCTCCCGGCAGCGGCAACCAGGGCTCGTGCACCCGGTAGCGGTAGTAGAGCGACGGCCGCGGCTCGGTGCTGGGCTGGTGCATGCCGGCCGCCTGTCCTCAGCCCAGGCCCACCACCATGCGCAGGCCGCGCAGGCCACGGCGCGCCGGCTCGCGCGGCGGCCTCATGGCGGCGCCCTGCCGCGCGACGGGTCGTTGGCCACTCCGGCCGCCACATGCCCGGCCGGCACATGCGCCGCGGCGCTCTCGACATGCCGGGTCTGGTCGTCGAAGAAGAAGTCCGCCTCGAAGGCGCGCAGGAAGGCGCCCTTGGGCAGGCCGCCGAGGAACAGCGCCTCGTCGATCTCGATGTCCCAGTCCATCAGCGTGCGGATGGCCCGCTCGTGGGCCGGCGCGCTGCGCGCGGTGACCAGCGCGGTGCGCACCGCCATGCCAGCTGGCCGCTCGCGCTGCAGCCGGTGCAGCGCCGCCAGCAGCGGCTGGAAAGGCCCAGGGGCCAGCGGCCGCCGCGCATGCGCGGTCTCGTGGCGCTGGAAGGCATCCAGCCCTTCGCGCTGGTACACCGCCTCGGCCTCGTCGGAGAACAGCACGGCGTCGCCGTCGAAGGCGATGCGCAGCTCGTCGGGATGGGCCTCGCTGGCCCGGGCCGCGTCTGGCAGCACCCGGGCGGCCGGCACGCCGGCATCGAGTGCGGCGCGCACGTCGTCCTCGTTGGCCGACAGGAACAGCTGCGCCGCCAGCGGCCCCAGGTAGCGCCAGGGCGGCGCGCCGCGGGTGAACACGCCGCGCTGCACGTCCAGCCCGTAGTGCGCGCAGGAGCGGAACACCCGCAACCCGGACACCGGGTCGTTGCGCGAGACGATGACCACCTCGACCCGGCGGGCGTCGCGGTTGAAGGCCAGCAGCTTGCGCGCCAGCGAGAAGGCCACACCCGGCGGCGCCGGCTCGGCCAGCCGCTGCGCCTGCAGCGCCATGTAGGCATGGTCGTCCTGGTTCTCGAAGAGGCGGTTCTCCTCCTCGAAGTCGAACTGCGCGCGCGAACTCAGCGCAACGACCAGATGGTCAGGCGGGGACATCGGCGCATCGTACCGGGCGTCGGGTCCGGTTCCGGCATGCGTTGGCCGGGACAAGTCCGATTGCGGCGGCGCCCTCAATGCACGAAGCCGATCGCGCTGCGCCGCCCATGCGACGCCGGCAGGTCGGCGGGCTCGACCCGGTCGCGCCCGGCCAGCCGGGCATTGCCGAAGCCGGTGACCCAGGCCCGGCGCATCTCACGCGGTGCCAGTTCGGCCATGGCGTCGAGGGTGTCGGCGTCGGGCTGTGCGCCGAAGCGCTGCCCCCATTCGTGGGCGTCGCGGATCTGCCGGTACAGGCGGGTCGCGATGGCACGCGCACCGGCCGCGTCGGGCATGTCCACCTCGTAGACGTGGACCCGGTTGACGATGGGCTCGGGGATGCCGCGCTCGTCGTTGGCGGTGGCAATCCAGATCACCTGGCTCGCGTCCACGGACACCTCGGCAAACTCGTCGATGAAGCGCAGCGCCGTGTCGTGCTCCAGCAGGCCGTACAGCGCGCCCAGCGGGTCATAGGCCTGCTCGGCGCCGGCCTTGTCGATCTCGTCGACCACCATCACCGGGTTGGCATAGTCGCCGTCGACCAGGGTCTCGAACACCTTGCCGGCCTTGGCGCCCTTCCATTGCGACGATGCGCCGGACAGCACCCAGCCGGCCGTCAGCGAGCTCATCGGCACGAAGCCCATGCCGGTGCCCAGCAACTGGGCGATGTGGCGTGCGAAGTGCGTCTTGCCGACGCCCGGCGGCCCCAGCAGCAGCATCGGCGCGATCTCCAGCGCATCGCCGGAGTCGGCGCACAGCGCCAGCTGCCGCCGCACGTCGTCCAGCACGGCATGGAAATTGGGCAGCTCGTCGTACAGCGCGTCCATGGCCGGCAGGCCGGAGGGCTTGACCTGGAAGCGCTGCGGTCCTTTGTCCAGCATGCGCCGGTAGGTCTGGCGCAGCTTCTCCTGCTCGCGGTCGGTCAGCGCGGCCAGCCGGCGCTCGACCTCGGCCGGGTCGTACAACGTGCGCATGCGCGCGATCGGCATCTGACCGATGTGGGAGCTGGCGGCGGCGGGCTTGTCGGTGGCGGGCATCGCGATCCTCCTGCGCTGACACGGTTATTCGGCCGTGCGCCCGGAAAGCTGATACCCGATGTGGGCCGGCAACGCCGGTCAGTTCGCGCGCTGGGCCCGGCCGCCGAAACAATTGAAACCCAGGCTGCGGCGACGGGCAGCGCGCCTGATACCGGGCACGCCCACACTGCCGGACATGAACCGCTGCGTCGCCGTCCTGTTGAGCCTGTTCGCCCTGTGGCAACGCCCGACGGCCGCACAGCCGCTGCCGCCACTGTTTCCGATCCGCATCGGCGACCTGCACGGGCTGATCGACGCCCGAGGGCGTGTGGTGGTGCCACCGGAGTTCGCCGAGGTTGCGCAAGGTGAGCCGCTGATCCTGCTGCGCAAGGGCAGCCGCACCGCCTATGCCAATGCCGGTGGCCAGATGGTCATCGAGCCGCAGGAGACCCTGACGCGGCCCTTCGCCAGCGGCCTGACGCCGGCGCCCGGCCGTGGCGACCCTGGCCGCATGCGCTGGGGCTATGCCGGCCCCGACGGAAAGCTGGTGTTGCCCGCCACCTGGACCAGCGCCGAGCCGTTCGTCGACGGCCTGGCGGTGGTTGGACAGACCGACGCCTGGGGTGTGGAGCGCTTCGGCGTCATCAATCGCAAGGGCGAGCTGGTGCTGCCGACCCAGCACGAGAAGCTGCTGGCGCCGGCCGCGGGCCTGGTGCGCGCGCAGTCCAAGGAGCGCACGCACCGGGTGTTCGACAGCCAGGGCCGCGACCTGACGCCGCCCAAGGTGGACTTCGTCGGCGTGCCGGCTGGCGGTCTGGTGCGCATCTGGTCCGGCCGCAAGCAGGGCTACATGTCGCTGGACGGCACCGTGGTCGTGGCGCCGCAGTACGACAACGCGAGCGATTTCAGCGAGGGCCGCGCCCGGGTATGGGTCGACGGCAAGTACGGCTACATCGACGAGCGCGGGCAGCTGGTGGTGCCGGCACAGTACGAGACGGCCGAGGCTTTCAGCGACGGCCTGGCGCTGGTCCGCGCCGGCGGCACCGCGCAATACATCGACCGCGATGGGCGCGTGGCCCTGCAGCCGCCGGGCGACCGCGGCATGCCGTTTGCCGAGGGCCTGGCGGCGCAGCGCCGCGACGGCCGGTACGGCTATGTGGACAAGACCGGGCGCTGGGTCATCGAGCCGCAGTTCAGTGCCGCCCAGCCGTTCCGCAACGGCCTGGCCTATGTGGTGCAAGGCCGTGCCAGCGGCTGGATCGACCGCGCCGGGCAGTTCGTCTGGCGCACGGAGAGATGACCATGGAACATGCCGTTCTGACCACCACCGAGCGCTGGCTGACCCATGCCCTGGGCGGGCAGCGTCGATATGATCCGCCCGCCCCGGCCCGGCCCGGGGTTTTGCCCGACACCGCCTCAGGAGCCCCAGCCATGACCGCATCCAGCCCAGCCGTACCGCCGGTGCTGATGGTCGTCGACGACGAGCCGGAGCTGCGCGCGCTGCTGAGCGAGTATTTCGGCCGCCAGGGCTTCACCGTCCATGCCGCGGCGGACTCGGCCGCCGCGCGCGGGCTGCTGGCCGGGGGCGTGATGCCGCAGGTGGCCCTGCTGGATGTCAACATGCCGGGCGAGAACGGCCTGTCCCTGGCGCGCTGGCTGCGCGAGGCGCATCCCCGGGTGGCGGTGATGATGCTGACGACCGCGGGCGAGGCCGTGGACCGCATCGTCGGCCTGGAGATGGGCGCCGACGACTACATACCCAAGCCGTTCGAGATGCGCGAGGTGCTGGCCCGGGTGCGTGCCGTGCTGCGGCGCACCCTGGCCGAGCCGGCGCCGGCCGCGGCGGCCGCCACCGCCGCCGCCGCCTTGGCT
>JBJXHB010000316.1:0-13709 GCA_046160725.1 Aquabacterium sp.
CAGGCAGCGACACCGCCAACGCGACTGGGCAGTCCTGCCGCAAGCGGTCGATCATGGGGACTACGCCCGATGTCGACACGGTAACGCGACGCCTTGACAGGCCGTATCCATGGTCGTCCAGCATGACGCGCAGTGCAGGCACCAGCGCCGCGTAGTTCTGCAAAGGCTCGCCCATGCCCATCATGACGACGTTGGTCACCACGCGCCGGCCAGCCGCCCGCCCGTCCTGGCCGCGCAGGCCATGCTCGGCCTGCCAGAGTTGGGCCAGGATCTCGCCGGTGCTCAAGTTGCGGCTGAAGCCCTGGTGCCCTGTCGAGCAGAAGCGGCATCCGACCGCACAACCCGCTTGCGACGAGACGCACAACGTGCCTCGGTCATCCTCCGGGATGAACACGGTCTCCACCGCATCGCCACCCGACACGTCAAACAGCCACTTGACCGTGCCGTCCTGCGACCGTTGCACCGACAACTCACGCAGTGGAAGGACCTCGGCCTCTCCGGCCAGACGCGCACGAAAGGGCAGCGCCAGGTCGGACATGCGGTCGAAGTCGGACTCGCCGCGTTGATGAACCCACCGGAACAACTGCGTCGCCCGGAACGGCTTTTCACCCCAGGTGTCAGCGCAATGCGCCGTCAACCCAGGGCGGTCGAAATCCAGCAGGTTGATGGCGCCCATGGCGGTCGGCGGCGGAGCAATCAACCTGCAATGACGCCGGATCGGGCGCTTCAGCGCCCGTAGACGTTCATGCCGGGAAAGAAGAAGGCTACCTCGACCGCGGCGGTCTCCGGCGCATCAGACCCATGCACCGCGTTGGCATCAATGCTGTCGGCAAAGTCCGCGCGGATGGTGCCCTTGTCGGCCTTTTTCGGGTCTGTGGCGCCCATCAGCTCACGATTCTTTGCAATGGCGCCCTCGCCCTCCAGGGCCTGGACCATGACAGGCCCAGAAATCATGAAACCGACCAGATCGTTGAAAAACGGCCGCCCGCGATGCACGCCATAGAAGGCCTCGGCCTCGCCGCGGGACAAATGCATCATGCGGGCGGCGATCACTTTAAGGCCAGCGCCCTCAAAGCGGGCATAGATCTGACCGATCACGTTCTTGGCGACGGCGTCCGGTTTGATGATCGAAAGCGTCCGTTCGATAGCCATGTTGATTTCCTGCAAGTCTTGTTTGGGGAAAAACCCGCGATTCTATCGGCGCCGACGCTTGCCCCCTTGGCCACGGTCCAGCTGCTTGTAGAAGGTGTCGGCACCGATGTAGCCGACGGATGTCTGCATCGGGTCCGGCAGCACCGTCGGGTCGCCGTCGCGGCGCGGACCTGGGCGACCCGCCTTGACAAAGCGCTTGTCGAAGGTCTGCTCCAACGGGTTGGGAATCGGGCCGTCGTCGCTGATCTCCCGTCGCCGCTGGTTGGACTCCTTGAATGCACGCCTGTCGTAGGTCTGCTGCAAGGGGTTGGGAATCCGGGCGAAGTCTTCGTTGTCCTCATGCCCACCCTCAGCCGGCGCGACGCGATCGGGTGCCCGGTCGGGTCGGTCGGCACGAACCGCGCGGTCGGGACGGTCGGGACGCACCGGACGGTCGGGACGATCCGGGCGATCCGGGCGGTCGCCGCGGCCACCGCGACGTCGCTTGCCGGCGCCGGGCCTGGACTGACCGTCTTCCATCGGCGCGCCCGTCGGTGGTGGCCCGCCTGGAGCCGCGGCCAGCCGCCTGACCGCACGAACGTCGTCCTCACTCAGAGCGACCCAGACGCCGCGCTTAAGGCCTCGCGGGAGCACGATGCATCCATAGCGGATACGGATGAGGCGACTGACCGCCAGGCCAACCGCATCAAACAAGCGGCGCACCTCACGGTTGCGCCCTTCCGTGATGACCACCCGGTACCAATGGTTGGCCCCTTCACCACCGCCATCGGCAATGGACTTGAAGGCACACGCGAAGCCATCGATCTCGATGCCGGTCAGCAAGCGGTCGCGCGAATCGACCGACAACTGGCCCAGCACACGGACCGCGTATTCCCGCTCCACACCGAAACGTGGGTGCATCAACTGGTTGGCCAAAGCACCGGAGTTGGTGAACAGCAGCAGACCCTCGGTGTTGATGTCCAGGCGGCCCACCGACTGCCATTTGCCCTGCTGAAGACGTGGCAGGCGTCGGAACACGGTCGGGCGCTGTTGCGGGTCGTCGTGGGTGACCACCTCGCCAGCTGGCTTGTGATAGGCCAATATGCGCGCCGGCGGCGGCGCGATCCTGACCTTGACCGGTTTGCCGGCCACCTTGATTTGGTCGCCGAAGGAGATGCGCTGGCCGGTGTGCGCGGCCTGCCCATTGACCGTCACCTGCCCGTCGGCAATCATCTGTTCCATGTCGCGGCGCGACCCGATGCCGGACTGGGCCAGCACCTTGTGCAGCTTCGGCGCATCCGGCTCTGGCGCAAGGACCCGGCGCGGCGGTACCGCCAGGAGGTCGATGGTCGGCTCGGCGTCATACGCGCCGGTGAACACGTCGCTGAAACGGTCGTCGGCACCGACACGCTCGACCGGCGGCTGATCATCCATGACCGCCACCACTTGCGGCGCCTCAGTCGCGTCCCCATCGTCGTCAGCGTCTTCGTCACCACCGGCCATGTCAACCACTGCGCCGTCGTTTGCGCCCTGGCCCCGGCGCCCGCGGCGCCGTTTGCGGTTGCGGCGTCCGGAGGGCCCTGGCCCTTCGGCGCCGGCACCTGCCGAATCAGCGACCTGCTGCCCCGGTGGCGCCGCACCCTCAGCCATCTGCACGCTCGCAGCCGCGCCTTCAGCCGGTGTGACGGCCATCGGTGCCGACGCCGCGCTCGGCTCGTGGATTGCGGTTTCATGGCTTGGTGACGGCCCATTCGCCGCCCGGTCCTCAGCGGCGGAAGGACTGGCCAAGGCCTGATCGTCTGGCGTCCCGGCGACAACTGGCTTGCGCCGGGCCGGCCGCTTGCGCGCTACCGGCGCGGCCGGTCCGGTCGGCAGGGAATCCGCTGCGGGGGCATCGGGCATATCGTCGTCAGGCTGGCTCATGGGGCAGCACCTCTGCGGGTGGAATCGGTTGCTCAGGACTGGCACCGCCAGCATCGTCGTTGTGGGTCACCGCCGTCGCGGTATCGGGCAAAGGCAGTTCGAGCGCCAACTCGACTTGCGCCAAGTCGGAGTGGCCCGCCGTCTCGCCTGGCCCGAGGGCCTCATCGGCCCGGATCAGCATGGGTTCAGAGCCGGTCAATGCCGGCAGTTGGCTCAGGCTGGCCAGGCCCAGGTCGTCAAGAAAAGTCCGTGTGGTGGCATACAGCGCCGGACGCCCTGGGGCTTCGCGATAGCCGATGGCCTCGATCCAACCGCGATCCTCCAGTTGCTTCAGCAGTGGGGTACCGATCGTCACGCCACGGATCTCCTCAATGTCGCCTCGGGTCACAGGCTGCCGGTAGGCAATGATGGCCAGCGTCTCCAGTACGGCTCTCGAGTATCGGGGCGGCTTCTCTGGATGAAGGCGATCCAGGTGGACCCGCAACTGCGGCCGACTCTGAAAGCGCCATCCCGACGCCAGCGCTACCAGCTCAAGGCCTCTGCCCTCCCACTGGCGTGTCAAGTCGTCCAGCAGGTCACGCAAGGTGTCCGGACCGATCTGGTCGTCAAAAAGCTGCCGCAGCTCACGCAGCGGCAGGGGCGCCGGCGCGCAAAGCAGTGCGGCCTCGAGGATCGTTCTGGCCTCGTCGTTGTTCATGAGCCCTTCAGGCGCTGCGCAAGCGCAGCCGGCTTTGGCATCGGGTCGATCACCAAGGTGCGCCACCAGAGGGCGCGGAGGTTCGATCTAGGGCGGCAGGGGCGCGGCTTCTCGTCAAGCTGCTGCGGCACCGCTGCCCTTCGGCCGACGGCCGTGCCCTTGTGCCTGCGTCACGCTGGTCGGCAACTTGCCAGGCCAAGCGGCGCACAACATTGGACCGGGATTGTAGGCCCGCCGGCCCGTCAACGTCTCACCACCTGCGACCACGCGCTGGCCAGATCCGCCGGCGGCGGCAGATCGAAGCTGAGCGCCCTCCCGCTGATCGGGTGTCCGAAAACCAGCTGCACGGCATGCAACGCCTGCCGTTGCATGCCAAGCGCTGGCGCACCGCCATATAGCGTGTCGGCCACCAGTGGGTGACCGCGAAGCGCCATGTGGACACGTATCTGATGCGTCCGGCCGGTATGCAGCCGGCAATGGATGGCGCTGATACCCTGAGCCGAGGCTACACGCTCAACGTCCGTACGAGCCGGTTTGCCCGAAGCCACCACCGCCATGCGAAGCCTGGAGGCCGGATCGCGGCCGATGGGCGCGTCGATCGCCTGCTGCGTTGCCGACACGTCACCGTGGGCCAGCGCCATGTAGCGGCGCCCCACCTCTCGGGCGGCGATTGCGCGCACCAGCCCGGTCATGGCCTGCAGGCTCTTGGCCACCACCATCAGGCCGGATGTGTCCTTGTCCAGTCTGTGAACGATGCCGGCCCTGGGCAGCATGGCAGCGCCCGGGTGGTGTGCCAGCAGCCCGTTCAGCAGCGTGCCGCTCCAATGGCCGGCGGCCGGATGTACCACCAGGCCGGCCGGCTTGTCCACGACCAGGACATCCGCGTCCTCGTGGACGATCTGCAACGGCATGGCCTCCGGCCGGAAGGCCAGGCTCTGGGCCGTAGGAACCAACGTCAGCCGCAAGCTTTGCCCCAGCCGCAGCTTGCGCGATGCAACGGTGACCGGCGCGCCGTCCAGCTGCACATGCCCGAGTTCAACCAGCTGCTGCAGATGGCTACGTGAGAACTCCGGTGCCAACGCCACCAGAGCGTGATCCAGGCGCCGACCGTGCCATGAGGTGTCGACCACCACGCCTCGCGTCTCATGGTCACCGTCACGGATGTCGGCGTCCGGCATCGGCCCGTTCCTGTCCAGGTCGGCGGTCGCGTCGGGTACGGTCATTAGAATCGCCGGTTCTTCGACAACCCTAGCCGCGTGCCACAAGGGCCGCAGGTCGGTATGTTCAAAAGCATCAGTTGGCGCCTGTGGGCGATGTTGGCAGCGGCGCTGGCCTTGAGCGGCTGCGGCATGTTTTCCTCGACGGACCCCAAGACGTCCGACGTTGAAAAATTGTATGCAGATGCACGGGACGACATGAGTGCCGGCAGCTGGGACCGTGCCATCACCGCGCTGGAACGGATCGAGGGCCTGGCCGCCGGCACCCTGCTGGCGCAGCAGGCCTTACTCGACCAGGGTTATGTGCATTGGAAGACGAATGATCGCACCAAGGCCATGACGGCGCTGGATCGCTTCGTCAAGTTGTACCCGTCAAGCCCGACCCTGGACTATGCGCTCTACATGCGCGGTGTGGTCAATTTCAATGACAGCCTGGGAATTCTGTCGACGCTGTCGCGTCAGAACCTGTCAGAGCGCGACCAGCAGGCGTCGCGGGACGCGCATCAGGCCTTCCGCGAGCTGGTCGAACAGTTCCCGGACTCCAAGTACGCCGCTGACGCCAGGCTGCGGATGGACTACATCGTCAACACGCTGGCCGAGTACGAGCTGGGTGTCGCCAGGTACTACTTCCGCCGTGGCGCCTTTGTGGCGGCTGCCAATCGGGCCCAGCATGCGCTGCGGGAGTTCCAGCAGGCGCCCGCCAACGAAGAGGCGCTGTACATCCTGGCATCCAGCTATGACAAGCTGGGACTGCCGCAGCTGAGGGACGACGCCGACCGAGTGCTGAAGCGCAACTTCCCGAACAGCCGGTATCTGCGCGACGGTTTGCGAGTGCCGGAACGGGCCTGGTGGCAGTTCTGGTGACCGGTGAGGCGGCGCTCAACGCGCCGCTGCCAGCTCGTGCAGCCAGGCCAATGCCGCAGGCTCGTCATCCAGCGGCGTCATCGGCGGCAATGCCGCCAGCAAGCGTCGGCCGTAGCCCATCCGCGCCATGCGCGCATCGCCCAGGACCAGCAGGCCGCGGTCCGTTTCACTGCGGATCAGCCGCCCGGCGCCCTGCTTGAGAGCGATCGCCGCCTCGGCGACGTGATACTCATTGAAGGGGTCCCGACCCGCCCGCTTCAGGTGGGCGGACCGCGCCTGGACCAGCGGATCGTTGGGTGGCGGAAATGGCAACTTGTCGATCACGACACACTGCAGTCGATCGCCGACCACGTCGATCCCCTCCCAGAAACTGGCCGATCCGACCAACACCTGGCCCTCTCCTTCCAGAAACCGCCGCAGCAGCGTGCGCCGGGGTTCGGCGCCCTGGACCAGGACGTCAAGACGGACTCCGAGCGCCGCGGCCGCTTCGCGCACCGCCTCGGCGATCACCGGCAGGACGCGCAAGGTGGTGGTCAGCACAAAGGTACGCCCGCCCAGTGCCGCCGCCAGGCGCCCGGCCAATGCACCGACCGCCGGCGGATGGGCCGCACTGTTGGGTAGGGGCAGCTCCTTCGGCACCCAGACCCGGGCCTGCACCGGATAGTCGAACGGGCTGTTGACACGCAGCTTGGTCGCATCCTCCAGCGCTGCACCTTCGCTGAACCAGCTCAACGTGTCCTCGGTGCCCAGAGTGGCCGATGTGAACACCCAGGCTCGCTGCCCCCGCGCGCGCTGGGCCTCGAAGAGCTCGCGCACCTGCAACGGTGATTCGACCAGCCGGACCTCGCGCGGGCCGACATCCATCCAGCGCACCCGGCCATCGGCGGGATCCTCGCCAAAGGTGGCCACTTGTTGCTGGGCTTGGGAGACCCGGTCGCCCAGACGATCCAGATCCGGCGCCGCGCCCGCTACCGCAGCGAGGGCAGCCGCAACGTCGGCCAGCGCATGGCCGACGTCGGACAACGCATCCTGGAAGTCGTCGTTCTGTGCGCGCTCCTGCCAATGCAGCTTGACCACGCCGCGCAGGTCCCGCAATGGGCCCGCACAGGCCAGGCGCAGCTGGCGCAACGCCTGCTCAAGTACTGCCGCGGTCTCTTGCCAGGGCGCCAGGCCGCGCGCATGGGCCAGGCCCGCCTTCAGCAGGTCGCGCGCCAGGTCATGCAGAGCCCCGGTGGCCAACTGCTGTCCCAGAAACTGCAGCCCGGTATCAAGCAGCTGATGGGCCTCGTCAAAGACCACCGCGTCCACCGTCGGCAGCAGCTCGGCCACGCCGGTGTCTCGCAAGGCAATGTCGGCACAAAACAAGTGATGATTGACCACCACCAAGTCGGCTGCCATGGCTTCGCGCCGGGCCTGGACCACATGGCAGTCGCGGAAGCGCGGGCACTCAGAGCCCAGACAGTTGTCGCGGGTGGAGCTGACCAGGGGTATCAGCGGCGACCTGTCGTCCAGCGTGCTGACCTCGGCCAGGTCCCCGGCCTGTGTGGTCTGCGCCCAACGCTCGATCCGGGCCAGCATGGCCACTGACGCCCGGTCGGGCAGGGGCGCGTCGCGGCGGGCCGACTCGAGGCGGTGCAGACACAGGTAACTGGAGCGCCCCTTCAGCAAGGCCAGGCGTATGGGCAGCTGAAGTGCGTCCCGCAGACGTGGCAGGTCGCGCAGGAACAATTGGTCCTGCAGGCTTTTGGTGGCGGTGGAGACCAAGGCGCGCCGTTGGGCCAACAGCAACGGGACCAGGTAGGCGAAGGTCTTGCCGACCCCGGTGCCGGCCTCGACGACCAGCGCGCCCCGGGCCGCAATGGCCTGGGCCACCGCCTGGGCCATGCGCAGTTGCGGCTCGCGCTCGACGAAGGCGGGGTCCACCCGCGACAAGGCGCCGCCGCGCGACAACGCCAGGCGCGTCGCCTCGGCCAGCTCGTCGGTATCGGCCTCGTTTGGCTGCAAGCCCACGGCTCAGCCGCAGCGGCGCGCGCCGCCATCCGGCTGGCCGCGACGCATCATGCGGGTTCGGGCGGACAGGAGTCCGCTTCCAGCCGGGCGATCTCGTCGCGCAGCATCAGACGCCGCTTCTTCAGGCGTCGCATGGCGAGCTCGTCCAGCGGCGGCTCGACGGCGATGCGATCAATCATCTCGTCCAGATCGGAGTGCTCCATGCGGAGCTCGATCAAGCGCCGCTGCACGGAGTGCAATCCGGCGTCATCAGGGGTGGTGGCATTCATGGGCGACCCTTCCGGCTAAGCCATGGGTGGTCAGGGGCCTTGCAAGCGGTGGCCGGGCTGCGCAACCAAAACAGCCGACCATTTTCGTGGCAGTTGGCTGGTGAGCTGGCATTCCGTTGCATGGCAGCGCGTTTATAGTCCGCCGAATGAGCGGCGCCAATCCCCATCCGTACCGACTGTCGGCTGCAACTGGGCTCCATCGGGGGGATCGGGCCTATCAGCAGGACCAGGTGGAGTTGCTGGCGCATACCCGTGTCCCAGGCTGCGTGCTGGGCGTGCTTGCCGACGGCATGGGCGGCAAGAGCGGCGGGCGCAAGGCGGCGGACCAGGTGGTCCTGACCGCCCGCCAGCTGTTTGATCGCTTCGTCCCGGCCAAGGATGATGCGGCTGACCTGCTGAAACAGTTGGTCAGCGAGGCTCACCTGATGATCAAGCTCACAGCCATCACCGCTGAGGAAGAACCTCACAGCACCGTGGCGGCCTTTCTGATGACGGCCGATCGGGCCTGTGTCGTCGCACATGCAGGGGACTCCCGGGTGTACCACTTCCGCGGCACCGAGCTGGTATCTAGGACGATGGACCATTCCTATGTTCAGCGCCTGATCGACGAAGGCAAGCTGACCGAGGAGCAGGCCAACACCCATCCTCAGGGCAACCTGCTCACCGGTTGCCTGGGTACCCACAACGACCCGCCGTTGACTGTGAAACATGTCGACCGCGTCGAGATCGGTGATGCCTTGATGTGCTGCAGCGACGGCCTGTGGCACTACTTCACGCCACGAGAGATGGGCGCCATCGTTCAGGCGCTGCCACCGCGTGAAGCGGCCGAGATGCTGGTCAGCAAGGCCAGGCAACGCGCGCGCGGCGGCGGTGACAACCTGTCGCTGGCGTTGGTCAGGGTAGACGCCCTGACCTGATGTCGGCGTTCTCCGTTGACTCGGGGCCCTGGGCCCCACGCACCTACGGGCGGCTAGCCGCCGGGTCCGGCAAGGCGGCCGCTGGTGGCTTTCGACTTGCCCGGGCGGCATTGCGGGCCTCGACCTCCAGGCGATGGCGTGCCACGTCCTGCTCGCGCCGGGCTGCAGCCCGGCTGGCCTCGGCTTCGCGCTCTGGCATTGCTTTCGCCTTTCGCGACGCGGCCGTCCGAGGCGCAGACGCCACTTCTGGCCCGGGCGCCGACAATTGAATGGGCTGACGCATGACTTTCGCGTGGGCCGGCGCCGGCGGATCGGCTGGGGCCGCAACAGCAGCCTCTGCCTGCAAGCGATGCTCAAGTGCGGCCTGTCGCTCGGCAGCACGTCGCTTGCGGCGCGTGTCGTCCAGTTGGGCCTGCTGACCATCCAGGACCTGCAAGGCCGCGCGCCGCCGCGCCTTCGCCGTGTCGGCACAGGACGTCACCACGAATCGCGCCTCGCATGCGGTCAGCTCGGCCAGATGCCCAGCCTCGATCTCCTTGCGCTCAGCCGCGATCCTCTTCCGCTCAACGGTCTCGTCCATCGCGACCGCAAGCCCGCCCCATGCCAACAGCCAGGCACAACAGGCCGCCATCAGGCGAACTCGACCCATCAGGTGATTCCCGTATCGACCAGCCGCCTGGCCTCGCTGACATACGCCGCCGACTGCATCTCGTGCAGGCGCGAGACGGTACGCGGAAACTCATGCGCAAGGGGCCCCTCGGTGTACAGCGCCTCTGGCGGCACGGCGGCCGAAACGATCAGCTTGACCCGCCGGTCGTACAACACATCCACCAGCAAGGTGAATCGCCGTGCCTCGCTGGCCAGACGAGGCGGCATCTGGGGTACATCGGACAGGATCAGAGTGTGGAACTGCTGTGCCAGCTCCAGGTAGTCGTTCTGGGATCGTGGCCCACCGCACAACGTCTTGAAATCAAACCACACCACGCCGCCGGCCCGGCGCCGCGCGCGCAGCTCGCGATGTTCGATCTGCAGCAACGGGTTCTCGTCACGTGCCTCGGCCAGGCGGTCGAACGCAGCAGCCAGTGCCGCCTGCGCGCTGGCGTCCAGCGGATGGTGGTACATGCGGACCTGCTGCATGGCCCGCTGCCGGTAGTCGGTACCGTTGTCGACATCCACCACCTCCAGCTGTGCCTTCAGCAGGGCGATCGCGGGCAGGATGCGGTCGCGATGCAGGCCGTTCGGATACAGGGCATCGGGGTGGAAATTCGAGGTCGTCACGATCGACACCCGGTTGTCGAACAGGGACTGAAGCAGCCGATGCAGGATCATGGCATCGGTGACGTCAGCGACATGGAACTCGTCAAAACAGATCAGCCGGAACCGGCGTGACACCCGACGGCCCAGCTCCTGCAGCGGATTGACCTGACCCTTGAGGTCTTGCAGTTCACGGTGCACCTCGCGCATGAATTCATGGAAGTGCAGGCGCGTCTTGCGGGTCAAGGGGACGGACTGGTAGAAGCAGTCCATCAGAAAGCTCTTGCCACGGCCCACGCCACCGTGCATATAGACCCCGCGCGGGATCGGCGGACGAACCAGCATCTTGGCCAACGCGTTGCCACGTCGCGCCTTGTAGGCCGCCCACTCGTCCTCACAGCGTTCAAGTGCGGCGACCGCTCCCAGCTGGGCCGGATCGGCCGCATAGCCCCGCTGGGCCAGTTCCTCGTGATAGCGGTCGCGCACGCCCATCAATCAGCCGCCCTGACCGCATCGAGAGAGCAACAAAGGCAGCCGCCTCGTTTCAGAAGTTCAGGGTCCGCTTGTCGACCGCCAGCGCGGCCTCCTTGGTCGCCTCGGACAACGAGGGGTGGGCATGGCAGATGCGAGCGATGTCCTCGGCCGACGCCTTGAAGGCCATGGCCACGGCGGCCTCGGCAATCAACTCAGAGGCCAAAGGGCCGATGATGTGGACGCCCAGGATCTCGTCGGTGGTGGCGTCGGCCAGAAACTTCACGAAGCCCGTGGTGTCGCCCAGCGCCCGGGCCCGACCGTTGGCCAGGAACGGAAACTGACCGGCCTTGTAGGCCACGCCACGTGCCTTGAGCTGCTTCTCGGTCTCGCCGACCCAGGCGATCTCGGGCGACGTATAGATCACCCAAGGCACAAGGTTGAAGTCGACATGCCCATGTTGCCCCGCGATGCGCTCGGCAACCGCAACGCCCTCTTCCTCCGCCTTGTGGGCCAGCATCGGGCCACGCACGACGTCGCCGACAGCCCAGACATTGGGCAGGCCGGTGCGGCAATCGGCATCAACGATCACGGCACCGCGCTCGTCGAGCGTGAGGCCCACGGCCTCCCCGTTCAGCCCGGCCGTATTCGGCACCCGGCCGATGGACACGATCAGGCGTTCGACCGCCAGCGTCGCAGCCTCACCTTTGGCGTTGGTGTAGTTCACGGTCACGCCCTTGGCGCCGACCTTGATGTCACCGACCTTGACGCCAAACTCGAAGCCCAGCCCCTGCTTGGTGAAGACCTTCAGAGCCTCCTTCGACACTGCATCGTCAGCGGCACCGAGCAAGGCCGGCAGGGCCTCCAGCACGGTGACCTGCGCACCCAGGCGGCGCCAGACCGACCCCATCTCCAGGCCGATGACGCCGGAGCCGATCACGCCCAAGGTCCGCGGCACCGCGGCGATGCGCAGCGCGCCATCGTTCGACAGCACACGCTGCTCGTCAAAAGGCAAGCCCGGCAAGGCCCGGGCGCTGGAGCCGGTGGCCACCACCACGTGGCGCCCGGTCAGGGTTTGGGCCGACGGCGCGCCGACGGCGATCTCCCAACCGCCTTCGACCGCCTTCACGAACGACGCTCGCCCGTGCAGGAAGGTGACCTTGTTCTTCTTGAACAGGTACAGGATGCCATCGTTGTTCTGCCGCACCACCTTGTCCTTGCGGCCGACCATGGTCTTGATGTTCAGGCTCAGGCCCTGGACGCCGATGCCATGCTCGGCAAAGTGGTGCGCTGCATGGTCGTAGTGTTCGGACGACTGCAACAGCGCCTTGGACGGAATGCAACCGACATTGGTGCAGGTGCCGCCGGGTGCCGGCGCCCCATCGGCGGTGGTCCAGTCGTCGATGCAGGCGACCTTCATCCCGAGTTGGGCGGCCCGGATGGCGGCGATATAGCCGCCGGGACCGGCGCCGATGACGATGACGTCGAATGCGTTGTTGCTCATGAGGACTCTCGTGTAGGTCGGCGGCTTGGGCATGCCGCGTGTCGGCCGCGCTGCACGGCGTTCGTCGCTAAACGCCGACGGGTGGCCTTGTCGCGGCGAAATCAGATGTCGAAGAGCAGGCGCGCCGGGTCCTCCAGCGCATCCTTCATGGTCACCAGCCCAAGCACCGCCTCGCGGCCATCAATGATGCGGTGGTCATAGCTCATGGCCAGGTAATTCATCGGCCGAACCACGACCTGGCCGTTCTCGACAACCGCGCGGTCTTTGGTGGCGTGCACACCCAGGATCGCGCTCTGCGGCGGGTTGATGATGGGCGTGGACAGCATGGAACCGAACACGCCACCGTTGCTGATGGAGAAGGTGCCACCGGTCAGGTCGTCCAGGCTGAGCTTGCCATCGCGCGCCTTGACGCCGTACTCGGCGATCTTCTTCTCGATCTCGGCGAAGGTCATCTGGTCTGCATTGCGCAGGATGGGCACGACCAGGCCGCGCGGCGAGCCGACGGCGATGCCGATGTCGAAGTAGCCGTGATACACGATGTCGTTGCCGTCGACGCTGGCATTCAGCACCGGATAGCGCTTGAGCGCCGCGACCGCCGCCTTCACGAAGAAGCTCATGAAGCCAAGCTTGACGCCGTGCTCCTTCTCGAACTTCTCCTGGAAGCGCTTGCGCATTTCCATCAGCGGCGCCATGTTGACCTCGTTGAACGTGGTCAGGATGGCATTGCTGGCCTGGGACTGCAGCAGCCTCTCGGCCACCCGGGCGCGCAGGCGCGACATGGGTACGCGCTGCTCCGGACGGTCGCCGAAGTCCACGGCCATAGGCGCCGGGACAGCCGGCAAGGCCCGCGTCGTGGCTGCCGCCGGAACGGCCGGCGCAATGGCTACCGCAGGCGCTGTCACTGGCGCGGCCTTCGGGCTGGCCACGGCGGCCAGCACGTCCCCTTTTGTGACACGCCCGTCCTTGCCGCTGCCGGCAACGCTGCCGGGTGCCAGCCCATGGTCGGCCATCAGCTTGGCCGCAGCAGGCATCACGGGCACGGTTGCGGCCGAACCGGCAGGCGCCGCCGCTGCCGAGGCAGGAGCGGGTGCCGCCGCCGGCGCCGGCGCCACGGCACCTGCCTTGCCGTCAGTGTCGATACGGGCAATGGCCTGGCCGCTGACCACGGTGCCACCGGAGTCCACCACCCATTCCGCCATCACGCCGGCCGCGGGTGCCGGCACTTCGAGCACAACCTTGTCGGTCTCGACCTCGATGACGATCTCGTCCAGAGCCACGGCTTCGCCGGGCTTCTTCTTCCACTGCAGCAAGGTGGCCTCGGCAACCGACTCGGACAGTTGCGGGACCTTGATTTCCACGATGGCCATTTGAATGTTCCTGTATCTGGGGGTTCGGCACGACGGCGGCGCAGGCCGGCCGCTGGTCGCGCGTCAGGTCGCCGCCTGCCGCAAC
>JBJXHB010000317.1:0-4350 GCA_046160725.1 Aquabacterium sp.
CGCTGGCGGCGGCGGCGGCATGCGCAGCCCCTACGGCAGCGGTGGGCGTGGCCCGCGCGGCGGTGGCGGCGGCGGCGGTCAGGGCCAAGGCTACTGATCTTGGTCTGGCGCCACGGCGGCCCCTTGCCGCTGCGGCAAGCCTGCGGATGGCGTCCGGTCCTTCGGGGTCAGGGCGCCGATCTGACAAGCCTCGGCGTTGTCCGGGGCTTTTGCATTTGCAGTCGCTAGTCCTTCTGTAGCCTCATGGCCGCCGCGCCTTGCGGGGCCGCCCTGCCAGCATCCGGTCAAACAGCACGTTGGGCAGCAGGCGCAGCAGCTTGGCAACCACACCCATCTGCCATGGAATGACGCGATAGCTCGTGCCGGCCGCGATGGCGGCCTGGGCAGCATCAGCGAAGTCCGAGGCGCTGACGCGAAACGGCATCGCGTAGCGATTGCCTCGGGTCAACGGCGTGTCCACATATCCCGGCACCAGCGTGACCACCCGCACGCCGCTGCCACGGCATTCACCGCGCAGACTTTCGCAGTAGGCAATGGCGGCGGACTTGCTGGCGCAGTACGCACCGTGTCCGGGCAGCCCGCGGATGCCGGCCACGCTGGCCACGCCCACCAGCGCACCATGCCCACGAGCCCGCATGCCGGACAGGAACGGCTGGAACGTGGCCGCCATACCCAGCACATTGGTCAGCAGGGTGTCGCGCATCACCGCCAGGTCGGCCTCGTCCTCGCTGTCCATGCCGACGCTGATGCCGGCATTGGCCACGACGATGTCCGGCAACCCCTGTGCGGCGATGCAGTCGCGCCCGGCGGCGGTCACAGCGGCCGTGTCGCGGACATCGGCGCCATAGATGCCGACACGCGTGGCGTCCAGGCCGGTTGTCCTCACCCAGTCGGACATGGCATCGCGCCGCCGCGCCACCAGGGCCAGACGAGCACCATCGCGCGCATAGCGCTGCGCCAGCGCCTGCCCGATGCCACTGGAGGCACCGGTGATGAATACCAGCGGTGGCTTGGGTGCGGTCATGGGCGGTCTCCGGTGCCCGGTTGCAACGTGATGCGCACGGGGCCTGCCAGGCGCAACTGGCGGCTGAGGTGGTCGTATTCGATACCACCCGCGGTGGCGATGCTGCCTGTGCGCTGCACCCGCACCGGAAGATGGGAGCGCAGGCGCTCCTGTCGCAGGAAGACATGCAGGAACTCGCTCTCGATTTCCAGCACTGCTGCGCCCGGCTGCTCGCTGCGCACCTGGGCACCGCCGAACAGCTGGATCTCGCTGGCGTCGGCATTGGCGACCGCCCGCCGTGCCCGGGCGTGGGTGACGCGGCCTTCGGCACCCAGGGACTGGATGCGCACCTGGTCGACCTCCATGCGGTCGGTCTCCGGGTAGTGGCGCAGCACGTCGCCCTCGACCCGAACGCGCCAGTGGCCGGCGGCGTCGAAGCGGGTGACGCTGAAGCCGTGCATCGCGTAGTCGACACCCTGTCGCGGCGCCTTGGGCGTGGCGGGCGGTTCGGCACCCGGCGTGTGTTGCAGCAGCCAGCCGGTCGCTGCGGCCAGCAGGGCCATCAACAACAACGGCAGGTAGGTGGCCGCAGCGTCGCGCAGACGCTGCGCCGGTGACCGGCCGCGTCGCGCCGGTATGCCGACGTCGCCCCACCGGACGGCGACGTCCTCAAGGTCCGGCAGATGGAGTTCGGGCGGTGGCGGCGGGGCCGTTGCCGCTGTCATGGCGGCGGCCCGGCTTCAGGATCGTCCACGGTCCCGGTGGCCAGACGCCAGAGGCCGGCATAGCGCGTGGATGCGCACAGCAGCAGGTCGCAGAACTCGCGCGCAGCGCCCTCACCGCCGCGCAAACGGGTCACGTAGTGGGCCATTGCCCGCACCTCGACGTGCGCGTCGGCGGGTGCGCAGGCAAAGCCGGCCTTCATCAGCAGCGGCAGGTCGGGCCAGTCGTCGCCGATCACGGCCACCTCGGCCCAGTCGAGCGCGTGGCCGTCGAGCAACGCGGTCGCTGTCGCCAGCTTGTCCTGCACACCGAAATGCGCATGGGTGATGCCGAGATCGGCCAGGCGTTGTCGCAGCGCGGCCGAATCCCGCCCGGTGATCACCACCGGCACGATCCCGCCGTCGCGCAGCAGCTTCAAGCCCAGGCCGTCCCGGACATGAAACGCCTTCAGCATTTCGCCATCCGGGCCGTACAGCAGCCGTCCGTCGGTCAGCACGCCGTCCACGTCAAATATCGCCAGCCGGATGCGACCCTGCGGCCCCTGGGCTGAGATCAAGGTCTCGGGCGGATGCAGCAAGGCGGGCCCGCGTGCCGACGGCGCCATCAGATCACCTTGGCCTTCATCAGGTCATGCGAGTTCAGTGCCCCGATCAGCCGCTGGTCGTCGTCCACCACCAGAACCGCGGTGATCCGATGCAACTCCATCAGCTCGGCCGCCTCCACCGCCAGGGCACCCGACCGGATGGTGCGTGGCGCGTGGTTCATCACGGAGGCGACCGTCTGGGCCCGCAGGTCCGCGCCACGTTCGATCAGGCGTCGCAGGTCCCCGTCGGTGAAGATGCCGGCGACACATCCGCCGCCGTCCACCACCGCCGCCAGGCCCATGCCCTTGGCCGACATTTCCCGCATCACGTCCGGCAGGGGTGCGTGCAGCGGCACCCGCGGTACTGCGTCGCCGCTGCGCATCAGGTCGACGACGTGCATCAGCAGCTTGCGACCCAGCGCGCCACCGGGATGCGACCGGGCAAAGTCCTCCTCGCGGAAGCCGCGCGCATCCAGCAGGGCCACCGCCAGCGCATCGCCCAGTGCCATCTGCGCGGTGGTGCTGGCCGTGGGGGCCAGGTTCAGCGGGCAGGCCTCCTGGTCGACGGCGCTGGACAGCACGATGTCGGCATGCTGGGCCATGGTGGATTCGGGCCGTCCGGTCATCGCCACCAGGGTCACGCCCAGGCGGCGCAGGGCCGGCAGCAGGGTGGTCAGCTCGTCGCTCTCACCACTGTTGGAGATGGCCAGGACGACGTCACCGGTGGTCAGCATGCCCAGGTCGCCATGGCTGGCCTCGGCCGGATGGACGAAGAACGACGCCGTGCCGGTCGACGCCAGCGTGGCTGCGATCTTGCGCCCGACGTGGCCACTCTTGCCCATCCCCATGACGATGGTCCGGCCGCGGCACTCGAGCATCGCCTGCACAGCGCTGCCGAAGGCGGCACCCTGGCGCTGGCGCAGGGCCAGCAGGGCTGCGGCCTCGATCTCGAGGGTCTGCACCGCCAGGCGCAAAGCGCGCGCCGGATCAAAGGAAGTGGGCAAGGGAGCGGTCAAGGCAACGGGCCGGCCTGAGCGAGGGGCTCGCTTAGCATCCGTGCTTCGATTCTATTGAGCGCCGCGCCCGCTGCGGACCATGGCCACCACGCTGGACCTTGCGCTGCTGTATCTGCTGGCCGCCGTGCTCGGCGTCGTGGCCTGCCGGTTGCTGCGACTGCCTCCCATGCTGGGCTATCTGGCGGTGGGCGTCCTGATCGGCCCGAATGCCCTGGCACTGGCGCAGGACGGTGTGGGCATCCGCTACCTGGCCGAGTTCGGCGTGGTCTTCTTGATGTTCGTGATCGGGCTGGAGTTCAACTTGCCCAAGCTGCGCAGCATGCGCACGCTGGTCTTCGGTCTGGGTTTGTCGCAGGTGGGGCTGACCATCACCGGCGCGGTGCTGGGCAATGCGGCGCTGATCGCCCTGTTCGCCTGGATCGGCCAGCCCTGGGACCTGGGCTGGCAGGGCGCGGTGGCGCTGGGCTCGGCCATGGCCATGTCGTCCACTGCCATCGTCGCCAAGCTGATGGCCGACCGGCTGGAGCTGGAAAGCGAGCACGGTCGTATGGTCATGGGCATTCTGTTGTTCCAGGATCTGGCCGTGGTGCCGCTGCTGGTCCTGATACCGGCACTGGGTGCGCGCCCCGACGAGATGGCGCAGGCGCTCGGTCTGGCCTTGGTCAAGGCGGTGGTGCTGCTGACCCTGCTGCTGGTGGGTGGACAGCGCGTCATGCGCTGGTGGCTGACCCTGGTCGCACGTCGCAAGAGCGAGGAGCTGTTTGTCCTGAACGTGCTGCTGGTGACGCTGGGCATGGCCTGGCTGACCGAGCATGCCGGGCTGTCACTGGCGCTGGGCGCCTTCGTGGCCGGCATGCTGGTAGCGGAGACGGAATACAAGCACCAGGTCGAGACCGACATCCGGCCGTTCCACGACGTGCTGCTGGGCCTGTTCTTCATCACCATCGGCATGAAGCTGGACTGGCGGCCGGTGTGGGACCAGTGGCTGCTGGTGCTGCTGCTGACCGTGGTGCCGGTGCTGGCCA
>JBJXHB010000318.1:0-13483 GCA_046160725.1 Aquabacterium sp.
CGCTGATCCACCGTGCCATCGGCGACCAGCTCACCTGCGTCTTCGTCGACCACGGGCTGCTGCGCCTGAACGAAGGCGACATGGTGATGGACATGTTCGTCGGCCAGCTGCATGCCCAGGTGATCCGCGTCGACGCCAGCGAGCTGTTCCTGGGCCGGCTGGCCGGCGTCACCGACCCCGAGGCCAAGCGCAAGATCATCGGCACCGAGTTCGTCACCGTGTTCAAGCAGGAGGCTGCGAAGCTGACCGCAGCGGGCAACCGCGGCGCGAAGTGGCTGGCCCAGGGCACGATCTACCCGGACGTGATCGAAAGCGGCGGCGCCAAGACCAAGAAGGCCGTCACCATCAAGAGCCACCACAACGTGGGTGGACTGCCGGCCGAGCTCGGGCTGAAGCTGCTGGAGCCGTTGCGCGACCTGTTCAAGGACGAGGTGCGCGAGCTGGGTGTCGCGCTCGGCCTGCCGCCCGAGATGGTCTATCGCCATCCCTTCCCCGGCCCGGGCCTGGGCGTGCGCATCCTGGGCGAGGTGAAGAAGCCCTACGCCGACCTCCTGCGGCGCGCCGATGCCATCTTCATCGAGGAGCTGCGGGCGTTCAAGGACGAGGCCAGCGGCAAGAGCTGGTACGACCTGACCAGCCAGGCCTTTGCGGTCTTCCTGCCCGTCCGCAGCGTGGGCGTGATGGGCGACGGCCGCACCTACGAGAACGTGGTCGCGCTGCGCGCCGTGCAGACCAGCGACTTCATGACCGCCGACTGGGCCGAGCTGCCCTACGCGCTGCTGAAGAAGGTCAGCTCCCGCATCATCAACGAGGTGCGCGGGATCAACCGCGTGACCTACGACATCAGCAGCAAGCCCCCAGCCACGATCGAGTGGGAGTGATGTGGACGCAGAACAGTGCCTGCGCACTGTTCTGCGCCTCATCACTCCGAGCCGCATACTTGCGGCGAGGTGGGTGGTGCGAGTCAGCATGCCCAGGCCGACATCACTCCGAGCCGCATACTTGCGGCGAGGTGGGTGGTGCGAGTCAGCATGCCCAGGCCAGCCCACTCCGAGCCGCATACTTGCGGCGAGGTGGGTATGCCACCCGAAGCGCGCAATTTCTGCACCCAAGGCAGCGACGCCGCGACCTAGCATGAGGGTTCCGCCGACATGCCCTCGGCGCCGCCAGAAGGGTCTTCGCCCGGCTGCGGCCGCCGCCCATCAGGAGCGCCCATCCGTGCTATTCGATCCCTGGCCATTGCCCAGCAAACGCTCCACCAGTGCCCTGCGCCTGGCCACCTGTGCCGCGCTGGCACTACCGGGCTGCAGCGCGCCGGCGCAGACCGCCGTGACCACGCCGGCGACGCAGGCGCCCGTGACGGCGCCGCCTGCCGCCTGCAGTGGGCCCGCGTTCCGACAGCTCGACTTCTGGCTCGGCCACTGGAGCGTGCGCTGGGACGCCAGCCCCGGCCTGCCGGCCGGCAGCGGCACCAACACCGTCACTTCGGCCTATGGCGGCTGCGTGGTCCAGGAGGCATTCAATGGCGGCGCCAGCACCGGCGGGCTGGTCGGCCACTCGGTGTCGGTCTATCACGCACCGGTGCAGCGCTGGCGCCAGACCTGGGTCGACAACCAGGGCGGCTACTTTGCGCTGGTGGGTGGGCCCGAGGGCGACCGCTTCGTGCTGGTGTCGTCTCGGCTCAAAGAGGGCACGCCGGCCCAGCGCATGGTCTTCGAGGCCATCACCGAGCGCAGCCTCACCTGGCGCTGGCAGGTCACGCCCGATGCCGGTGCAACCTGGTCCGACCGTTGGGTCATTTACTACTCGCGGGTGCAGCCATGACAGGCATCATCGTCGGTTGCCAACGGTGGCGTCACGCTTTACACACGCTGGCCGTGGGAGTGATGTCCGCCGTGCTCGGCGCCAGCGCCTGGGCGCAGTTGCCAGCAGCGCCGTCGGTCGCGGCACCCGCGGCGTCGGCTGCGGTGCCGGCCGGTTTGCTGTTTGCCGTCGAGATCAGGACAGGCCCGGCCTGGGATGCGGCCAAGGCGCCGCAGGAGCAGATGTTCTTCCGCGAGCATTCCGCGCATCTGCGCCGCCTGCGCGAGCAGGGTGCGCTGGTCATGGGCGCGCGCTATGGCGACAAGGGACTGATCGTGCTGCGCGCGGCCAGCGAGGCCGAGGCCAACGCCTGGCTGAAGGACGACCCGTCGATGCAGGCCGGCACCTTCAGGTACGAGCTGCATGAGTTCCGGGTGTTCTACAGCGGCACGCTGGCCGCGCCACCACGGCCCCGATGACTGGCCGTCCGTGGCGGCGTGTGGCCGTCTCCAGTTGCGCGGACGCCGACGCCACGGCCCGCCGCCCCGCCGGGCGCAAGGCTCAGCGGCCGCAGTCCATGCGGCGGCGCCGTGCCACCCAGCCGACACCGGCCAGGCCCAAGCCGAGCAGGGCATAGGTGCTGGGCTCCGGTATGCCGGGGCGGATGTCCACGCTGGCGTTGTCGGTATCGGCCAGGAAGGTCAGCTGACCAAGCAAGCCGTCGCCTTCAAACCGCAGGTCCATCCGGGTGTACAGGTCCTCGTAGAAGACGCCGCCGACGACGAGACGGTCCAGGTACAGCACGTCGACGAACCGCACGCCGGCGCCGTCCAGGTCGGCGTCGGTGAAGGCCTTGCCGCGGGCCGAGCCCGGTGAAAGCTCCGGGTCGCTGATCATGTCGAAGGCCGTGCGGCCCAGCTTGCCGTCGACCACCAGGCGCACCATCAGGGCGTTGGCGTCGTTGTAGAGCGTCCACGGGCTGGTGAACGAGTCGCCATCCAGGGTCAGGCCCCAACCCGCTCCGAACGCACCGCCGTATCCACCGCCCTGGTCGGACCAGATGGCGGTCTGCGATGTCGAGTTGGAGAAATAGGCCGTGACGCGGATGCCGGCCATGTCCGAACCAGTGGTCGAGAAGCCGGTCAGGGCGGCGGCGTTGTGGGTCATGCCCGGGGCGGTGCTGACGCTGGAGGGTACCGGTGCCGCGCTGGCTGCACCCGCCAGCAGGGCCAGAGCAGCCGCGAGCAGCCGCGCCGGGGCGGCGCAGCGGAGCGTGGGTAGAAAGCGCGAGTAGGTGGTGGGGTGATGGATCGACATGATGGGACTCCTCTTGGGTGTTGATTGGCAGGAGTGCCCAGTCTTGTCCCGGGGCGTTACCAGAGCGTGACCCGCCATGGGGCCGGGGCGTGGCGACAGTGCGCGGCCAGGCCCGGCATGGGGTCGGCCGACCCATGTGATCATCCAGGGAGGGGCCATGGCCGGCGGCCAGCTTCACGGTCGGGCAGGACACTCGCGGGGGTGGTCATGGATGTCGAGTCACCAGAGCATCTGGAGCGGCTGCGCCAGCAGCCCGAGGTCAAGGCGGCCTTGCTTCTGCGCGGGCCGCTGGCCGGCGCGGACCAGTGCCGATTCGAACGTGCGGCGAAGAACACGCTGTACTGGCCCGCCATCGAGGATCTGGCGCTGCGTATGCGGGCCGAGGGTCGCAGCCAGGTCGTGCGCGAGGAGCGGACCTTCTATGGCCGACCGTGCTGGTTGCTGGCGATCTGTCTGTCGCCGGCCGCGGATGGCCCCTTCACGATTGCCGTGGTGGCGGCCGATAGCGAGCCGGCCGAGGTGCTGGAGGCCCTGTTGCAGCGCGTGAGCCGAGACTACTGGTTCGGGTCCCGCTTCTTCAAGTAGCGCGACGCCGCGCGGACGGCAGCGGCGCCGGTCGCAGCGGACCGACCGGCGGGCCAGCCATCCAGCCGCGGCGATACTGCAGTCTTCGCACCGGAGGCCCACATGACACCTCACCAACGCCTGCTGCAACTGCTGCCCAAGGAACACGTCAGCCTCGGCGGCCTGAGCGAGACCGAGCGTGGTCTTGCGCTGGCCCTGGTGTGGGCGGGATTGCCAGACGGGCAGGTCTGGACCGAGCCTGCGGTCAACCAGGCGTTGAAGGCCCGGTTGGCCGCGGCGGCCCGCTTCATCGGTGTGGACCATGTGGAACTGCGCCGCTGGCTGGTCGATCTGCAGTGGCTGCAGCGCGACGACTATGGCCGCGAGTACCGCAAGGTGCCACAGTCCGCGTTGCGCGAGGCGCTGCGGCCGCTGGCCGACGTGGTGGCCGGCACCGACTGGGACGCGCAGGCGCAGCAGTTGCGGGAGGGCCGGGCCCAGGCACGGGCCGAGCGTCGCGCCGCCTGGGAGCGCGGGCAGGCCGCCGCTGCATGAGTCCGGGTACGGCCGCGCCGGTGGCCTTCACGCCGGCCGACGAGGCCGCGATGCGGGTGGCCCTGGACCAGGCCCTGAATGCCGAGCTGGCCGGCGAGGTGCCGGTCGGCGCGGTGGTGATGCGGGGCGGGCAGGTGGTGGCCACCGGCTACAACCGTCCGGTGACCACGCATGACCCGACCGGCCACGCCGAGATCGTGGCTCTGCGCCATGCCGCGCAGTTGCTCGGCAACTACCGGCTGCCGGACTGCGAGGTCTTCGTGACGCTGGAGCCCTGTGCCATGTGCGCCATGGCCTTGCTGCATGCCCGCGTCAAGCGGGTGGTGTTCGCGGCGCCGGACTCGAAGACCGGCGCGGCCGGCTCGGTGCTGGACCTGTTTGCGATGGACCGGTTGAACCACCAGACCCAGATCCAGGGCGGCCTCATGGCCGACGCAGCCGCTGGCCTGTTGCGTCAGTTCTTCGCCCGGCGGCGCGAGGAGCAGCGGGCGGCGCGGGCCGAGGCGGGGCAGGGCACCGCGTCGGCGCCTGCACCTGGCAACGACGACATCGAACCGCTGCCCACCGGCGAGGTGCTGGAGGTGGACAGCCTGGAGCCACCCCATGGTTGACCCGGCCGGCTCGCTGGTCATCCTGGCGCCGTCCGGCGTTGAGCTGCGCACCGATGCCGTGCGGCGCGCGCGCCAGTGCCTGGCGGCCCTGGGCTTCGGTGTCAGCGTCGACCCCGGCGTGCGTGGGCGCCACCAGCGTTTTGCGGGCCGCGACGAGCTGCGGCTGCAGGCGCTGCACCGCGTGGCCGACGCCGCGCCCGGCGTGGCCATGAGCGTGCGTGGCGGCTATGGCCTGTCGCGGCTGCTGGACGGCATTGACTGGCCGCGCCTGGCCCGCAGTGTGGAGCGTGGCACGCGCTGGGTGGGCTACAGCGACTTCACGGCGCTGCAGCTGGGACTACTTGCCCATACGGGCGCGACGAGCTGGCATGGGCCGTCGGCCGCGGACGACTTCGGCCGCACGGATGAGGCCGGCGGTATCGACCCGGTGACGCGGGACTGCTTCCGCGAGGCCATGAGCGGTGAGCTGGAGGCCATCGGCTTCCGCACCGAGGCCGGCTTCGACGGCCTGCAGCTACGTGGCCGGCTGTGGGGTGGCAACCTCACCATGCTGTGCTCGCTGCTGGGCACGCCCCACATGCCGCGCATCCGCGGCGGCATCCTGTTCGTCGAGGATGTCAACGAGCACCCCTACCGTGTGGAGCGATCGCTGTTGCAGCTGCTGCAGGCGGGTGTGCTGGCGCGGCAGAAGGCGGTGCTGATCGGGCAGGTCACCGATTTCAAGGCCTCGCCGCTGGACCGTGGCTATACGCTGAAGTCGGCCGTGGCTCATGTGCGCGCGGCCAGTGGTGTACCCATCCTCACCGGGCTGCCGTTTGGCCATGTGCGCACCAAGGTCTCGCTGCCCGTGGGCCAGCGGGTCGACCTGGTCGTGGCCGGCCGCAATGTGCTGGT
Organism: Aquabacterium sp.; assembly: GCA_046160725.1. Lineage (GTDB taxonomy): Bacteria > Pseudomonadota > Gammaproteobacteria > Burkholderiales > Burkholderiaceae_C > JBJXHB01. The sequence goes on from JBJXHB010000318.1 coordinate 5,745, forward strand.
CGGCTGGTAGCGGTCAAACCCCGAGCCGCCACATCGACCGCGGCTCCTAGAATTTCCCTCATGTTTCCGGGTCTCCTGCGTGCCATGGCACGCCTGCTGTCGGCAGCGCTGCTGCTGGGCGCGGCCGCCTGCGACAACAGCCCCTGGCACCGCGGCGCCGCTGGCCAGAACACCATCTACGCGGCGATGCAGGAGAACACGCCGCGCCATGTCGACCCGACGGCCTCCTACTGGACCAACGACACGGCCGTCACGTTCCAGGTCTACGAGCCGCCCTACGGCTATCACTATCTCAAGCGGCCGTTCGAGCTGGTGCCCAAGTCGGCCGAGCGCGTGGTCGCACCCCGCTACCTGGACAAGAACGGCGCGGCGCTTCCGGACGACGCTCCGGGCGAGCAGGTGGCCGAGAGCGTCTACGACATCCCCATCAAGCGTGGCATCCGCTACCAGCCGCATCCAGCTTTTGCGCAGGACGAGCGCGGTGCGTATCGCTACCACGCCATGCGCCCTGGTGACCTGGGGCAGCGCAAGACGCCACTGGACTTCGAGCACCCGGGCACGCGCGAGCTGGTGGCCGAGGACTTCGTCTATGCCCTCAAGCGCCACGCCACGACGCGCATCACGACGCCGATCTTCGGCCTGTTCAGCGAGTACGTGGTCGGCCTGAAGGAATACGGTGAGCTGATCAAGGCCGAGGATGCCAAGATGCGGGCCGGCCACGACCCGTCCAACCCGGACCGGCCGTTCCTGGACTTCCGCCGCTGGCCGCTGGCCGGTGCCAGCGCGCCCGAGAAGCATGTCCTGCGCATCCGCATCAAGGGCAAGTACCCGCAGTGGAAGTACTGGATGCAGATGACCTTCCTGGCGCCGGTGCCCTGGGAGGCCGATGCCTTCTATGCCCAGCCCGGCCTGGCGGCGGCCGGCATCTCGCTGGACACATGGCCGGTGGGCACCGGGCCCTTCATGGTGACGACCTTCGAGAAGGACCGCCGCATCGTGATGGACCGCAACCCGCACTACCGCGGCGAGCCCTATCCCTGCGAGGGCAGCGATGCCGACCGCAAGGCCGGCCTGCTGGAGGACTGCGGCAAGAAGACACCCTTCGCCGACCGCATCGTCATCGTCGTCGAGCGCGAGAGCACGCCGCAGCGCGCCAAGTTCCGCGACGGCTTCTATGACTTCCAGGACTTCGACCGCACCGACTCCGGCCTGGCCTATCTGGTGGAGGCGCTGGACTCCGACCGGGTGCGGGCGCAGTACCGGGAGCGGGGTTTCGACTTTCCGAAGTACTCCGACGTCAACAGCTACATCCTGGGCTTCAACATGCTGGACCCGGTGCTGGGCCATGCCAAGGACGCCCGGCAGGCCGAGCGCAACCGCCGGTTGCGCCAGGCCATCACCATCGCGATGGACTGGGAGGAATACTCGACCATCTTCCCCAAGAAGGCCGGCGTCACTGCGCAGACGCCGTTGCCCCCCGGCATCTTCGGCTCGCGCGAGGGCACGGCCGAGGGCGTCAACCCGGTCACCCATGAGTGGGTCGGCGGCCAGGCCCGGCGCCGCACGATCGAGCATGCCCGCAAGCTGATGGCCGATGCCGGCTGGCCCGGCGGGCGCGATGCCGCGACCGGCCGCCAGATGGTGCTGAACTACGACTTCTATGCACCGCCGACGCCGGAGCGCAAGCCGGAGATCGACTGGGTGGTGCGCCAGTTCGCCAAGCTGGGCATCCAGCTGGAGGTGCGGGCGACCGACAACAACCAGTTCCAGGACAAGGTGCGCAAGGGCAAGCACCAGGTGTTCTGGTCGGGCTGGAATGCCGACTATCCCGACGCCGAGAATTTCCTGTTCCTGCTGTACGGCCCCAATGCCAAAAGCGTGTCTGACGGCGAGAACACAGCCAACTACCAGAACCCGGACTTCGACCGCCTGTTTGCCCAGCTGAAAATGCTGGACGACGGGCCGGCCAAGCAGGCCATCATCGACCAGATGGTGCGCGTGCTGCAGGAGGACGCGCCCTGGAGCATGGGCTTCTATCCGTATGCCTCGACAGCGGTGCAAGGCTGGGTCAAGAACTCCAGGCCGGCAATCCTGATCCGCGACCATGGGCGCTACCTGCGGCTGGACACCACCCAGCGCGCCGCTGCCTTGTCGACCTGGAACCAGCCGCGCTGGTGGCCGGTGGCATTGATACTCGTCGCCGTGGTGGGGTTGGTCTGGGCCGCGCGCGTGCAGCTGCGCCGACGTGAGCGCACCGACGGCCGCGGCCGCGTGCTCCAGGCCTGACGCCCGACGGGACCCGCAGCATCGCCATGGCCACCTTCATCCTGCGCCGCCTGCTGTACGGCCTGCTGGTCCTGGTCGGCGTCAACCTGGCCACGTTCTTCCTGTTCTTCACGGTCAACACGCCGGACGACATGGCGCGTCTGAACATCGGCGGCAAGCGTGTGACGCAGGAGCTGATCGACCGCTGGAAGTCCGAGCGAGGCTATGACAAGCCGCTGTACGTCAACACCGCGAAGGTCGGTACCGAGCGCATCACCGAGACCATCTTCTGGGAACGGTCGGTGTCGCTGTTCACGCTGAAGTTCGGCCGTGCCGACAGCGAGGCCGCCGGCGACCTGGGCGACGAGGTGGCGCGCCGCATGTGGGTGAGCGTGCAGCTGGCGCTGCCGATCTTTATCCTGCAGGTGATCGCCAGCGTGTCGTTCGCGCTGTGGCTGGTGATGCTGCGCGGTACCCGGCTGGACCTGGCCGGCGTGGTGCTGTGCGTGGTGCTGCTGTCGATCTCGGCGCTGTTCTACATCATCGTCGGACAGTTCCTGTTCTCGCGGGTGCTCAAGCTGGTGCCCATCTCCGGCTGGACCGGCGGGCTGGACCTGCTGCGTTTCCTGGTCCTGCCGGTGCTGCTGTCGGCGTTGTCGCGGCTGGGCACCGAGGCCCGCCTGTACCGGGCTATGTTCCTGGAGGAGATCGGCCGCGACTATGTCCGCACCGCCCGGGCCAAGGGCCTGGCCGAGAGCGTGGTGCTGTGGCGCCATGTGCTGCGCAATGCGCTGATTCCCATCATCACCAGTGCCGGTGGCTATCTGCCCTATGTCGTCATGGGCAGCCTGGTGTTCGAGAGCTTCTTCGGCATCCCCGGGCTGGGCGCCTTCGTGATCGAGGCCATCGGCAAGCAGGACTTCGCCATCGTGCGCACCATGGTCTTCGTCGGCTCGGTGCTGTACATCGCCAGCTACATGCTGGTCGATATCGCCTACACCTGGGTCGACCCCCGGGTGCGGCTGGGTTGAGCGGCATGCCCAAGCTGGTCGTGCTGTGGACCGATGCGGCCATCTGGCTGCTGGTGGTCAGCGCCATCGCATACGGCGTGATGGTGCTGAGGCGGCCCAACCTGGCCGCGACCTGGCGCCGGGTGTTCTGCAATGCGCCGGCGCTGGGCTCCACGGTGCTGCTGCTGGCCTGCCTGCTGGTGACCCTGGCCGACAGCGTCCACTACCGCGCCGCGCTGCCGCCTGCGTCGGCTGTGGCGGGCAAGGCGCCGGTGGCCGCCGCCTATGACGCGCAGGTGCGCTCGCTGCTGGACGCACTGCTGGCCCGGCAGCTGGCGGCGCGGGAGACCACCTATTCGCTGCCGCTGGCCTTCTCGAGCTACACCAAGGAATCGATTGAAGCTGCCGGCGGCCTGGTGCGCCAGGCGCCGCGCCTGCAGCATGGCGGGGTGCACCTGAAGGACCCGGCCAACCAATGGGCCGGCGATGTCGGCCTGCGCGCGGCCGTGGGACTGGCCGGTGGCCTGGCCGCTGGCCTGTTGATGTGCGCCGCCGTCATCGCGCTGACGGCCCGCATGGCGCGCACCAGCTGGAGCGCCATGGCCGCCGCGGTGCGGCATGGCGAGACCGCCATCCCGTGGCGCGTGGCCATGTTGACCTTGGTCGTGCTGTGCGCGTTGACGGGGCCGGTGGTGGCGCTGATGGGCCACTACCACGTGCTGGGCACCGACGTGACCGGCAACGACGTGCTGGTGCAGACGCTCAAGAGCATCCGCACCGCCTTCGTTATCGGCGCGCTGGCCACGCTGGCCACGCTGCCGCTGGCGGTGGTGTTGGGGCTGCTGGCGGGCTGGTACCGCGGCTGGGTGGACGAGGCGGTGCAGTACCTGTACACGGTGCTGTCGTCCATACCCAACATCCTGTTGATCGCGGCCTGCGTGCTGATGGTCCAGGTGTTCCTGGACAAGCATCCCGAGCTGTTCGAGACCGGCCTGGAGCGGGCCGACTTGAAGCTCTTTTTGCTGTGCATGGTGCTGGGGCTGACGGGCTGGGCCGGGCTGTGCCGCCTGCTGCGCGCCGAGACGCTGAAGCTGCGCGAGCTGGAGTACGTGCAGGCGGCACAGGCCTTCGGCGTCGCCGACATGCGCATCCTGCGGCGCCACCTGTTCCCGAACGTCGCGCACCTGATGCTGATCGTCACCGTGCTGGAGTTCTCGTCGCTGATCTTGTACGAGGCCGTGCTGTCCTATGTCGGCGTCGGCGTCGACCCGACCATGAACAGCTTCGGCGGCATGATCAATTACGCCCGCAACGAGATGAGCCGAGACCCGGTGATCTGGTGGCCGTTCGCATCCGCCTTCTGCTTCATGGTGACCCTGGTGCTGGCCGCCAACCTTTTTGCCGACGGCGTGCGCGATGCATTCGACCCGCGCAGCCGCGTGGCACGGCCACGGCTGCGCCGGGCGACGACATGAGGACCCAGCCGCCATGTTGAACATCGACGAGCTGCGGGTCGAGCTGGATGCCGATGCCGGCGTGGTGCGGGCCATCGATGCCCTGCGCCTGAGCATCGACCGTGGCGAGACGTTTGCGCTGGTGGGCGAGAGCGGCTGCGGCAAGAGCATGACGGCATTGGCGCTCATGCGGCTGCTGCCGGAGAGCGGCAGCGTCACGGCCGGCCGGGTGCAGCTGGACCAGCAGGACCTGCTGGACCTGCCCGAATCCGCCATGCGGCGCCTGCGCGGCCGGCGCATGGCCATGATCTTTCAGGAACCCGGCACCAGCCTGAACCCGGTGCTGCGGGTCGGCGACCAGATCATCGAGGCGATCGAGACCCACACCGCGCTGCGCGGCGAGGCCGCGCGCGAGAAGGCCAACGACTGGATGCGCCGCGTCGGCATCCCGGAGCCCGAGCGGCGCATCGACGACTACCCATTCCGCATGAGCGGCGGCCAGAAGCAGCGCGTGATGATCTCCATGGCGCTGGACGGTGAGCCCGACCTGCTGGTGGCCGACGAGCCCACCACGGCGCTGGACGTGACCATCCAGCAACAGATCCTGGACCTGCTGAAGCAACTGCAGGCCGAGACCGGCATGGCCCTGCTGCTGATCACCCACGACCTGGCGGTGGTCAGCGGCATGGCCCATCGAGTGGCCCTGATGTACGCCGGCCAGATCATCGAGGTCGCGCCGGCGGCCGGCTTCTTTGCAGCGCCGCGCCACCCCTATGCGCAGGCGCTGCTGCGCGCCCTGCCGGACGCGGCCCAGCGTGGCATGCCCTTGATGGCCATCGGCGGCACGGTGCCGGCCCTGACGCAGGCCTTTGCCGGCTGCCGGTTTGCGCCGCGTTGCGCGGCCGCGCAACCCGCCTGCGCCACCACGCTGCCACCGGTGGTGACGGTGGGCGAAGCCGAGGTGCGCTGCCTGAGGCACGCGCCGGGGGCAGACCCGCTGCCCTTGCATGTGTCTCCGGCCGAAGCCGTGGCCACTGCGGCGACGCCGGCGGCCAGCAGCCAGGCTGGGACAGAACCGCTGTTGCGGGTGCAGGGCCTGCATGTGCGGTTTCCGATCCGCCGCGGCCTGCTGCAACGGGCGGCGGGGCATCACCATGCGGTCCGGGACGTCAGCTTCGACATCTACCGCGGCCGCACGCTGGCGCTGGTGGGCGAGAGCGGCTGTGGCAAGACGACCACCGGCAAGGCCATCGTCCAGTTGCTGCGCCACCAGGCCGACATCGAGGGCACCGCCGTGCTGGACGGGCGCGACCTGTTCAGCCTGTCCGGCGACGCCCTGGTGCAGGCGCGACGCGAGGTGCAGATCATTTTCCAGGACCCTTTCGCATCGCTGGACCCGCGCATGCGGGTGCTGGAGATCCTGGAGGAGGGGCTGCAGGCCCTGCGCCCGGAGATGGACGCGGCGCAGCGCCTGGCGCGCCTGCAGCAGCTGGTGCAGCGGGTGGGCCTGCGCCCGGATGCGCTGGAGCGCTTTCCGCATGAGTTCTCGGGCGGGCAGCGCCAGCGCATCGCCATCGCGCGCGCGCTGGCGGTTCAGCCGCGGCTGATCGTCTGCGACGAGCCGACCTCGGCATTGGATGTCTCGGTGCAGGCGCAGATCCTGAACCTGCTGAAGGAGCTGCAGGCCGAGTTCGGCCTGTCCTATCTCTTCATCACCCACAACATCGGTGTCGTCGAATACATCGCCGACGACGTGGCGGTGATGCGTGCCGGCGCGCTGGAGGAATCCGGGCCGGCGGCGACGGTGCTGCAGGCGCCGCAGCAGGCCTACACCCGCGCCTTGCTGGCATCGGTGCCGCGGCTGCGGCGGGCGGCGTGACCGGGCACGAGGCGGCCGCGCTGTTCCAGCGTGGCGTGGGCGCATTGCAGGCTGGAGATGCGCGCTCGGCGCGTGGCTTGCTGTCAACGATCACCCAGGCCGGGCTGGCCGACACGGCGACATGGCTCGCGCTGGCGCAGGCCTGTCTGATGCTGCGGGACACGGCGGCCGCCGGCCAGGCGCTGGACCAGGCGTTGGCCCGGGAGCCGCGCAACCTGACGGCGTTGATGGCCAAGGCGGACCTGCTGCACCTGCAGGGTGACGGCCGTGGCGCCGCTGCGTTCTATGCCGCTGTGCTGCGGCACGGCCAGGCCGACCCGGCGCTGCCGGACGCCTTCCAGCCCATGCTGGCCAGGGCCCGGGCAGCCAGCGAGAAACTGGCCTTGGCCTTTGAGGCGCGCCTGCGCGCCGACCTGGGCTGCAGCGGCGAGCCGGCCCGCTCTGCCCGCTTTGAGCAGTCACTCGAGCTGCTGTCAGGCCGCCGCCAGCGCTATTTTCAGAACCCCAAGATCTACTGCTTCCCCGAGCTGCCCCAGATCCAGTTCTACGACCGTGCGCTGTTCCCGTGGATGGACGCGCTGGAGGCCTCCACCGATGCCATCCGGGCCGAGCTGGAGGCGGTCTTGCGCGAGGGCCGCGACATCGACCCCTATGTCCGTCGTGACCCGAGTCGCCCCGGCACCGCCGGCGGCGGCATGGTCGATAACCCGGACTGGAGCGCCTACTACTTGTGGCGCAACGGCGAGCCGGTGGCCGAGCATGTGGCCCGTTGCCCGCAGACGATGGCGGCACTGGAGGCCGTGCCACTGACCCGCATGCCGGGCCGGTCGCCGTCCATCCTGTTCTCGGTCCTGCGGCCCGGCGCCCGGATACCGCCGCACAGCGGGCTGGTCAACACGCGTTTGATCTGCCACCTGCCCCTGGTCGTGCCGCCGGGCTGTGGCTTCCGCGTCGGCAACGAGACCCGGGCCTGGGTCGAGGGGCGGGCCTGGGCCTTCGACGACACGATCGAGCACGAGGCGTGGAACGACAGCGACCAGACGCGCGTGATATTGCTGTTCGAAATCTGGCGACCCGAGCTGACCGATGCCGAGCGTGACTGGGTCTGCCGCCTGTTCGAGGCCATCGACC